>CAINHP010000212.1 GCA_903848905.1 uncultured Pseudomonadota bacterium
AATAATTTAAAAATAGCAGTTTATACTTGTATTACGGGTGGGTATGATAAATTGGAAATTCCGTCATTCGTCGATAGTCGTATTGATTATTTTTGTTTTACGGATAATGAAGTACACCAAGATAATGATTTCTGGTGCACAAAATTATTAAATTTGCCAGACTTAGATAATAAAGATGTGAATCGTTACGTTAAAATGCACCCGCATATTTTCCTATCTGATTACGATATTACTGTTTATATAGATGGTAATGTCAAAATTGTTGGTGATTTATATGAATTATTATCTGAAATCAATGAGTTAGATGGTGTTTTTTTCGCCTATACACATTCTGAAAGAAATTGTATTTATTCTGAAGGAGCGGCTTGTAGTTATTATTCACATGATTGGATATGGAACATAACAAAAAAAATGAGGGAATACAGTGAAGCTAATTATCCTGTAAACAACGGACTTGTATCTGCAAATGTATTGATTAGAAAAAACAATTCAACGATGTCAATATTAATGGATGCTTGGTGGTCCGCTTATCTTAGCGGTGTTAAGCGTGATCAATTGTCACTTCCATTTGTTTCATGGAAATTTAAAATCCCAATTCATTATCTTGGCATAAATAATTTTACTTATTTTAAAATATTAGGTCATTCAAAAAAAAGAACTCGTTCCATTAAAATTACTTTACGTAAATACATAAATCGAACAATCGCATTTTTTATTCCTTACCATGTGCTTTTTTCAATTCCATCAAAAATTTCACAAAAAAAACCATTTCAATCAATATAAACAATTTAAACAATGAAAAAAATCGATTACGCCATTACTTTCGCTTGTTATAACCAAGTTGAGTACACCAAACAATGTATTGATAGCATGATTAAACATGGTGTTGATTTGAGTCGTGTTGTTGTTGTAGATAATAACTCGAGTGATGGAACTCGTGATTATCTCGACACGTTGCCATTAGGTGGAAAAATTTATAACAAAACAAACTTAGGGTGTGGAGTTGCTTGGAATCAAGGTGCATTAGCACTGCAAGCGAAGTGGACAATTGTGATGAATAATGACATTTTAGTTTCTGAAAATTGGATTGAAAATTTGATTCATGCAGCAGAAAAAAACAACGTAAAAATGATTTCACCCTCGATGATTGAAGGTGAGCTTGATTATGATTTCGAGGATTTTGTTAGTCAATCTAAAGAAAAAATGAAAGGAGCTCTGCGCTCTAATGTTTGGCATGCGGTGTGTGTTGCAATTCACGATACAGTTTGGCAAGAAATTGGCTATTTTCAACCTGTTCCACTATTACTAGGCTACGAAGATACGCTGTTTTTACATGAAGCGTTGAGAGCTAAAATTCCGTGCGCTTTTACGAGTGATTCATGGATTCATCATTACGGATCGATGACACAAAAGTTGATGCGACAAGAGCGTGGATTGTCTGCTAAAAGCGATTTACCCAATCGTCGACTATGTTTGAAACATTTACGAATGAATTGGATTAGTAGAAAATTATATAAAATGGATAAAATTAACCGGGAAAAAGAACATAGTAAAAAAGAAGTTCAAGATTACGGCATGTCGATGTTGGGAGCACGAGTAAACGGTCAATTTGTTTGGCGTTAATTCAGGTACTTTTTTATAACTGTCCGAATTATTGTTAAACATTATTTGATAGATAAATATGAATATAAAAATTGAAACACTGTCGAACGTTATTATTAGTCGAGTAGACAGTATTGGCGATGTCGTTTTAACGTTGCCATTCGCAACGCTTTTAAAACAAGCTTTTCCTGACCTTATTATTGGTTTTATGGGAACAAAATATACGCAGGCAATTATAGAATCGTGTAGTGCTGTAGATGTTTTTATCGATGTTGATGATTTCAAAACAAAAGAAATTACATTAGATGGAAAAAAACCTGAATGCATTATTCATGTATTACCCAATAAAAAAATTGCCTATCGTGCAAAACAGCTTCAAATTCCTTATCGTATCGGCACGATAAATCGCCCATTTCATTGGCTTACGTGTACGAATTTTGTCCGGCTGAGTCGTAAAAACTCGCCACTACATGAAGCCCAGCTCAATCTCAAATTACTCAAACCATTTGGCATTCGATTTGATTATTCATTAAAAGAAATTGAAGCGTTATTTTCGATGACAAAAATTGCGCCTTTGCCTCAAAAAGTGACTGATTTACTGCAGACTAATAAATTTAAAGTTATTTTACATCCAAAATCACGTGGTAGCGGAAGGGAATGGGATTTGAATCATTTTATTTCATTAATTGAAATGCTTGATTTGAATAAGTTTCAGATTTTTGTTTCTGGTACGTCAAACGATAAAGACGCTATTCAGCCGTTACTGGATAAAGTGGGTGAACGTGTAACAAACGTCATTGATTTTATGTCATTATCTGAATTCATGTCATTAATTGACGTATGTGATGGCTTAGTGGCTTCAAGTACGGGACCTGTTCATATAGCTGCTGCTTTACAAAAACACTCACTTGGAATTTACCCGCCTATTAAACCTATTCATCCTGTTCGCTGGCAGCCGATTGGAAAAAAGGCACAATATTTTGTGGTTGATAGAAATTGTAATGCTTGCAAACCAGATAAAACATCTTGTTTTTGTATGAATGAAATCTCACCTCTTCAAATAAAAATGGCTTTAGATGCCATTTCGGTTGAGTATTTTTGATGTAGTTGTCTTGTTTGAACTTATTTGAGGTAAAACTGGATGTTTACGCTGTTTCAAAATGATTTTATGCCACACGGTTTTTGTATTAAATGGTCATGGGATTTATTAACTTGGTATGTTGTGAGCGATGGGTTTATTTTCCTATCGTATTCCTATATTGGAATTGCGCTTATTCTCTTTGCAAGAAAACATATAGGGCTGGCTTGGAACCGCTTGTTGTGGCTGTTTTCGTTTTTTGTACTTGCTTGCGGTATTACGCATTTAATGGATATCGTGACGTTTTGGCAACCAATATATTGGTTGGATGCCATATTGAAAAGTGTTACTGCAGTTTTATCTTTTATTACAGCCATTTACTTAGCACCCAAAATTCCAGAGTTGTTGAATTTGCATAGCAATGACGAATTAGATGATCTAATTTATAAGCTGTTAACTGAAAAGAATGAGCGTAGAAAAGCTGAGTTATTAAAAGAGAATTATTTAGAACATTATTTCGCACTTAATAATGCGGTTGTGATTGCAGAAACCGATGCATTAGGTATCATTACCTATGCAAATGATAATTTCTGTATGCTTTCAGGGTACACCGAAAAAGAATTGCTTGGTTCAACCTACCGAATTGTGAAATCCAATGTGCATTCATCAAGTTTCTATCGTGAACTTTGGGATACTATTCAGAGTGGTAAAATTTGGCGTGGTGAAATATGTAATCGTCATAAAAATGGAACATTATACTGGGTGAGTTCAGTTATTGTGCCCGTTATGGATGCTGAGACTATTCCACCTAAACCAAAGAAATACATTACCGTTCGATTTGATATTACAGATCGTAAAGAGGTTTGAAGAAGAAAATTTAAATTCGAACAAGAGGAAAATAACTAGACTTTTTTTGTATTTATACGGTAACGTATGGACATTATTTGTAGAAGTTTAATGTTTGCCCCTTCGTTAAGTCGCTTTGAACATTTGATAAGTAAATGATTCAATAGAGTTAAGTGTTTTTTTAATTTTAAATTAGGATAATCAAAGGAGTTTGAGTTGGGTACTTTTATTTTATTTATTTTAGCTATTTTATTTGTACTTTTAATTCCGTTCGCTGTTTTGTATGTGATATAGCATTTAATAAAGCTACATTTTATTTTCTTGTATCAAATCAATGGATGACGTAAATTTTTAATGAGGTTGATGCTTATGAAAAAAAACCTTATTCTCTTTGTTTTGTTAGCAACTGGTTGTGTGTGCATTCCAGACAATATTACACCGGTTACCTCTTTTCAAATAGAGCGTTATTTGGGGAAATGGTATGAAATTGCACGGTTAGATCATCGCTTTGAGCGAGGACTAACTCAAATTTCTGCGGAATACAGTATGCGCCCAGATGGCGGTCTTAAAGTGCTTAATCGTGGCTATTCAAACGAGAAGCAAGAATGGAGCGAGGCTGAAGGTAGGGGGTATTTCGTGCAGTCTCCTAATGAAGCTTATTTGAAAGTTTCGTTTTTTGGACCATTTTTTGGTTCTTATATTGTTTTTGAATTAGATACTTTAAATTACCAATACGCTTTAATTTCAGGACCAGATAAGTCTTATTTTTGGTTGCTTGCCCGTACGCCTACCATTGAGGATAATCTAAAGAAAAAGTTAATTGCAAAAGCCGCTGCATTGGGATTTGATACAACAAAACTAATTTTTTCTAAATAATTGACTTCTACATAGCATGCCGCTTTGACGGATATGTGAAATAGGAATTAATTCAGTAATCTATCATTGTTCGAGTTATTTTGTTTCATTCCGCATCTCGCAATAAAGCCAACATATCTTCAACTGTCATTTTGCCGCTAATTTCACCCCCTTCTAGCAAGCTATTGGCAAGATCGCGTTTGAGATGATGTAATTCTACAATTTTATCTTCAATCGTATCTTTTGTGACTAAACGGTAAATGGTGACAGGACGTTTTTGTCCCATACGATGCGCTCTATCGGAAGCTTGATCTTCAACGGCAGGATTCCACCATGGATCCATGTGTATTACATAATCGGCAGCGGTTAAATTAAGGCCAGTTCCGCCAGCTTTCAAACTAATTAAGAATAAATCACCTTCACCTGCTTGAAATGCATTCATGGCTTTTTTGCGACGAGCGACGGGGGTGGATCCATCAAGATAATGGTACGAAATCCCTTTTTTATCCAGTAATTCACGAATAAGCGCTAAATGCCCAACAAATTGGCTAAACACAAGTGCTTTGTGGCGATTTTCCAGAAGTTCGTCGACTAATTCTTCAAAAGCTTGAAGTTTTGAGCTACTAACAGTACTTTCTTCAATGACAAGACGGGGATGACAACATGCACGTCGCAATTTCATGATTTCTGCAAGCACTTGCAGTTGCTGATTTGATTGTACGCCGGCCTCACGCATTACTTTTAGCGCATTTCGTCGTAGCGCTTCGTAAATGGCACGTTCATCATGACTTAATTCAATATGTAATGTCACTTCAGTTCGTGCTGGTAATTCGGTTAATACGTCATTTTTGAGGCGACGCAAAATAAATGGACGTAATAATTTTTTAAGACGTTGTTGCGCGGCGTGATCATGATGATCTTCAATCGCGTTTGCATAACGCTCATTAAATCGACTAAGTGAACCCAATAAACCAGGATTGATAAAATTAAATAGATTCCATAATTCACCTAAATGATTTTCAATGGGGGTTCCTGTTGTTACCATACGAAAATCGGCTTGCAGAGCCATAGCGGCTTTTGATCGTTTAGTCAGTGTGTTTTTAATTGCTTGTGCTTCATCAGCAATTAAGGTGTGCCATTTAATTTTTTGTAGGCGCTGCGCTTCCGTTTGAAGCAAGCCGTAGCTACAGACCACTAAATCGAATGGGCCTAAATGATCAAGCATAGTTTGTCTATCACCCGTGCCAAATTGCTGCGTATTTAAAGTGGGTGCAAATCGAGCGCATTCCTCAAGCCAGTTAATACATACCGAGGTTGGAGCTAGAATTAGCGTAGGGCCTTGCGGAGCACGAGAAAGAATTAAGGCTAAAGCTTGAACCGTTTTCCCTAGCCCCATATCGTCAGCAAGGCAAGCACCAGCGCCCCAGTAGGCAAGGCGACTCATCCATAAAAAACCTTCATGTTGGTAATCCCGCAATTCACCTTGTAAGGTTGAGGGCACTTTTGGATTAAAATCACTTAATTGATCAAGACGCTTTAACTGTTCTTTCCAAGGCTTACTTGCATTGATGTTCATGCCTTGCGTGAGTTCATCTAAGGTCTGTGCGGCTAAGGCATGAAACTGAATTTTATCGTCTTTGACTTCACCAAGTCCCGATAAATCATCGAGTCTTTGACGCAGTTCATTGGTCAGCGCAATAATTTGACCATCTTCTAACTTCAAAAAACGCCCTGATGAATTCGCAAGTAAATGCATTAAACGTTGCATATCAAGAACGGTTTCGTCATCAATGACTAATTCACCCTCAACATTAAACCAATTCTTTTCTTGGCGCACAGAAAAACGTGCTTGCGTTAATCCCATTTCGCGGCTGATTTTGATTTTTTTCCCTTTGGGCCACTCTAATACGGCAAATTCGGTAATATCCTGTAAGTTGAGCAGTGTTTCCAGCGCATTTTCAGGCTCCTCGAGTTGCCATTTTAAAGAACTAATAGGTGGTAGGTTAGGGCATTTTTCAAATAGTTCAGCAACATAGTTTTTCTCAATAGCAAAATTACGGGTGGTTTGCAGTTGTTTCCCTTCAATTTCCGCCAATACCGTTGTGCCACCATTTGCTGGTTTATAAAGTGGTCCACCATCTAAAAAGGGCTGAATAAAAACATCTATATAAAGGCCTTCGCCTATGGGTTGTAAATGCAAATGTAATCGATTGTCTGGAGAAACCGTCAGTGCTTGGGTTGCCATGCCGACCATGTTAGATTGGATTGTCAATGTCGTTGGAATGAAGGAAATGGTTTCCATAAGCCGTTTGCGCTCAACGCTTGGAATGTTTACCCCCGTCTCTCCTAGAATTTCTGCCACTCTTTGATGCTGTGCATTGATATTGTAAATTAAAACGCCTGTTGCGGTTTTTTGTACAACCATTTTGGCTTCATGAGGTATTTTAGGCTGAATGGATAAATGTAGCTGATTATCTATTTCGTCAATTAATAATTGTGGATCTGCAGCTTTAATGTCGATAGGTGCATCGTATTGAATTTGAGATGCCCAGTAAACATTGGGATGACCAATGGCATCAAATAACACTTCTTTAGGAAAAACATAGGCGTCGGTGAAATAGCCATAATAGCCATCTTGACTGCGGCTCATACGTATATTTTTACAAATTTTAATATCTTGCTCTGTTAAATAATGAAAAGTATCGAGTTCATTGTATAAACGTTTCAAAGCAATGGTACGGCCTTTTGACCAGTTACCGTTTTTGCCAAGACGTTGCTCTTTAGGTTCAAAAGTGATGTCATCTTCATCATTAATGCTTAACGCCCAAACTAATCTCGACTCAGATGAGGTTGCATTTTGAGATGGCGCATTTAAGGTATTGAGTTGCGAAAGTGCTTCTAAAGCCCGCTCCCATGCACTCATGCGCGGAAAACTGTCAATCAAGGCTAAATAAGGTGCATTCGCAAATTGCTTAGCAATTTTATCCACTGTTTTGTGAGAATAATTGAGTCGAGCTAAGAGTGTTGCACTCATGGCAGCAAACCATTTGTATTCAAGTTCTTGAGCAAGTTGACAATAATTCACTAAAGGTGAGAGTAATAGTACTTGTTGGGAGGGGGAGTTTAATCTATTCGATTCACCGAGCCAATAAATCATTAGTAATTGTGCGAAGTTTTCAAAGGGTAAATGCTTTCTAGTAAAAAGGTTTGAGGCATTTTCAATCGATTTTTTCCCTTGATAAACATCCAATGCTTCAGCGAGAATGTCATTCAATGCATAAAAAATATCGACATTTTTTTTTGCACAAAGTGTTAAATAAGTTTGAAGTAGCTGAAGATTGGCTAAGTGACAGGTACGCAAGAGCATAATGCCGTAGAAAAAGTCGTAAATACCGCCAAGTGTGACGGTGCGTTTATTGTTTTTTCTGAGAACTTTTAACGCGAGATTAAATTTATCAAGTGCCTCATCATATCTGTTATGCAAAATATCATGTAATGCCTTAAGTTTTAATCCATCCGCTGAATAATCATCACGCAACCAAACTTGCGCATCTTGTTCATTACCTCGTAACAATCGATGTTCAATAAGTGCTTGCCGAATTTCTATGTGATTTGAGCCCTGCGAAAAATTATCTTCTAATAAAAGATATAAACGATGTTGTCTTTCATCGAATTTAATTCCATCACCAATGAGCATATATTTTAAGACTAAAAAACGAATTTTCTGAGGTAGAGAAGCAAACCATATTTCATCAAAATTCGTAAAAAATAATTGGTGAATTTGGTCAAAGAAATAGCGAGGAAAATTCTCGTATAGATAACTGATATTTGCTGCAAAACCGGTTTCATTACCTTGATAGAGAAATAAACGCATTCTTTTGACTTGATGCAGCACGTTTATGTCGGGTGACATAAAACTAAATGAGCTTTTATCCATAATGATTTGCTGCATGAGTTTTGTAAACCATGGCTGATCAATGGCTATTCGCATCAACGGTTCCATCATTTCAACATGACAACTCCAGCCTTCTCGTTGAGTGATAAAACCCATTTTCTGAAATCGTTCCCAAAAATCTCGATTAACATTTTGTATTGTACCGCTGTCAAATCCCGAAGATTTTAGCAAAGCAATCAACTGATTTTGTCCAACAGGTGCATAAACGACAGATAACACGAGCAATACATTTTGCTCTTGTTGTGGAAGGACATGAAAAAGTTGAAGTAATCTATCTCGAGTGGTCATTGGTACTGTCAAAAATTGAAAATAAAAATAGGAATAATAGAAATTCTGGTTAGTTACGTATATTCAAAGTGTTAGGTGGACATCGTCCATTGCTGTTGATAATCTTGATAGGTATAGCGTTTTAGCAACTGCATTTCACCATCAATGGTTTGCAAGTAGATAGATGGGAGATTATGCCCATTGAATCGGTGTGCTTTAATTTGGCTATACGCACCCACATGATTCAAGGTGATTTTATCGCCAATTTGCAGTGGTTGCTTAAAGCGATATTCACCAAAAACATCCCCCGCAAGGCAAGTGCCACCTGCAATCATGGCAGTATATTTACCTGTGTTATCGTGCTCGGTTATATCCAAAAGACGCTGATATTCAAAAACTTCTGGATTGTGATTTACGGACGTATCTAAAATTACGATGTTTTTGCCATCACTTTCAAAGCAATCTATTACAGTCGCTACCAAATTCGCGGCATTCCCAACAATGCCATTGCCTGGTTCAATGTATATATCCAGTTTCAACTCTTTGCGCAGCAGGGTCACCACATCGATAAACGGCTGATAATCATTAATACTGTTAAATAAGTATCCACCACCTAAATTGATCCACTTTAATTTTTCTAGTTTATTACCAAAATAACGACGTAATTTTTCAACGGTTTTCAGTAGAGGGGTAAAATCTTTCGCTGAAAATACCGTATGAAAATGCAGGCCATGTATTTCCTTTTCTTCTAAATGATTCGATTGCCAAAGTGTATCAATATCCACGCCTAATTTAGAATGAGGGCGGCATGGATCAAAGCGTTCATCAGTTGAAAAAGAAAGTTTTGGATTCACACGCATACCTATTTGCGCTTGGGTTTGCGCGATAGGGGCGTAAAGTGCGTGGTGACTTAATGAATTAAAATTGATATGAGAGCATAAAGTGGTTAATTCGTAAAGTTCCTGTGCAATGAGTGAAGGTGTTGTTAAATGCACTTCACCTTCTTTTCCTAGAATATCTCGTGCGAGTTGCGCTTCAAATAATGAGCTGACGGAAAAGCCATCTACAAAGGGTTTTGCAATTTCGAGAACACGCGAACAAGGCAGGGCTTTCATGGCATAAAGCACTTTGCAGCCAGATTGTTTACGCAATTGTCCAAGCGTATTGAGATTCGTCTTTAACGTTGCTTCGTTGATGATGAATGCTGGTGTGTCAATTAACATAAGTGTTGCGCTCTATATTTGAACAAGAAAAATAACAGCACCCAGCGCAAGTCCCATAAAAAAAGTGTTTGCAGTCCAAATAGCGAGTCGCTGGCGGTGGCGTGGAATATAATCTTCAAAAATGACCTGCATACCTATTGCGCCGTGATAGCAAACAAGTAAAAACCAAGCAATCAGCGCGTACTGATTAAGGGGTAAATGTAGCCATGTTAGCATCTCGCTGTAGTTTGCATGAAGACAGTGTTCTGCAAATATAAAAAGCCAATAGGACAAAGGCAGTAGAAATAACGCACTTAATCGTTGTCGCAGCCAATGAGTATGCGCTAAAGGCGGCTTGGAAAGTGGATTTTTCACATAATCTCCATTGCAAAGAATAGCGTTAAGCTTGCTGAAATGAATAATTCAATCAATGCATAATACGTCAATTTTTCACGCGAAAAGGTTTGACCCGCGTCCCAAAGCAAATGCCGCAGACCATGACACAAATGAAACATTAACGCATACACAAAGCCGATAATTAGAATTCGACATGGCATTGTGTGAAGTGCCGTTTGCATGTAATTAAAATTTTCTTCACCTAACGTAATTTGCCATATTATAAAAACGAGTCCAATTAGGCCTGCGCTTAAAAATACACCGGTTAAACGATGGCTAATTGAAATTATCGCTGTCAGTGGCAATTTGTAAATTTGTAAATGTGGTGAGATTGGTCTATTGTGCGGCATGACGTTTTCCTTTTAAACCTTTCAATACCGAAAATTATATCATGAAAAAAGATGTTAAAATTTTAAACAAAGCGGTTATGTATAATGGTTTTTTCAAAATGGAAAAATACCATTTGCAACACACGTTGTTCGCTGGCGGGTGGAGCGGCGAGGTGTCGCGTGAGCTATTTGTTCGCGGGAATTGCGTGGCGGTGGTTTTGTATGATCCTGGGCGCGACGAAGTGATATTAATTGAGCAATTTCGTGTGGGTGCAATAGATCAGCCAATCAACTCTCCTTGGCTCATTGAAATTGTAGCCGGTATTATGGAAGAAAATGAGTCACCGCAAGAAGTGGCCATTCGTGAATCATTTGAAGAAGCGGGTTGCGTGGTTGAAAAATTAATACCAATCAATACCATGTATCTCTCGCCCGGTGGCTCTTCAGAGAAAATTTCCTTATTTTGTGGGCTTGTGAACAGTGAAAATGTGGGTGGAATTCATGGCTTAGCGCATGAAAATGAGGATATTCTTGTTCGTGCGGCGTCATTTTCTGAGGCTTATCAAATGGTGCTACGCAATGAAATTGACTCCGCCATCCCTATTATTGCTATGCAGTGGCTTGCGCTTCATCGCTTGGAATTAGACAAATTTATGGATAAATAAATGATGACCACAAAAATTGTACATATCCATCAGGACAGTGATATTGAAAGTACCTCACTTTCCAAAGCACAAAAAAAGTTTAATTCATTAATTAAAAAAATCGATGCACAGAAAAAAATCTTACAAGACTGGCAAGATACCCTTCCAAAATATCAACAAAAATTTCATGGTGAATATCAGCCATTTGTTGATAATTACACGCAATGCCGAGTGGATTTAGTACATTTATTTGATGCCGCTCACAATGATAGTTTTTTTAAAAAAACAGATAAAGCTAAATTAAAAGCCTTGATTCTTGATTTATCGGGTGATTTAATCCATGAAGGCCGAGAAGAGCTTAAAGTGATTTATAATCGCTACAATGACTTAGATTTTGATGCGGAAAGTGACGAAATGAATTCATCTATTAGCCAAGCGATGAAATCGATGTTTGAAGATATGTATGATATGGAGTTTGATGAAAATGTCGATTTTAGCTCTCCTGAAAAAGTACAGGAAGCAATAGCAGCAAAACTGCAAGCCGAGCAAGAGCGCGAAGCACATCGGGAAAGTAAACGTCAGCAACGCAAAAAAACGACAAAACAACTCGAAAAAGAAGCGCGAGAAAAAGAAGAAGAACAAATTACCAGTAAATCGATTCAAGAAGTATTTCGTAAGCTAGTCGCCGTTCTTCATCCAGACCGCGAACCAGATGAAGTGGAGCGGGAGCGAAAAACGGAGCTGATGCAGCGGGTGAATGAGGCGTATCGCAAAAAAGATTTACTGCAACTATTAGCGCTGCAACTCGAGATTGAGCAAATTGATCAGCAAAAGTTAAATACATTAGCTGATGATCGTTTAAAGCATTTTAATAAAATTTTGCAAGAACAACTCAGCGAATTAGAACAAGAAATTGACGAGATTGAATTACCTTTTCGAATACAACTCAATATTTCACCTTATGCAAAGTTATCGCCAGAAAGCATAATAAAATCGTTATCAATGAATATTCGAGATATACAATTTGCCATTAAAGAAAAACAAAAAGAACTCGATGCCTTGCAAGACCCTGTATTACTAAAATCCATTTTAAAATCTTATCGACTTTAACCAAAAAAATGGATGTTATAGATATTCAAAATCACGTTTTAAAACTGGCTCAATGCGATATGCCAACGCCCGCAGCGCATCAAGTGTTAATAAAAGTGTCCGCTGCGGGGGTGAATTATCCTGATATTATGCAGCGCAAAGGTTTGTATCCTGCACCTGTTGGTGCGTCCCCTATTTTAGGCTTGGAAATCGCGGGAACCGTTGTTGAAGTGGGTACATCCGTGACAAATTTAGCGGTTGGGGATCGTGTTTGTGCGCTGGTGAATGGCGGTGGCTATGCGCAGTATTGTCTTGCCTCTGCGTGTCTCTGCTTACCCATCCCACAAAATTTGACGTTTATTCAAGCCGCAGCGCTACCTGAAACGTTTTTTACGGTGTGGAGTAATTTGTTTAATCGTGCGCAATTAGTTGCAGGTGAAACAGTGTTAATTCATGGCGGAAGTGGAGGAATTGGAACGACTGCAATCCAAATGGCAAAAGCCTTTGGGGCAAACGTCTTTGTCACCGCAGGGTCGGATGAAAAGTGTCGAGTTTGCAAAGAATTGGGCGCGAGTGTGGCAATAAATTACAACCAAAACGATTTCTCTCAAGTTGTTTTAGAAACAACACAAAATCGTGGCGTTGATGTTATTTTGGATATAATTGGCGCGGCCTATTTTGCACAAAATATTCGCTCTTTAGCGTTTGATGGTCGACTTATTCACATTGCGTTGCAACAAGGTCTTAAAACAGAATTGAATTTGCTGCCCGTTATGCTCAAGCGATTAACGATTACGGGTTCTACTTTGCGAGCGCGGGATGATCAGTTTAAAGCGAATATTGCTGCGAAATTATATAAATATGTTTGGCCAATGCTTGAAGATGGGCGAATAAAGCCCGTGATTCACGCCGTATTACCCCTTAAAAAGGCTTATGATGCGCATGAGTTGATTGAAAATCGCGCGCATATTGGAAAAATTGTGTTGGAAATAGTGTAGAAAAATAATAATCACTTAACGTAGACTTGAGGAGTCAAACTTTATGAAACTTGAAACGATTGCTGTGCATGGTGGATACAGTCCAGATCCAACAACCAAAGCCGTTGCGGTACCTATTTATCAAACGAGTTCGTATGCGTTTGATGATAGCGCACATGGCGCGGATTTATTTGATTTAAAAGTGGCGGGGAATATCTACACGCGCATTATGAATCCAACCACCGACGTGCTTGAAAAACGGGTGGCAGAACTTGAAGGCGGAATTGCGGGTTTAGCACTTGCGTCGGGTATGGCGGCGATTACGTATTCGATTATGACCATTGCAGAGGCCGGTGATAACATCGTTTCAGCGTCGACGTTATATGGCGGGACGTATAACTTATTTGCGCACACGCTTCCCCAATATGGCATTACAACCCGTTTTGCCGATTACCGCACGCCCGATGCGTTTGAAGCGTTAATTGATGAAAAAACCAAAGCGATTTTTTGTGAATCCATTGGCAATCCGCTGGGCAATATTACCGATTTTGAAAAACTGGCAGAAATTGCACATCGTCACGGCGTACCATTGATTGTCGATAATACCGTTCCTTCACCGTATTTATGCCGTCCGATTGAACATGGCGCAGACATTGTTGTGCATTCACTCACCAAATATCTTGGCGGTCACGGTAACAGTATTGGTGGCATTATTGTGGATAGTGGCAAATTCCCTTGGGCTGAACATAAAGACCGTTTTCGCCGTTTAAATGAACCTGATGTGTCTTATCATGGCGTTGTATACACGGAAGCATTAGGTGCTGCGGCGTATATTGGACGCGCTCGCGTCGTGCCGCTACGCAATACAGGTGCAGCGATTTCACCGTTTAATTCCTTCTTAATTTTACAGGGCATTGAAACGCTAGCACTGCGCATGGATAGAATCTGTGATAATGCGCTGAAAGTGGCTAATTTCCTACTCAATCATCCAAACGTGGCATGGGTGAATTATGCCGGCCTTGAAAATCATGGCGATAAACACCTAGTCGATAAATATTTAGGTGGTCGTGCGTCAGGTATTTTAACGTTTGGCGTTAAAGACGGACGCGCAGGGGGCGAGCGTTTTCAAGATGCACTTAAATTGATTACGCGTCTAGTGAATATTGGTGATGCAAAATCACTTGCGTGTCATCCTGCCTCAACAACGCATCGTCAGCTTTCACCAGCTGAACTGCTCAATGCAGGTGTGAGTGAGGATATGGTCCGTCTATCGATTGGCATTGAGCATATTGACGATATTTTAGCGGATTTAAGTCAAGCATTAGCCGCTTAATTTGCATAGCGAAAAAATAATAAACATGAATCCCGTGGTGGCTATCATTGGTGGTGGCCCAGCGGGATTGATGGCTGCGGACGTATTAAGTCACGCAGGTGTGAAGGTGAATCTCTATGATTCTATGCCATCCGTTGGGCGAAAGTTTTTGATGGCGGGAAAAAGTGGTTTAAATCTCACGCATGCTGAAGATTGGAACCTATTTTTATCTCGTTACGCTGAGCAAGAACATAAGTTAACACCTATTTTAAATGCATTTACCGCTGACAACTTGCGCACTTGGGCGCAGGAGCTTGGCGTTGATACCTTTGTTGGATCCTCTGGAAAAATTTTCCCCGTGAGTATGAAAGCCGCGCCACTTCTGCGTGCGTGGCTACATCGTTTGCGTATGCAAGGCGTTAATTTCCATATGCGGCATCGCTGGATAAGGTGGGATGGACAAGATAATTTAGTCTTTCATTTCCCTGAAGGTGAAAAAGTGGTTCACGCTGACGCAGTGATTTTTGCACTGGGCGGAGGAAGTTGGGCGCGTCTAGGTAGTACGGGTGAGTGGGTGCATGAGTTTCACAAAAAGGGCATTTCAGTTCTCCCACTTAAACCGACAAATTGTGGTTTTGATGTGTTGTTTTCACCGCTCTTTTTTGAGCGATTTTCTGGTGAACCAATCAAATCAATTCGTGCGAAGTTCGTGGATTCTCAAGGTTTAGCGTTTGATGAAATGGGTGAGTTGGTGATGACTGAAACAGGCATTGAAGGGAGTTTAATTTATCAATTGTCTGCGCTTTTACGCGAAGAACTATCGCGCAAGGGTAGCGCCATCATGTATCTTGATTTGATGCCTCATCAGACGTTTGAACAGCTTTTGGGTAAATTAACGCAACCGCGGGCAAAACGCAGTTTTTCAACGCACCTAAAAAAACAATTGGGCATTGATGGCGTGAAAGCGGGTTTGCTTAGAGAAGCACTTTCTAAAAATGAGATGAATGATTTAGCCATAATTTGTCGAACACTCAAAGCTTTGCCGTTGAAAACTATCGCTCCTCGTCCCATTGATGAAGCAATAAGCACTGCAGGGGGGATGGATTTTGAAGCACTTAATGAGGCGTTAATGCTACGTCAAGCTGAAGGCGTTTTTTGTGCAGGCGAGATGCTTGATTGGGAAGCACCCACTGGCGGGTATTTACTCACTGCGTGTTTTGCAACGGGGCGTTGGGCGGGGTTAGGGGCGTTAGCATGGTTAAAAAATAAGGAAAAGTAATGAGCAATATCCCTTGGCAAGAGCGAAAACAAGGCGCATCCACACGCGAGCGTGAAGATTACGCACGTGATCGAGCGCGAATTATTCATTCAGCCTTTTTTAGACGCTTGCAAGGCAAGACACAAGTTTTAG
>CAINHP010000213.1 GCA_903848905.1 uncultured Pseudomonadota bacterium
AGCTTTGCCGTTGCAAATTATCGCTCCTCGTCCCATTGATGAAGCAATAAGCACTGCAGGGGGGATGGATTTTGACGCACTTAATGATGCTTTAATGTTGCGTCAAGCTGAAGGCTTTTTTTGCGCAGGCGAGATGCTTGATTGGGAAGCACCCACTGGTGGGTATTTGCTCACTGCGTGTTTTGCAACGGGGCGTTGGGCAGGTTTAGGTGCGCTGGCGTGGTTAAAAAATAAGGAAAAGAAATGAGCAACATACTATGGCAAGAGCGAAAACAAGGTGCATCCACACGCGAGCGTGAAGATTTTGCGCGTGATCGAGCCAGAATTATTCATTCAGCCTTTTTTAGACGCTTGCAAGGTAAGACACAGGTTTTAGGTCTGGGCGAAAGTGATTTTTATCGCACACGTTTAACACATTCTCTTGAAGTAGCGCAAATTGCGGGCGGCATCGTGGAGGATTTACAGGAAAAATATCAGCATACGGACTATGCAAAGTATATTCCTTCGCAAAATCTTATTGAAACTATTGGCCTTGCGCACGATATTGGTCACGCGCCTTTTGGTCATGGTGGTGAAGTGGCGTTAAATTATGTGATGCGCGATGATGGCGGATTTGAAGGCAATGCTCAAACGATGCGTATTTGTACCCAACTCGGTGAATATTCAGAAGAAGATGGATTGAATTTAACGCGACGCACGTTGCTTGGATTAATCAAATATCCTGCGACCTATTCACAAGTGGTCAATCATACTATTTATGATGAAAAAAAAGCGCCCTTAAATATCGATTCATTTAAACCCCCGAAATGCAGTTTTTTTGATTGCGATAGTGCGTATTTTTCATGGATAACGACTCCTTTTTGCAGTGATGACATCAAACGCTTTACTGAATTTAATCAAACCGCCTCGCATTTCAAAACCCAGTTTAAAAGTTTTGACACATCCATTATGGAGCTCGCTGATGATATTGCTTATGGTGTTCATGATTTAGAAGATGCGATTGCACTTCATTTGATTACGCAAAAACATTGGCAAAACGAAGTCATTGACGTAATTAATCATCAATTTCCACATTATCAACGCGGTGGTGTTGCGGTTAATATCAGTGATGATTTGTTTTCGGGTAGAAATCGCATACGTAAAAAAGCGATTAGCTATTTAGTGAATTATTTTGTGAGTCAGATCGAGATTGTAAAACAAGGTGTTTTTGAGCATGAATTGCTCGATTTAAAAGCGATAATGCCTGAGAATTTATGTGCAGAATTGACGGTTTTAAAAAACATTGTTTCAACGAATGTGATTGAAATTCCTGAAGTGCAAACACTTGTTTATAAAGGTCAACAAATGATTGTACGTTTATTTGAAGCCATTGATAGCAATCCACAGCGACTACTTGAGAAAAAACATTACGATAAATATTTACGCCAAGACACGCTAAGTGCAAAACGTCGTATTATTTGTGATTATATTGCAGGTGATACGGACGAATATGCCACGCGTCTTTATCATAAGATTTTCACGCCTTCAAATGGCTCTGTTTTTGATCGTTTATGATGATGTTCAATCTCTTGCTCGATTTGCGACACGTGGATTTGAATCGCTTGCTCGCAGACTAAGCCCTCACAAAGGAAACCTAGGCTGAAATCTTTAAACAATCGCTTTACTGAAACACGTTTTAAAGTCGCATCAGCCAACTGACTTACCCTATAAAATGGACGTTGTCATGATCAATTTTTAATTGTAATTCGCCACGCAGTAATTGCTGTAATTCTTTGCCAACCATGGTGAAGCGCCAACCATGAAGTAATATACATTCACTATCATCCCCAGCAAACAACGCTTCTAAATCGTGGCGACTCGCTAAAATACTGGGGTTAAGCAAGTTTTCTTCAGCACGAATACGGACAAGTGCAAATAAAATATCAATAATGGCTTCGTGTTGCTGGTTTTTGTTGTTTAATTTTTTAACTTGCACGGGCAAGGCTTGAGCCACATTTTTTTGTGCTTCTTTAATTAACGCACACAATTCTTTTCCGTAATAATTGACAATTCGCTCATTTATGCCACGCACTTTTGCTAAAGCAGGAATGGAGTCGGGTTGTAATTTCGCAATATCAAATAATAAATCATCACGTAGTAGCCATGATTTTGGACGATTTTCGGTTTGTGCTGTGTGTTCACGCCAGTGTGCTACGGTTTGCACAATAGAGAGTTGTTTACTGGTTAATTTATTTTTACCTTTGATTTTTAGCCAAGCATTTTTGGGATCAGTTTCGTAAAGTTCCGCTTTTTCAAGCGCAGCAAAATCATCACGCAACCAATCAATCCGCCCAAGGTTCGTTAACTGTTCAACCATGCGCTGGTAAATAGTGCACAAATAAATGACGTCATCAGCGGCGTATTGGATTTCATCTTGACTGAGCGGACGAAAGCTCCAATCGGCTCGCGTATGGGCTTTATTTAAATTGATATTTAAAAAACTCGATACAAGCAAGGCATATCCCGGATTATCTTGAAAGCCAAGGAGTGGCGCGGCAATTTGCGTATCAAAAATAGGGGAGGGTAATTTACCTGTAATTTGATAAAAAATTTCTAAATCTTGACGGCAAGAATGAAAAACTTTGGTCACATTGGGATTATAAATAGCATCAAATAAAACCGTTAAATCGGGGAGCGCAATGGGATCAACACAGGCAACCCAGTCTGGTGTGGCTAGTTGCAATAAACAAAATTTGGGGTAATACGTTTTCTCACGCAAAAATTCCGTATCGACTGCAATCCAAGGCGCATTTTCAATGCGTTGACATAATTCATTAAGTTGCTCGGATTTATTGATGTATTCAATGCTAGGCATAATTAGGCGTGTCTTCGACGGAAACGGTTATTATTCGATTTAGGTGTGGATTTACGCACTTTTAACCGTGTGATGTTAAGTTTAAAATCGTTAATGAGGATGTTTTTTAAATGTAAAAAAATATCCGAGGGCATCTCATCTGGTAATTCTAGCAAGGTATAATCATTGCGGATGCTAATGTTTTGAATATTATTGTGATCCACCCCCGATTCCTCCACTAGCATCTCTTTAAGGCTTTCTAATTCAACGCCTTGTTTTTTGCCTACATCTAGGCGATAACGCTGCATTTTGATGGGGGGGAGTTCAATTGGCTCAAACTGCGGCGCCGAAAAATTCGGTGGGGGAGGTGTAATGACTTCACCTTCAAATTTCAGTGACAGCAAGGCTGCGGCGCAATCAATTGGACTAATTTCGAGTTCAGTAGCTAATAGTAAGGCGGCATTGCGCTTACCATCGAGGTGTCGATGTTTAAGAATTGTTCTCAGCTGATGCGTAAGGACATCAAAGGAATTAATTTCTACCATAAAAATGGGTTATAAACGATTTTCGAAGATTTCAACGAAAGCTTCATCGCGCAATTTACGCATCCACAATTCGGTTTCTTCTTCAATTTTACGTTTACGAATGGCGTCACGCACTTGATTCTTTTTAAACTCAGCACTGTTGTCGAGATTTTCTCTATCCAGTACTTGAATGAGATGCCACCCAAATTGGGTTTGGACAGGTTCGCTAATCTCATTAATTTGCAATTTACTCATGGCTTCTTCAAACGGTTTGACCAGTGCGCCAGTCTCAACCCAATCAAGTGATCCCCCTTTAATTGCAGAGCCTTTATCATCAGAATGTGAACGCGCTAGTGTGGCAAAATCATCCCCATTGGCAATACGCTCTTTTAACTCGCGCAGATGTTTACTTGCCTCTGCATCGTCCACCAATTCATTGGTTTTAATTAAAATATGTCGTACTTTTGTTTTGACTGTGGAATGCGCGCTATCAAGGCCTTTAACTTCAATCATTTTGATAATATGAAAACCACTTGGGCTACGCAGTGGCTCAGATACATCGCCCTGTTTTAACTTATCGACTTCATTGACAAAAAGCGTGGGCATATCTCGCATTGTACGCCAGCCTAAATCGCCACCTTTGAGTGCATTACCATCGTTTGATTCTGCAATAGCCGCTTGTGAAAAATCTTGTCCAGCACGTAATTTCTTCACTAATTCTTCAGCTTTATTTTGTCCTTTTTGAATAGCGCTAGAAGATGCGCCTTCAGGAAGCGAAATTAAAATATGACCTAAATGGTATTGCACCATGTCATTGCCCACTTTCCCTTGAGTGTCGAGATAATGTTCCACTTCACGATCCGTCACTTTGATGCGGCCGCCAATTTCACGTCCGCGCAATTCGTTCAAAATGATTTCGTTTTTCATATTATCTAAAAAACTCGAATAACTGATGCCTTGGCGATCGAGTTCTAAACGAAAGTCATCTAAGCTCATATTGTTGCGCTTTGCGATATCCGATGCAGAAGACGTTAACATCTCGTCATTGACGTTAATGCCTGCTTTGTCAGCTAATTGACGTTGAAGTTTGTCCATTATCATTCGCTCTAACACTTGTGTGCGCAGAACGTTAAGTGGCGGCATGGGCGATTTACTCGTGGCAATGCGTTGCTCAATCGTGGAAACTTCTTTTTCAAGCTCATTTTCTAAAATGACATCATCTTCAACAATGGCAATCATATTGTCTAAAATTTCAGCATTCGAAATGGCTGGAAAAAATAAGGCTCCGCAGAGCAAAAGCCGTTGCTGATTTTTTTTAAAGTGTGTTAAAAATGTCATTATTCTGTTGCTCGATAACCGTAAATATTCTGTTCTAGGAAGGTGTCTAATTTTTCACCCATGCCTGTTAAACCTTTGAGTTCTACTTGGAAAAAGATGCCTGTTTGACTCACGCCCTGTACGTCTGCACCATTAGAAAATACGTTCAGATTGTTAACATAGCGACGTCCGACGACGCGAAAGCGCCAGCAACAATTTTCTTTTTCAATGCCAAGAAAACTTTCTTGTGTTGAATTGTAAAGTAGAGAATATTGCCAACGTCCAACTGCTGACCAATTATCGTAAATAGGATAATGGAAAGACATATCACTTTGGATAATATCGTTTGCACGGTTAGGAATGATTGTAGGTGCAATTTTTCGATACCGATAACCGACATTGATAATTTCATTGGGTTGATTGGTTAAATGCAATATTGCTTTACCGCGACTAATATCATTTTGGTAAGGATCAAATTGTATTCCCGAATCAATAGCAACGTGGTCGTTAATTTGTGCGCTTAACTCTCCAATCACATTTGAAAAACTACCCGTTTCTGTGGGGGGCGTAAACGTTTCTAGTGTGGGTTTGCCATTAGCATCATTTTTTTGAATGTAAAATGGTGCTTGTACTTGTCTGTCTTGGAAATAAAGAATATTCCCTAAGCTAAATTTAGCACGTTCTTTGCCTGTATGTTCGTCAATTAAACGCGAACTGACCGCCATGGTTACTTGGTTTGCGTCTTGAATACGATCTAAACCACTGAAGCGATTTTCACGAAATAACGTATTAAACCAAATATCGTAAGCAGAGGTATCAAAAATAGGAATATCTTTTTGATCTTTGCGTGGAATATATAAATAAAATAAACGTGGTTCAATGGTATTTAGAAAGCCTTTGCCGCCTAAATTTACGTTGCGCTCAAACGTCATGCCGCTATCGGTTGAAAAAATGGGCAAAGTGCGAGAAATTTGCGATGAAGAGCCTGATATAAGCGGATCACTCAAGAAATAATTAGTGTATTGCAGTGATGCTTTTGGAGTAATGTAAGCGCTCTCTGATTGCAGGGGCATACTAACAGAAGGTTTAACATTACTGCGCTGTCCATTAAGTAAACTGGAATGTTGGAAATAGACAAATTCGTTATTTAAAGCAACATTCACAGGGACAGGAAGTTGATTGAATTCGTGTTTAAAATGAATGTCAATTTCGGGTAATTTACGATAGGGTAATTTATTGCCTGTTAAGTATTTATCGATAGATTGATAGTTTTCAATGCGCGCAACTGCATTCATCATATCACCGTAATAACCCACGTCTGCTTGGCTTTTCAAATAACTGAAATTCGGCAAACTAAGCGCACTGCCCAGTTCAGCAAAATAGTTTTTATCCGATACATAATTCAAATCGACATTCGCATGAACTTTGTCTGTAAAGCGTGTCGTGTTTTTAACGGATGCAAAGTAACGGGGTTGATTTTGTTTTAAATAATCATCGGGTAATAATTCAAGATTAGTTTGTCCTTGTGAGGATTCGGTTAAATATCGGAAATCCCCTGCGAGTAAAATGCCTCGTTTTGTTAAATAACGTGGTTTAAACGTAGCGTCGTAATTGGGGGCAATGTTCCAATAATAAGGCATGCCAAAATTAATACCACTGCGCTGTGTACTCCCAAATGAAGGTGCCAGAAAACCGGATTTTCGGTTGTTATCCGTTGGGAAAGACATATAAGGTGAATAGAATACGGGAGCACCTTTGAATTCTAACCATGCATTTTTGGCGATGCCTTCACCATCTTCTTTGTCAATTTTGAGTTCTGAAGCATGAATAACCCAATCTTGACTGCCTGGAGGACAACTGGTGTAAGCAACGTCTTGATAGCGTGAAACGGTTTTACTATCGCGAATGACAGCACTAGCATGACCACGCAATGGAGCGCTAGGGGCAATAAAAAGAACATCACGCAATTTTGCTTGATCGCTATCTAAATCAAATGTGCCGGCATTGGTGTGTACAGTTAAATCGTCATCACTGTAATAGGCGTCACCATGTATATCGAGTGTTTTTGCAACACTGTCATAGTTTGCATTGTCTGAGGAAAGTTGTTGATCAGCGTGTTTAATGACGACATTTCCAAAATAGCTGCTGATTTCATTATCAAAAATTTCTGAATAATTAGACTTTACGTCAATGGGGGCATTATTTCGTAAGGTCTTGTTACTCTTGAAAGTAGATTTAGGCGCATTAGGGTTAGTGCAATGTTGCCATGGATCGATTTTTAATTGTGATTTAAGTACGTCAAATGTTTCTTCTTCTTTAGCTGTAAATGCAGGTGGCACGATACTAATGCCTTGAGAAGAATGGGATTTCTTGGCTACTTTTGACGTTTCTTGTAAAGTTTCAGGCTCATTTGCGCTAAGCGTTGTCTGTTGTGTTTTTTGACAATCCCATTGATTGCCTGTTTGCGCTGAATTGCATTCCCATTCTGCCGCTGTTTCAGATAATAGTTTGGGTGTATCGTTTATTTGGCGTGTTTCAACTGTCGTTGCGGGCGGGAGATTTGGTTCGATTTCAATATGTTTAGATTCTGGTATTTTTGGAGCAGGCGCAATACTTTGCTTGATTGCTGGTGTTGTTTCAACTGTCGCTGCGGGCGGGAGATTTGCTTCGACTTCAATTTGTTTAGATTCAGGTATTTTGGGAGCAGGCGCAATACTTTGCTTGATTGTTGGTGTTGATTCGACTGGTGGCGTTGTGATGGCTTTATTTGCTGCGTTGCCTGTCTCTAAAACGTTGCTATGTATTGTCGTTTCTTGTACTTGATTTTTGGGAGGTGAGTTTTCATCATCTCCACTACATACCCATTCTTTGCCATCACTGCTCTGCGCACAATTCCATGCCGCAGATTTCTCTGCTGCGCTGCTTGCGAAAGGAAATAATGATACCAAAAGTAAAAATAAACGATGCTGCATAGTATGGGTAGTTGAAGTTTAATAGCCTAATGAAGGGCAAATCGAATAGAATGCGACGATGCTTTACTTCTTATTTTAACCTAATTTTGCGATAGCATTCTAACTATAACGACATGATACCCAATGATTTAAGAATAATAACGCTCCTTGATTGGCTAGAAAACGATTGTTTATTGCCGGTTTCATCGTGTGAGCCTGCGTCAAATGATGCGAGTTTTCGTCGATATTTTCGCGTGAACATTGAAGGCCAATCCTTTATTGCCATGGATGCACCGCCTGATAAAGAAGATATTGCCCCCTTTATTGAAATTGCGACTTTATTAAAACAAGCCGATGTGAATACACCAGCTATTTTGCAATATAATCTTGAAGATGGTTTTATTCTACTTGAAGACTTTGGTTCGCAATGGTTACTTGATGCGCTTAATGTTCACACAGTAGAAGCACTTTATCACCGAGCGTTAAGCGATTTACTGCCTTTTCACACGAATAAAACGCTACTGCAAGCCCAATTGCCGCATTATGATGAAGCGTTGCTTCGTCGTGAAATGGCTTTATTTGAAGAATGGTTTATTGAGCGTTATTTAGAGGATGAATTACCGCCTGCGTTATGGGAAAATGTTCAACAAATGCTCGTTTCTAGTGCACTTGAACAACCCAGAGTGTGTGTGCACCGTGATTATCATTCTCGCAATTTAATGGTGTTACCCAGTGGTGAACTAGGTATTTTAGACTTTCAAGATGCAGTTCTTGGGGCGCTAACTTACGATTTGGTGTCACTGCTTAAAGATTGCTATGTGTGTTGGCCAAGTGATCTAGTTGATGGGTTACTACGTAACTACTTTACTCAGTTAGTGGGCGCACAAGTTGTGAATGTGGATTTTTCGCAATTTAAACGTTGGTTTGATTTAATGGGGATGCAGCGGCATTTAAAGGCGATTGGGATTTTTGCTCGACTGCATTTGCGCGATGAAAAATCGGATTATTTAAAGGCGATTCCACGTACACTCGATTATGTCATTGAAGTTTGCGGGACGTATCCTCAATTAAATGAATTTCAACACTTTTTACAGCAACGCGTTATACCGGCATTAAAAAAATAGCCTATTTATTATGTTTGGAGCGAACTATGTTTTATTTTCTTAAATTATCCCCGATGATGTTGGTCCTTTTATTTCCATTTTTAGCGAACGCTGAAGCCAAAGTTGAGCCTAAAAAGGTTGAGGCAAAAAAGGTTGAAGTGAAAGTTGAATCAAAAGTCGAGGCAAAAACAGAAGCGAAAGTTGAAGAGTCAACTGAAGCCGAAGAAGAGCCTGAAGAAGTTAAACCCTGCGAAGGTAAAACATTAAAATCTAAGTTCACTGTGAATGCAAATGGAACAGTCACAGATAAGAAAATGAAATTAATGTGGATGCAATGCAGTATTGGTCAAAGTGGTTCTGATTGTAGTGGTGCGGGTGAAACGTTTACTTATGCGTATTCACTTCAGCAGGCAATCAATATCAATCAAACGGGATTTGCTGATTTTAAAGATTGGCGCGTGCCTACTTTAAAAGAATTAACCTCTATGGTTGATTTGACCTGTGGGCAACCTGTGCTTAATACCACTGCCTTTCCAAATGTACCTAAAGGCTGGTTTTGGACCTCTTCACCTCATAACAGTAATGTCTATTACGCTTGGATGGTTTACTATGAGCATGCAAAACATCACACCGATGTGAAATATGGCACAAATTACGTTCGATTGGTGCGTGATAATGTGAAATAATCGAGTTAATCGATAAAATATTTTTAATTTTAAAACCATTTATGAATGATACATTAGCGCAAATTGCCGCCGTTTTAGAGCAACGTAAAGAACAGTCGGCTGATAAATCGTATGTCGCAAGTTTATATGCAAAGGGACTTGACACTATTTTAAAAAAAATCGGTGAAGAAGCCACAGAAGTTGTTATCGCTGCAAAAGATGGTCACGCGGATCAAATTATTTATGAAACAGCGGATTTGTGGTTTCATTGTATGGTACTGCTTGCACAGCAAGGACTTCACCCTAATGATGTGTTAAACGAGTTGCAACGGCGTTTTGGTTTGTCGGGTTTAGATGAAAAAGCGCAACGTGAAACGAAATAAAATAGGAGAAAAAAATGCATTTTAGTGTGATGCAATTAGCGTTAATTTTAGGCATTATTATTTTGCTTTTTGGGACAAAAAAACTTCGCAATGTTGGTTCAGACGTGGGTGGCGCGATTCGCAATTTCCGCTCTGCAATGAAAGAAGGGCAAGGCGAAGAGGGTGAACATGACGTTCATGATGCCCATGACGATAAAGTCATTGAAGGTGAGGTAACTCCATCATCAACTGCGACGCCTTATAAGTTTAAAAAGAAAGATAGTGCTAAATGAGTGCTAAAAAACGCTTAATTATTGGCATGACAGGGGCAACGGGCGCCG
>CAINHP010000214.1 GCA_903848905.1 uncultured Pseudomonadota bacterium
ATTAGTTGGCGATGGGGTGAGCGCTATTTTGCACAACATTTAATCGATTACGATCCTTGTTTAAATAATGGAAATTGGCAGTGGGCAGCGTCAACGGGATGTGATGCGCAGCCCTATTTTCGTATTTTCAATCCGTGGTTGCAGCAACAAAAATTTGATGCTAATGGCGAATACATTTATCAATGGGTGCCTGAACTGCGTGATGTTCCCCTAAAAACCATTCATCAATGGAATAAAAAACACTCAGGGGATTTTTACCCTGCCCCTATAGTCGAACATTCGAAAGAAACACAAATAACGAAAGCATTTTTTAAAAATGCAGACCAATAATTTTTATTTTTACATTGAGATTTCAGAGCTAACATGACAGACGTACACGATAACCATCAAGACGAACAAGAACAAATCCGCCAACGCCGTGAAAAATTAACGGCTTTGCGTGAAGAAACCATTGCGTTTCCAACCGATTTTAGACGTGATGTCGTCGTCGCAGAGTTGCTTGCAAAATACGATGAAAAGTCTAAGGAAGAACTTGAAGAGGCGCATTTGCGCGTCAAAATTGCTGGTCGCATGATGACACGTCGTATTATGGGTAAAGCGAGTTTTAGTCATTTGCAAGATATGTCCGGTCAGCTGCAAATTTATGTTGCCCGTGATAATTTGCCTGAAGGTGTGTACAACGATCAATTCAAAAAATGGGATATCGGTGATATTTTAGGCGCAGAAGGGGTGCTCTTTAAAACACAAACCGGTGAGTTGAGTATTAAAGTTGACGTGATTCGTTTATTAACCAAAGCGCTCCGCCCATTGCCCGAAAAATTTCATGGCATTGCAGATCAAGAAATTAAATACCGTCAACGTTATTTAGACTTGATTATGAGTCAGAAATCACGCGACACCTTTTTGATTCGCTCAAAAATTGTGGCTTACATTCGCAATTTTCTCACGCAACGCGCGTTTTTAGAAGTGGAAACACCCATGATGCAGGTGATCCCTGGGGGAGCAACAGCGCGTCCATTCACCACGCATCACAACGCACTAGATATGGATATGTTCTTGCGTATCGCGCCAGAACTTTATTTGAAACGTCTGGTTGTGGGTGGTTTTGAGCGCGTGTTTGAAATTAATCGCAATTTTAGAAACGAAGGCTTATCAACACGTCATAATCCAGAATTCACCATGCTAGAGTTTTATCAAGCTTACGCGGAATATCATGAATTAATGGATTTAACGGAAGAAATGCTTCGCGGTATTGCCCAAGAGGTGGTGGGCAAAACGGTGGTTTCTTACCAAGGCGAAGAATACGATTTTGGCAAACCGTTTACGCGCATGAGCGTATTTGATTCGATTTTGCATTTTAATCCTGATTTAACAGCAGATAATATTTCAACGCGCGAAGCGGCTGTCAACGTAGCAGAAAATTTAAAAATCCCCGTTAAAGACGGATACGGTTTAGGTAAAATTCAAATTGAAATTTTCGAGAAAACCGTTGAAAGTCGCTTGATGCACCCCACTTTTATTACCGCGTATCCTGTCGAAGTATCGCCATTAGCAAGACGCAATGATAATGATCCACATGTGACTGATCGTTTTGAATTTTTTGTAGGCGGACGTGAAATTGCTAATGGTTTTACCGAGTTAAATGACGCAGAAGATCAAGCAGCGCGTTTTCAACAACAAGTGAATGAAAAAGAAGCAGGCGATGATGAAGCGATGCACTTTGATGCAGATTATATTGTTGCACTTGAGCATGGTATGCCGCCCACAGCAGGTGAGGGCATTGGTATTGACCGTTTAGTGATGCTATTTACAGATTCGCCATCGATTCGTGATGTTCTATTATTTCCACACATGCGACCGAAGTAAGATAAATGAACGCTTGGGAGATCGGCTGTTATGATTTATTTTGATAATAATGCCACAACACCGCTTGACGAGCGTGTGCTAGATGCAATGATGCCTTTTTTGAAAACGATGTACGGTAATCCATCTAGCGTACATCGACTTGGGCGTATTGCCAAAAGTGCCGTTGAAAGTGCCCGCGAGCAGGTGGCTGCATTAGTTGATGCGCCGCCTGCACAGATTATTTTCACTAGTGGTGGGACAGAAGCGAATAATCTTGCATTAAATAGTGCCTTGGTGATGGGAAAAATAGCGATAGGCGCAACAGAGCACCCTTGCGTGTTTGAAGCCGCTAAACGCTGGCAAAAGCAAGGCAAAACGCTTGATATTATTCCGGTTAATTCGGTGGGAATTATTGCAGAAGACACGATTGAAAAATTAATTTATTCGCGTCCCGATATTGTTTCGATCATGCTTGCCAATAACGAAACGGGAACCATACAAGCGATTCAAGACATTGCCGCAAAATTAACACCACATGGTATTTGTGTGCATAGTGATGCAGTGCAAGCACTGGGTAAAATGCCTGTCTCATTTAGACAACTTGGTGTCCACTTATTATCCATTTCAAGTCATAAAATTTATGGTCCTAAAGGTTGCGGTGCATTGATTTTTGATAAATCAACCCCACCTCATGCCTTAATTGTTGGTGGTGGACAAGAACAAGATTTTCGCTCAGGTACTGAAAATGTGGCCGTTATTGTCGGTTTTGGCAAGGCGGCTGAACTCGCTAAGCGTGAGTTGAATGAAAGACACGACAAAGTGTTGGCTTTACGGTCACTTTTAGAAACCGAGTTATTAAAAAATGCACGTGTGACACTGTTTTCATGTCATACGCAGCGATTACCTAATACGGTTTTATTTGGACTCGATAGCATTGATGGCGAGTGGGTACTTCTTAAATTAGATCAAGTTGGCATTGCTGTTTCAAGTGGCAGTGCTTGTGCTAGTGAGGCGACTGAACCGAGTCCCGTTTTGCTTGCCATGGGAATGGTTCCCGAAAAAGCTCAAACTGCGCTTCGAGTGAGTTTGAGCCACCATAATACAGCAGACGAAATTTTAAAATTTGTTGAAATTATTCATTCTTTAGGGAAGTAAACCATGTCTATTTTATTGACACAAAGTGCAGCGCAGCAAATTACTCAGCAATTAGAAAAACGTGGCAGAGGTTTAGGCCTTCGTCTTGGCGTGAAAAAATCGGGATGTTCAGGTTTTGCTTACGTTTTGGATTATGTCGATACGCTTGAGGATGTAGATCAAATTTTTGAGCCATTAGGCACCAAAATTGTAGTTAGTGAAAACGATTTACCATTTTTAAATGGTATCGAAATCGATTATCGAAAAGAGGGTTTAAACGCTGCTTTTAAATTTAATAATCCCAACGTGAAAGCCATGTGCGGTTGTGGTGAAAGTTTTGCTGTTTAGATGAAAATCGTGATCGTTGAACGTAATCTAACGCATGATTATCGCGCAGAATAGGCGTTTTTATTCTTTTAACTTGCTTACTTAGCACTATTCTGCTAAAAATGCGCGGTTTTAAAACTGTCTTTAGGAGTCATGAATGACCAATAGTGTGAAAGCGCACGCATCCCCGTTTAGTTTTGTGCCGTACGAAGAAAAAGACGGCGAAGAATATATGAATGACACTCAATTGAAACATTTTGAGGGGATTTTAAAAAACTGGAAAAAAGAATTAATGCAAGAAGTTGATCGTACCGTTATGCACATGCAAGACGAGGCCTCTAACTTTCCTGACCCCAATGATCGTGCTACGCAAGAATCTGAATTTAGTTTAGAATTGCGTACACGTGATCGTGAGCGTCGTTTAATTAAAAAAATCGAAGATGCGCTCAGTAATATTGATTCAGGCGATTATGGTTACTGTGAAACCTGTGGTGTTGAAATTGGTATTCGTCGCTTAGAAGCGCGTCCAACGGCAACACAGTGCATTGATTGCAAGACGTTAGATGAAATTCGCGAAAAACAAATGGGGTAGTTAAACCTATTTTGACACCAAGCTATATCGGTCGGTTTGCACCGTCACCGACCGGTCAGCTTCATTTGGGTTCCGTGTATACTGCTCTTGCTAGTTTTTTAGAGGCTCGTGCTTGCGGCGGTTTATGGAAACTGCGTTTTGATGACTTAGATACACCTCGAAATGTAAAAGGGGCTGATAGTACTATTTTGCATACGCTTGAGGCACTCGGATTACATTGGGATGGGCAAGTCGATTATCAACGTTTACACATCAGCGAATATGAAGAAATCCTCGCTGATTTAATCGCACAAAATAAAGTATATCGCTGCGTCTGTTCTCGAAAAAATCTTTCTCAAGTCTATGCACAGACTTGCCGCGATGCAATAATTTCTCCCGACACGCCTCATTCCCTTCGTTTGATTGTTGAGAAGCAAGACCTTAGTTTTACTGACAAACTTCAAGGTCACATCATTCAAAATGTCGCCATGCACTATGGTGATTATATTCTAAAGCGCAAAGATGCCATTATTGCCTACCAATTTGCGGTTGTAGTGGATGACACACGCCAGCAGATTACCGATGTGGTACGTGGAATCGATTTGCTCAATGAAACGCCAAAGCAGCTGTATTTAGGGCATTGTCTTAATCTGTCGACGCCCAATTATTGTCATGTTCCGGTGTTAGTGGATAAAAGTGGTAAAAAACTCAGTAAAACCACTTTTGCAGGTGCTGTTAATATACAAGCACCTAGTGAAGTCTTGTTTCAATTACTTATTTGGCTCAAGCAAAATCCCCCTCTCGAATTAGCTCATACGACAGTTGACGACGTTTTAGCATGGGCGATTGCACATTGGAATGGCGAAAAGTTAAAAGGAATTTCCACCATTGTAATATAGCTATATGCTATTTTTAGATAGGGTTATCTAAAAATAGCATTTCATTAAATAGGATTATTTCTCTACTATTTAGCGAATGTTGAGATTTTAAAATAATAAAAATTTGGATAAAGAGTATGGATTTAAGCAGTATCATTTCAAATGCATTAGTTACACCCATCACATTAGTGTTTACATTAAATTTAGGCTATGCAGTTTCGGGTTTATTGGTAGGTATATTAGTGGGACTCACTGGTGTCGGTGGAGGTTCATTGATGACGCCACTTTTAGTGTTTCTCTTTGGTTTTAAGCCTGCAACGGCTGTAGGAACAGATTTGCTCTTTGCTGCGTTAACTAAAACGACAGGTGTTTGGGTGCATCACACCAAACACAGTTCGGTTGATTGGCGGGTTGTTAGATGGCTTTCCGTTGGTAGTTTGCCCTTTGCGGTGGCGACACTTTACATTTTGCAGCATTTAGCAAGTATTGGTAAAGAAACGACGGGCATGATTACCGTGACATTGGGGGTTGCCTTATTATTAACGGCTCTTTCAATTCTGGTGCGCAGTATTTTAATTCGTCGAAGTGAAAAGAATAATGTCAGTATTGTGCTTGAAGTCGACGATGAAATAGAAATTGAGTTGGCGAAAGAAGAAAAAATCGACGAAATTCAGCGTGGACGTTTTGATAGATGGCAAATTCCTGCCACCGTTTTGACTGGTGCGGTGCTAGGTGTTCTTGTCACATTAACCTCTGTTGGTGCGGGCGCATTGGGTACCGTTGCTTTATTGTTTTTGTATCCTAGAATGTTAACCGTTAAAGTCGTTGGAACTGATTTAGCGCATGCCATTCCACTCACTGCCGTCGCGGGATTTGGTCATTGGATGCTGGGTAATGTTGATTTTGTACTTTTAAGTAGTTTACTTGTCGGATCAGTTCCAGGTATTTGGATAGGCAGTCATTTGAGTGCAAAATTACCTGAAAAACTTTTACGTCCTATCTTGGCATTGTTATTACTCATTATTGGGTTAAAATTTGTTACGGCTTAATTTTAAATTTTAAGGAACTTTTTATTTATGGCAATCATTACCTTTCAAAACCATCCTGTGACCACATGTGGTGAACTCCCTTCTGTCGGTACTGACGCACCTGCATTTTCATTAGCGAATAATGAATTGGAAGATGTGACACTGCAAACGTATGCAGGAAAACGGAAAATTTTATCGATTGTACCCAGTTTAGATACCCCTACATGCGCTGCATCGGCGCGTAAGTTCAATCAAAAAGCGGCGAGTTTTGATAATACCGTTATTTTGGTGGTGTCAGCGGATTTACCCTTTGCACAATGTCGTTTTTGTGATACGGAAGGACTAGACGGCGTTGAAGCGTTATCGTCGTTTAGAAGTTCGTTTGGCAGTGATTATGGCATTGAAATTGTTGATGGTGCGCTGGCGGGTTTAACGGCACGTGCTGTTGTTGTCATTGATGAACACAATAAAGTTATCTACACCCAACTCGCACCTGAATTAGCGCACGAGTTAGATTATGAAGATATTATCAACGCGTTAAAAGTTCATTAATTTATCAGGTTTCTACAAATAACACCGCTCGGTTACGACCTTTCTCCTTAGCGGTGTAAAGTGCTTTATCTGCATTTATTAACAAATTATGAGGTGTGGTGTTCTGTTTTGGGCAACCCACAGCAACACCCACACTTAATGTGACATGGCCAAAATCAGATAGCGCATGTGGTAGCTCTAAATTACTCAGTGCTAGGCAAATGTTTTTTGATAGTTCTAGCGCATTTTCGGCTTGAGTCATAGGTAAAATAATCGCAAACTCTTCACCACCATATCGTGCAACAAAATCGCTGTCACGCTTTGCTACATTCGATAGTACATTGGCAACCTGTCGCAAACAATCATCCCCACCTTGATGTCCATAATGATCGTTATATTTTTTAAACCAATCCACATCAATCATGGCAATAGCGAGTGTTTGATTTAGACGGCGGGCACGTGTCCATTCATGAGCAAGTTGATCATCAAAGTACCGGCGATTTGCAATGCCCGTTAATCCATCCGTAATGGCTAATTTGGTCAGTTTTTCACGAGCGTATTTGAGTTCTATTTGATTACTGACGCGAATTTTTACAATTTTCGGATAAAACGGTTTACTAATGAAATCAGCCGCGCCCATTTCGAGGCCACGAATTTCTTCCTCAACATCACAGTGCGCTGTCAAAAAAACAATGGGAATATCTTTTGTGTGTGGGTGATTTTTGATAGTTTTACAAACAGTATAACCGTCTAAATCGGGCATCATCACATCGAGTATGATTAAATCCGGACGCTCACGTAAACTGATATCGATTGCTTCTACGCCGTTCAAGGCAAACAAAATATCGTAATCTTGATCAAAAATACTCGCCAATAAACGAATATTATTGGGGTCGTCATCGACAATCAATAGACGAGCAGTTGGAAGTGGACTCATTTATTTCTCCTTTGATGAAAGTAAGCAACGATCCAAAATAGGTAGTGCACTTTGAAAATCTAACTTGTCTAAGCAATCATTTAACTCTTGAACTTCTTGACGGAGTCCGTGTTGCAGCAAATAGGGTTCGAGGTTAGAAAAGATTTCAAGTGCCTTTAATTGCTTTGTGTTTAATGCCGCTCTAAATTCAGTAAGCAACCCATTGAGTTCATTTAATGATAAATTCATATCCGTTTCTTTCACGACGCCAGGGAGTGCAGGCAGGCTTTTTGTTGCCTCAATAGCGGGATTTAATTCAATCACTAAGCGATTAATTAAATCTTCTATTACGTCGTAGCGATGATTGCGAACGGCATTTTCAAGCGCTAAAGCGGCTTCTTTTAATTCTTGCGCAGCTAATGTGCCGGCAACACCTTTGATTGAATGGGCTACATGTTCAATTTCTGTAAAATTTTTCGTATCAATGAATTCTCGTAATTGTTTAGGTGTATCTTGATAACGTTTAGCAAAGCTAAGGAGTAAATGATGCAGCAGTTCGTTATTTTCATTGGTTAATTGAGCTGCCCTTTCCAAATCAAACGGCTCTAATGTATTAGGAAAAGAGGTATTATGCATTTTTGGTGTATTTTTCATGCTTATGTCAATACGTAGCCAACGATTGAGCGTCGTAATCAACTTTTCCATTTCAATAGGTTTGCTTAAGTGATCATTCATGCCTGCGGCAATACTTTTCTCATGATCGCTTGTCAGTGCATTCGCGGTCATGGCAATAATGGGAATGGATTGCAATGACTTTTCAGCACGAATGAGTTGTGTTGCGGTGATGCCATCCATTACAGGCATTTGGATATCCATTAAAATTAAATCAAAATGCTTATTCTTGGCTAATTCTAAGCCTTCTTGGCCGTTGCTAGCAATGATTACTTCCAAATCCATCGAGGTTAATAACTCTATTGCGACCTCACGGTTAATTTCATTATCTTCGACTAATAAAACTCGTTGATGTTTATAATGCGGACTCGTTGTGTCTGTGTGTTTTATCATAGAATTTGTATCCATCAATTTTTCAGGTGCAATCGATAAAATCAAATCGAAGCTAAAGACGCTGCCTTTTCCTTCGATGCTACTGATATGTATTTCTGAATTCATCAGTCCCGCGAGTTGTTTACAAATACTTAACCCAAGTCCTGTGCCACCATATTTTCGTGTAATTGAGCTATCGGCTTGTGAGAAGGGTTGAAATAGGAGATCAATTTGCTGCGGACTTAAACCAATTCCTGTATCGCTCACCGAAAAATGTAGATCAACACGATTTTCAATTTGATTGTTGAGTTCAATCTTGACGAGTATATCCCCCGTTTCGGTGAATTTCACCGCATTACTCACAAGATTGAGTAAAATCTGTCCTAAACGCAGTGAATCGCCAACCAAGTGACGAGGGACATTACGTCCAATGATAAATGATAATTCAATCTGTTTCTGCTGTGCTTTGATTGAGACAGAATCAATCACGTATACCATTAAATCATCAAGTAAAAAAACGGTATTGTCCAGCAGCATTTTTCCTGATTCAATTTTAGAATAATCTAAAATGTCATTGATAATTGACATCAAAATCTGCGTCGAAATATCAATTTTATTGATATAGTAGCGTTGTTTTTCGCCTAATTGGGTCGATTTTACTAAATGCGTCATCCCAACAATGGCATTCATCGGTGTGCGAATTTCATGACTCATATTCGCTAAAAAATCGGATTTAGAACGGTTTGCACTATCGGCGATATCTAATGATTTCTGTAAATCCAGCGTTTGTTCGTGAATAATTTCTTGAAGATGGTTTAAGTGATGCGACAGTGCGCGCTGCGCATCATCACGTGTTTTAAAACTTAAATTAAGTTGTTCAAGCATGATATTGAACGCATCAATTAAATGACCTAGTTCATCGTCAGATTCCTTTACTGCTTTGGTATTATGAATTTTCGAGTCAGTCACATCATGAATAAAATTTGCAAAATAGAGAATAGGTCGTGTGATGACTCGTTGCAATTGTGAGGATAAATACAGTGCTATAATAAAGGTTAAGGCGAATAAACCCAATAGGATAATAATATAATGATGTAATTTTTTAGTCAGTGAATCAAAGTTTGAGCGTAAAACGACATGTCCGAGTAATTCACCATTGAGTTTAATTGGGGTTATGATTTGTGCATATTCTTTGGTGCTGATGAAAGTCGGTGTTGAAGCTAATTCTTCAGCTATTACGATGGCATTATCTTGCAGTCGTGCGTTTTTATATTCGGCTAAAAGCTTTAAATTGTTATCGTAAAGCCCAGCATAAATGACATCTGTATTGTATTTAAGTGCTTGCAGTGTTCGCTCCGCACTGACGTTGTCCATAAAAGCTAATGACGCTAAACTGTTTTCGCTGATAATATCGCTTTGAATTTGAATATTTTCAATTAAATCGCGTTTAACAAACGTGATTTCATAAGCAAATAAAATAATACTGAATACCAGCAACGCAATACCGCTACTTAGCGCTGTAATGAAGATGAGTTTGAATTTAATCGTTTTATTTTTCAGCATCATTGCGGTGGTAACCTTGATAAGGCAAGTAATTGCGAGTTCAATTTCAAATTCGCTTCTTGAGCATCAACATTATTAATAAAGAAATGAATTTTTTGATCTTCTTCAAATAAAAATATAATGCCGCCAAGATCGATAAAATCTTTCTGCACACCTACTGAGAGTATGGGTTTGTGGTAAATGGATGTTAATATTTCTTTTGAGGCGGGGTGCGGGAAAAAAATAATTTGGCAAACACTCAAGTCATCACGATCAGTGAGGTTGTGTACGTCAAGTTTTACTTTACCACTGGATTTTTTGTCAATGAACGTTGTTTTGAGTAATTCACTAATGGCAATGTCGTTAAAAACACAATAGTTCAGTGTTGTTAAAGGTTTTTCCCATTGCGTAAATTGAGAAAAGTGATACAAATAAGCAATTTTAATTTTTAATCCGCGGTCAATTTCTTCGGAATCCGCATAGACGGGAGTGATAAGTAAAAAGCATGCTAATACTGTGGTAATGTGCAGAGTGCGCAGTGATTTTTGAATGAAATTTCCACATAAGCAAAGCATACTTAAACCGACACACTCGCTATGTCACCGTTAAGTTGTGATATGAATTTGCTTTTTGTGTTCATAGGTATCAAAGAGCTAAGAGAAATGAACGCAAACGGATTGATTAAAACTGGCCAATTTTTTCACCCATGTTGACCGCTTTTTCAGCAGTAAAATCCTCATTCCAGGTCATTTTATCTTTTTCAAATAAGACAATGATGGTTGATCCCATATTAAAACGCCCCATTTCTTCACCGATTTTGAGTGTTGGAGCATTGCTTTCATATTTCCATGTTCGTATTGTTTTAATGGTTGGGGGGGTAACCACACCATGCCAAACCGTTTCAATACTTGAAACAAAAATAGCGCCAACCAGCACTAAGGCCATTTGACCAATTTCCGTATCGAATATAGCCACGACACGCTCATTTCTGGCAAATAGACGGGGAACGGCATGAGTGGTTGCTGTATTGACGCTAAAGAGACGTCCAGGGATATGGATCATTTCACGCAGTGTGCCAGTAACTGGCATGTGCAAACGATGATAATCTTTTGGGGACAAATAAATGGTGGTAAACATGCCATCATTAAATTTTTCTGCCAGCTGCTCATCACCAAGTAATTGTGCTGTGGTAAAGCTTTTTCCTTTGGCTTGAAAAATATCGCCTTGTGTAATATGACCTGATTGACTTACCACACCATCAGCTGGACTGGCAATGGCACCAATATCGGTAGTTAAAGGTCGTATTTCAGGCTTAAGTTCACGTGTAAAAAACTCATTGAAACTTTTAAATTCACTTAAATCTTGCGTTAATGCCTCGTCCATATTCACGCCATAATGTGAAATAATTTTATTTGTGAGGAAATTTTTCCACGCGACATGCTTGCTATGTGTAAATTTACTTACCAATACAGAGAGTGCATGGTGGGGCAAAATGGTTTGTGAGAGAGTAACGAATGTATTTTTTAATGTCATGTAGGTTATTTAGAATTTGATTATTCAGTGAGCGATTTACCGTTTAACGCATAGGTAAAGGCGAGAACTTCAGCAACAGCAAGATAGAGTTCTTGTGGGATTTCATCCCCGATAGGAACTTGAGATAATAAATTGACTAATTCCGCGTCGTGATAAAGTGGAATATCATGCTCACCTGCCACTTTTAAAATTTGATCGGCAATTAACCGCGCACCTTTTGCCGTCACAACAGGCGCATCTTGTTTGTCTTTTTCGTATTTTAATGCAACTGCAAAGGTAGGCGGTTTTTCCATAATTTAGGTATTTACGGTAATGTGATAGGGGTTGGTGCAACCCAAGTGGAATTACGGTGCTCTACGACAACGGTGGTGTAAACCCCGCCGCGTACGTTAAATACAGCACGAATACGCATAAATTTAGGTGAGGTGATTTCCACGAGATCATTTAAAATTTCATTTGTGATGGCTTCATGAAATGCGCCTTGTTCACGAAATGCCCAGATATATAATTTGAGTGATTTTAGCTCAACGCACAACTTATCAGGGACATATTCGAGGTGAATAGTGGCAAAGTCAGGCTGGCCTGTTTTAGGGCAAAGGCATGTGAATTCGGGTAAATCTATGCGAATGGTATAATCGCGATGCGGGTTTGGATTTTCAAAGGTTTCGAGGGTGTTCATTTTTTGTGTACTTAATGGCGCTGTCATTTAATATCCTAACAATTTACAATGGCCTTACTGGCTGTGAAAATGAATCTTCAAAGATAGTTTAACTCTAATTTTTAGGCTTTTCCTGCCTTGAATTAAAACTTATCTTTGATTAGCATTCTAATGCAAGCAATGAAATATTCATAACGCAACCACCCTGAAACCCAAAAATAGCGTTATCTTTAGGTGTATTAAGAAAAAGGTTATTATAAAAGATTAGGGGCTTTTATAGCAAAATCAAAATTTGTGTGTGTTCAACTTTTTTAATTATTTTGAATAATGCGGTTACAATAGAGGGCAGAGAACACATAAAGAGGTTAATTATGTGATAAAAATTACTATTTACAGTGCACAGACTTGGTAGAAAGTGGATGGATAAAGAATTATTACGCATTGCAATTATTGGTACAGGCCTGATTATTATGGTGAGCATGATTATTTCGGCCTACCTCAAAGATAAGCAAGCACGTGAAGATGAAGAAGATTTCTACAGTGACGACTTTGACGATGATTTCGACGATGATTTCGATGAATTAGATGGTGCGTATATTGATGATTTTCCAAATGATAAAAAAATACCGACAAACGCAAAGAAAACTTTAGCGACACAAATTGTCGATGTATTTCAATCAACGCATTCTAAACCATCAGAGAAATCGACTAAGACGCAAACTTTACCTACACATCAGGTAAAAGTGGATGCAGAAAAAACACATGCTAAAGTGTCGTCCGTTGCGCACACACACGAAGAATTTGATTTTGATCCACCACAACGACCTGCTGTTGCACCTTCCATTATTCAATTTAGTGTGATCACCAAAGGCAATGAAGATTTTAATGGTGCGGATGTTTTCCATGTTATGGAAAGTTTAGGCTTAGAATACGGAAGCATGCAGATTTTTGAACGCATTGACGAAAATAGATTCGTGCAATTTGGTGCGGCTTGTATGCTTGAACCAGGGACTTTTCCTCATGATAATATTGAGGAATTTTATTGCCCAGGTATTGTGTTCTTTATGCAAATTGACGTCCTTGAAGATCGCATAGCGGCGTTTAATGATTACGTTCACACTATCGTCGTATTTGCACAGCAAATGGATGGGGTTATTCTTGATCATCGTCGCCAAGTGCTCACCAATGAAATGGTTGATGCCATTCGCAATAGTTTGTAATTTGCATATAGGTTTGCAATTCGTCTAATTATCCTATAATTTACCTTCATCAATCCGGCTAGGGGTGCTTTGTTTTTTATTGACAAAGCTGAGATTAAACCCTTTGCACCTGAACTGGTTAATACCAGCGTAGGAAAGCCTAATCAAAACTTCCTGCGCTTTTTTGTTTTTTTATTTTGGAGTTTTATCCATGAGCGCAGACTCAAATACAGCAGCAAGCAATATTAAGATTGATTCCTATCCTGCTTCTGAAAAAATCTATGTAGAAGGTTCACGTCCTGATATTCAAGTGCCTATGCGTAAAATTACGCTATCAGATACCCCTGTCCATTTTGGTGCTGTTGAAAAAAATGCACCGATTTATGTTTACGATACCTCCGGTGTGTATACAGATCCTAATGTAGAAGTGGATTTGAAAAAAGGCCTAAAAGCGATGCGTGCTGCATGGATTTTAGAGCGTAATGATACGGAAGAGCTAGAAAATTTAAGTTCAAAATACGGTCAAGAGCGTCTAGCCGACAAAAGTTTAGATGAATTACGTTTTGAATTAGTGCGCAAACCGCGTCGTGCAAAAGCGGGTAAGAACGTGTCGCAAATGTACTATGCGCGTCAAGGGATTATCACGCCAGAAATGGAATTTATTGCCATTCGCGAAAACCAAAAAATGGAAGAAATGCGTGAGCTATGGAAAGATCAACATCCTGGTGATTCGTTTGGCGCATCAATACCCGATGTCATTACAGCGGAATTTGTCCGCTCAGAAGTGGCGCGTGGACGAGCTATTATTCCTTGCAATATTAATCATCCCGAACTTGAGCCAATGATTATTGGTCGTAATTTTCTAGTGAAAATTAACGGTAATTTAGGAAATTCAGCGGTCACCTCGTCTATCGAAGAAGAAGTTGAAAAAATGCTTTGGGGAATTCGCTGGGGTGGTGACACCATTATGGATTTATCAACCGGCAAAAATATCCATGAAACACGCGAATGGATTTTACGTAATTCACCTGTGCCCATTGGAACCGTTCCCATTTATCAAGCACTTGAAAAAGTGAATGGCAAAGCCGAAGATTTAACATGGGAAATCTTTCGCGATACGTTAATTGAACAAGCAGAGCAGGGCGTGGATTATTTTACTATTCACGCTGGGGTGCGATTGCATCACGTTCCATTAACAGCAAAGCGCATGACCGGCATCGTGTCGCGTGGCGGCTCGATTATGGCGAAATGGTGCCTTGCACATCACACGGAAAGTTTCTTATACACGCATTTTGAAGAAATTTGCGAAATTATGAAAGCGTATGACGTCTCATTTTCACTGGGTGATGGTTTAAGACCTGGATCAATTTACGATGCTAACGATGCCGCCCAATTTGGTGAGCTTGAAACGCTGGGTGAATTGACCAAAATTGCATGGAAGCATGATGTACAAACCATGATTGAAGGTCCAGGGCACGTTCCACTTCACATGATTAAAGTCAACATGGAAAAACAACTCGAAGAATGTGGTGAAGCACCATTTTATACACTAGGGCCACTCACAACAGATATTGCTCCGGGTTATGATCACATTACTTCAGCCATTGGCGCCGCAAATATTGGTTGGTATGGTTGTGCGATGCTTTGTTATGTGACGCAAAAAGAGCATTTGGGTCTGCCAAATAAGCAAGACGTCCGCGAAGGCATTGTGACGTATAAAATTGCAGCGCATGCAGCAGATTTAGCCAAAGGGCACCCCGGTGCGCAGGCGCGAGATAATGCGATGTCTAAAGCGCGTTTTGAATTCCGCTGGGAAGATCAATTCAACATTGGTTTAGACCCTGAAAAAGCACGTGAATTTCACGATGAAACATTGCCAAAACAATCGTCAAAAGTGGCGCATTTTTGTTCAATGTGTGGTCCGCATTTTTGTTCAATGAAAATTAGCCAAGACGTGCGTATTTATGCAGCAGAAAAAGGCGTTGCCGATGAAGAAGCTATTAAACTCGGGATGAATGAAAAGTCTCAAGAGTTTTTAAATGAGGGTGCTAAGCTTTATCACGAAGTGTAGTTAGTTATATTTTTTAGAAAAGTGGCGGTATTGAAATGCCGCCACATTCATCTTATCGTTTGAATCACTCAGCGAGTATTTGTGCATAATATGCCTTTCATTAAAAGCGCAATCAATTTTCCTTATGGCATATTTTAAGCGACGACTGTTTTTTACATCGATAATTTTAGTGACGGCGGCGAGTGTTGGTTTTTATTATTGGCCATTTTCTGCGCTATCAAAATTATCAAAAGATGAGTCAGTAAAATCTGCAAGTTCCCATAAGTATGGTAAACATAAACACGACGACAATACGCCTGTTGCCGTCTCAGTCGAAACAAGTCGTCAATCAGATTTTCCTGTTTATTTGAATGCACTGGGCACTGTCACGCCACTGCGCTCTGTTATGGTAAGGCCTCGTGTGTCAGGTGAAATCGATTCGATTGATTTTGTAGAAGGGCAGCATGTCAAACAGGGAGATTTACTTGCTCAAATTGATCCCCGCCTTCTACAGATTCAATTACAGCAAACCCAAGGACAACTCCTACGTGATGAAGCATTGCTTGAGAATGCCAAAATCGATTATCTGCGTTATCAAACCTTGCTTGCTCAAGACTCAATAGCCGCGCAACAAACCGCAACGCAAGCTGCTCAGGTAAAGCAGTATCAAGGTATTGTTGAAATGGATAATGCGCAAGTCAATAACGCAAAATTGCAATTAAGCTATACGAAAGTGTTAGCGCCAATTGCGGGTCGAGTTGGTTTGCGGCAAATTGATCAAGGTAATCTTGTTCAAGCTAATGAAACAAGCCTTTTGGTTATTACGCAACTACAACCAATAAGTGTTGTGTTTACCCTAGCTGAAGATCAAGTGCCTTCAATTATGCAGCATAGACAGCATTCGACACCCATTGATGTTGTTGCGTATGACAGGGCAGGGAAAATCAAATTGGCTGAAGGTAAATTAGTGGCAGTTGATAATCAAATTGACGCATCGACAGGCACAGTGAAATTGAAGGCGCAATTCGATAATGTTGATGAGCGTTTATTTGCTAATCAATTTGTGAATGTCAAAATACATTTAAACACGCTTGAAAATGTAACGCAGATAACCTCTTCGGCCATTCAAAATGATGTGCAAGGTGCCTTTGTTTATGTAGTTACGCCTGAAAATATCATTCAAATACGTCGCATTAAAGTCGGTGACATACAAAATGATTATGTGGCAGTACTTGAAAATCTTTCTGTAGATGAAATGGTGGTTTTAGAGGGGCGTGAAACACTTCACGATGGCATTAAAATCAATATTGTTCAAAAAGATGGGCATGTAATCAAACCAATCTCAGATAATCCAATAGAGGCAAAGGAAAAAACTGCAAACCACTAAAAGTTTCCTCTTTTGAATGTGCTGTTAATAATCTATAATAGGGATTGTTATTATTTTTATTTTAAACTTTTACTTTATGGAGATAATCAATGTCTGATGACGATTCCGCAATGCTCCGCAATCGAGCAATGATAGTAAACAACCTAGCTATGCTTGTGAAAAACAAATGTAACGTGTCAGCTTCTTTGGGCGGGAAAGAAACGTTATTGACGGTGTTAATTGCCATTAATCATAAAGAAGGAACCATCGTACTCGATTACGGTTCTTCTGCTTATTTGAATAAGAAACTTTTAGCCGTTAAAAATCCAAAGTTTAATACGGTTTTCAATGGTATTCAAGTGGCGTTTCATGTTGATCAAGTAACCATTGGCAAATTTAAAGGTGCCGATTGTTTTATGATTGACATTCCTGACTCGCTCTATTGGTACAATCGTCGCGAATATTATCGTGTTGATACGCCAACGCTTAACCCGGCTTATATTGATATTGAAATTGCAGAGCCAGAAGAAGATGCAAAACTTGAATATAAAGAGGCTTATGCTTTAGCAACTGCGAAAATTCAACAAAAATTGTTAGCTGCCATTCAAGAAGAAATTGCCGAAGAGCAGCAGGCTTGGCAACGTGCTTATCAAAAAATGACAATTGATTCAAAAATTAAAGCGAAGCGTGAAAGAGCTATTTTTGACGAAGAACGTGAAGCAAATCCAGTTATGCCTGATCCAAAATTGGCGAGGATGGTGAGATTAAATTTGTCTGATATTAGTATGTCAGGGTGTAAATTAATCAACACAGACCCTGAGTTTTCCTATTTTTTACAGGAACAGGCCATTTTTGATGATCGACCTTTTGTGATGCCTCACGTTACGGTAGAGGTTTCGTTTAAGATTTTATCTGTGCGTTTAGGGGTTGCTTTTAGAGCAGAAGACTTTGAAGAATTGGTGGGGGTTACATTTTTAGATATCCCTCAATCAATTGAAGGTGCAGTTTTACGTTATGTTCAAGATATTGAACGTCAAAGCGGATTGCTCAATAACGCATAAAAAAATAATGTGACACAAAAAAGGGGATCATAATTTACTATTATTCCCCTTTTTCATTAAAATAATGAGGCGTTTTTGGTGATGGCGACTTTTAGGATATACGCAAAACAAAGTAATGCACCACCAAAGGCAATCCATTTTTTGTTATCAGTGCGTTTAAGTGTCATAATTCCAAGACCTATAAAGCCAAACAACGCGATTACTTTTGCCTCAATCCAGGTATAATCGCCTGCTAACCATCCCCCTTCAACCGTCAACAAAATCCCTGATAACAGCAGTAAAGTGCTAATAATATGGGGTGCAATATTTATCCATTTCAGTTGCATCAATTCTGGACGAAAGCGTGTGAGTGCAACGCGGCCTAAAAAACTAATTAGAGCCAGAGCAACAAACAGCAGGTGTAAATGTTTCATCAATTTTCTCTTAAAATGTAAATTAAAAACAGCGCTGCATGGCAACGCCAATATCAGTAAGCGCACTAACTACTTCAACGCCTGCGATTTTAAGTGCATTCATTTTGCTTTCCGCTGTCCCTTTTCCTGCTGTAACAATTGCACCTGCGTGTCCCATTCGTTTACCTGCGGGCGCGGTTTGCCCTGCAATATAAGCAACAACGGGTTTTGTGACATGGGCTTTAATGTAGTCTGCGGCGTCTTCTTCATCGCTACCGCCAATTTCACCGACCATGACAATGCCTTTCGTTTGCGGATCAGCTTCAAAGCGGCTTAGGACGTCAATAAAATTCATCCCGTGGATAGGATCTCCTCCAATCCCCACGCAGGTACTTTGCCCTAAACCCTGTTGCGTGGTTTGATGAACAGATTCATACGTAAGCGTACCCGAACGCGATACGATACCAACGGAGCCGGCTTGATGAATAGAGGCGGGCATAATGCCAATTTTGCATTCGTCAGGGGTAATAATGCCTGGACAATTTGCGCCAATAAGGAGAGATTTTGTGCCTTGCATCGCTGCTTTCACGCGGAGCATGTGCAGGGTTGGAATGCCTTCTGTGATACAGACAATCAGTTCAATGCCGGCTTCAAGCGCTTCTAAAATAGCATCTGCGGCAAAGAAAGGCGGAACGTAAATGACGCTCGCTGTTGCCCCTGTTTGTTTAATGGCATCATTAACTGTATTAAACACGGGCAATCCTAAATGACTTTGACCGCCTCGCTCTGGCGTGACGCCTCCAACGAGTTTCGTGCCATAATCCAGTGCTTGTTGTGAATGAAATGACCCCTGTTTACCCGTAAACCCTTGGCAAATCACTTTTGTTTTTTTGTCGACTAAAATGCTCATTATGCGATTCCTTTGGCTAATGAAACCACTTGTTGGGCGGCATCATTTAAATCATTGGCGGCATAAAGTGTGAATTGCGTATTACTGAGCAATGCTCTACCTTCATTTGCATTGGTGCCCTCTAAACGAACTACGACTGGGACATGCACATTAATTTGCGCCATGGCCGCTAAAATGCCTTGAGCAATAATGTCACATTTAACAATACCACCAAAAATATTGACCAAAACGGCTTTAACATTGCCGTCGGCTAAAATTAATTTGAATGCTTCGCATACTTTCTCAGCATTCGTTCCACCCCCTACATCAAGAAAATTTGCCGGTAAACCACCTTTTAATTTCACTAAATCCATCGTTGCCATCGCAAGTCCTGCGCCATTGACCATGCAGCCAATGTTGCCATCAAGGGCAATATAATTTAGTCCAAATTGCTCGGCTTCATGTTCTTTAGCATCTTCTTGATTGGCATCTCGCAGCGCTAAAATATCATCGTGCAGTGCAAGTGCATTATCGTCAAAATTAATTTTGGCATCGAGTGCAATGAGTTCGCCTGTTTGCGTTTCGATTAATGGATTAATTTCAATTTGACTCGCGTCTTTTTCCAGAAACAAATTCATCATGCCGTGCAGAATGACATCAAGTTGTTTTTGCTGTGCGCGTTCAAGTTTTAATGCATAACCAATTTTTCGACAATGACTAGGCTGCAAACCCGTCGCAGGATGGACGGTCACAGTAATAATTTCTTCAGGTAATTGGTGGGCGATGGACTCAATGTCAATGCCACCCGCTGATGAGGCAACAAAAACAAGACGTTCACTGCTGCGCTCAACAAGTAAACTCAAGTACAGCTCACGCTTAATAGGATAGGTTTTTTCAATTAACACACTCTCAATAGGCAAGCCATGCGCATTGGTTTGCTTTGTAATAAGTCGCTTGCCGATTAATTCATTTGTAAAGTTGAACACGTCACTAGGCGTTTTAGCTAGCTTGACCCCACCGACTTTTCCGCGACCACCCGCATGTATTTGCGCTTTAACCACCCACGATTCGTTTGTTAATGTTTCTGCAATATTTTGTGCATCAAGTGCGCTTGACGCTACGCAACCTTGAGGGGTAGGAATAGCGTAATGCTGGAAAAGCTTTTTAGCTTGATATTCGTGAATGTTCATAAGCGAAAATGGTTGTGGGATAGCAATGATGTGAGATGCATAATTTTTTAATTAGCTCACTTATACGCTACTCGCGTGTTAAATAGAAAATGTTACTCTTCGTTAGCAGTTTGACCAGTGTGATAAGTCGCATAAACGTAGACCGGAATACCTAAGTTACCCAATTTTTTTTCAATGAGAGGCAGAACATCTGACCACTCTAAACCACCTGCACCTGTTGCAATACGGGGCAGAGCAAGTGAAGTGAATTTTTCTTGTTCTAGGATTTTCGCTAAGGCTTTAAGCGCGTGTTGAACATTGGTTAATGTCGCTTTGCCATGACGGTGATCGTGACTGTCTGCGCCTTCTTGCGTAATTAAATTAATAACGTGTTTGCCTTCAGCGCTAACCCATACCCATGCTTCGCCTGATTCAGGGTGATGTTTATGACACCAATGATGGAAATCTTTGTGCATTGCTGGGTATGTATTATGCAGCGACAGTGCTAAACCTTTATCCATTGGATCATTAATGCCAACACCTTGCGCAATCGCATGTGCTTTGCTAAGTAAAATATCGCCTTCTACTAAATGAATCATAAATTTTCCTTTTTTAGATTAAAAAAATATTAGCGACACTGCAGTTGCCAATAGCCAATCGTTAAATGATTGAGTAAATCGTCAATCAATTTTGTGGCATGGGCAAAATTTCTTTTTGCATTGTCGCTCAAACCATCGCCAAGTTCAAAGCTTTCAGCGCCAATGGCGATTAAGAAACACGGCGGTGGTGTCGTTTTTTTCATGGTTTGATAAACATCAAGTACCGACGCAGGACTGATTGCGTGCGTTGTAAAACTGATATCACGCATCGGCTTTAGTTGCGTAAACTCGAATGCTATATCACTTTTTACTGACGCATCGACAAATAAAACCAGTTCGCGCTGTTCTAAATCCAGTGCATGCTCAATTTGCAGTTGAAAATCGGTGAGTAAATCGATACTTTCAAGTGAAAAATGCGTTTCAATATAGTTTAAAATCAGCACGCCCAATGCATCGTCACCGCGACTTTCATTTCCATAACCGAAAACTAAAACCGGTTTTGTCATTGAATGCGCTCAATTTGACCTGTATCGTGCTTGACTAATTTATCAATAATATCGCCTTTTGAATTCACCAGCTCAAGTTGCAGAGGCATTTTGCCGACCGCATGGGTGGCACATGATAAACAGGGATCATACGCACGAATAGCAACTTCTAAATTATTGAGTAGTGGCTCGGTAAGCTCTTGTCCAGAGAGATATTCAGCAGCCACTTGGCGGACTGATTCATTCATGCCCATATTGTTGCTGGTCGTTGAAACGATTAAATTCGCTTTAGTGACAATATCATTTTCATCGACTTGATAGTGATGGAACAATGTGCCGCGTGTTGCTTCAATTACGCCAATTCCTTCAAAACGACGCTCGCCTTTTACCGGTTCATCGAGGCGAAGAATATCTGCATCATGAAGTAAGGCTTTGATACTTTCTGCGCAATGCAGCAATTCAATGAGTCGCGCCCAATGGAATGCAAGTGTGCTGTGTACCATCGCTTCACTACTATGCGCTTTGAATTCAACGCGCTCAATTTCAGCCATAGGCGTATTAATATAATCGCAATTATTGACCCGAGCCAGCGGACCAACGCGATACCAACCGGCATCTTTTCCTAATGCAGTTAAATAGGGGAATTTCATATACGTCCATGAACGTACTTCTTCATGAATATAATCGTTATATTTGCAATAATCAATGTGGTCAAAAAGCGTGTCGCCTTGCGCATCTTTGACGCGCAGGCCACCGTGATAAAGCTCTAATGCGCCATCGGGTTGCACCATCCCTAAATAATTTGAGCGTATGGTGCCGAAATGATCGTAATAGGGTAGGTTTGAGCGATGCACTTTTTTGACTAATTGAACTGACGCCACTGCCCAAGCAATAATCTGATCAATATCGGTAAGTAAATAATCGCGTTCTTCCTTGCTTAATGCTTTATTCATTCCGCCTGCAATCGCCCCAGTACCGTGAATACGTTTGCCCGACACCATGCGAATCACTTCTTGACCGTATTTGCGAAGCTTAACGCCTTGTAAACCAATATCGGGAAAATCATTTAAAACGGCAACAATAGAGCGTTTTTGAATATCACTTTCAAATCCAAATAATAAATCAGGACTGGATAAATGAAAGAAATGCAGTGCATGAGATTGCAATACTTGCCCAAAATGGAGCATTTTACGCAGTTTTGTTGCAGAAATCGGCAGGTTTTCTGGATCAACACCCACCAGTTGATCAATGGCTTTTGCTGCGGCAAGATGATGACTGACAGGGCAAATGCCACATAGACGCTGAACTAAAACCGGCAATTCCCAATAAGGGCGACCTTGAATAAATTTTTCAAAGCCACGAAATTCGACAATATGAAGACGTGCCTGCTGAACTTTGTTATTTTCATCAAGGAGAAGTGTCACTTTACCGTGACCTTCAACGCGTGAAACGGGATCGATCACTACGCGCTTTAAACTATCCTTGTTTTTGGCTGTTTCTAAATGTTCGTACATGACGCGCCCTTAAAAGAAAAATGACATTTTAAATAGAATTGTCGCGAAAAAATGCGAACAGTTCGTTTATTTTTTATCTGCCTTTAAATGCTCAAGCAATTCCTTTGCAGGTAAATAGCCTGGGAAAACAGTCCCTTTCTCTGACACTATCATGGGCGTGCCTTTGACGTCAAAATTAGCGGCTAATGCCATGTGTTCATCAACGGGATTATCACACGTTTTCATTTCAATTTTTTGATCTTTTTTCGCTGAAGTCAGTGCCGCATTTCTATCTTTTGCACACCAAACAGCTACCGCTTTATTATAAGAATCTGAACCTTGGCCAGCACGTGGATAAAACAAGTAGTTAATTTGAATACCTTCAGCCAAATAAGTATCTAACTCAGAATGCAATTTGCGGCAGTAACCGCAGTCAATATCGGTGAAAATATAAACGGTATGAGAATGTATTTTAGGTTTGAAAATAATCATTTTATTTTCACCTAATTTTTCGAGAGCCACTTTTCGCACGCCACTCAATTTTTCTTCAGTCAAATCGGTACGCGTTTGCGTATCAATTAAGCGACCTTGAAATAAATATTTCCCATCATCAGAGACATAGACTAAGTCACTGCCAATGTTGACTTCATAAATGCCTTTGACAACAGACGGCTTAACCGATTCAATTGGAATGTTAGGCATCGCTTTACCTAATTGTTCACGAATCGATTTTTCATCCGCATTCGCGTGCATTGCAAAAGCCGCTAACATAGCGCTTAAAAGGAGTTTTTTCATAGTTAATTTCTCGTGTAATTATTGAAATAGTCGCCCAACATCCATAAACATTGCCGTTGCCATGAGTAGTCCGAGAAAAACAATGCCTATTCGCTGAAAAAATAGCTGAATGCTTTCTGAGACGGGCGAGCCTTTTAATCCCTCAATTGCAAAGAAAAATAAATGTCCGCCATCAAGTACGGGTATGGGTAGTAAATTCAGTACCCCTAAACTCACGCTAATCAAGCCCATGAATTTAAGAAAATGCACGAGGCCCATCTCTGCAGATTGTCCTGCGTATTGCGCAATACTAATGGGACCGCTTAAATTATCAAGAGAGGCTTTGCCTGCAAACATTTGCCCCATCATTTTGATAGTTGACGTAGAGTAATGATACGTTGTGCTAAAGGCAGCAGGAATGGCATCGAAAGGGGATAGCGCATAATGTACTTGAAACGATTTAATTAAGCTTTCAGGCACTTGTACGGATGCACCTATTTTACCTTCCGAATTTGGTGTAAGTGATAAAGTAGATTGCATACCATCTCGTTCAATTAGGATTTGCAATGCTTGATTCGGGCTTGCTTTAACAATATCGACCCATTGTTGCCATTGTGTGACAGCTATGTCGTTTGCACGTAGAATTAAATCATTTGATTTAAAGCCCGCTGTTTTTGCGGCACCATTATCAAGCACATTGCCAATAAGAGGTTGAAGAGCTGGAGAGAAAAGTTTCATACCCAATTTGGCATAAAGTGCGTCGGGATTTTGGGTCTGTGAAGAGTCAATATGCAATATTTTGACACTTTCAATCATGTCACTACTTTTGACTTTCACTGAAATATTACTTTCACATTCAAGCGCTGTTGACATAATACTCGACATCGCTTGATTCCATGTTGGCGTTATTTCATCGTTGACAGAGATGATTTCATCTCCTTCAGTAAATCCGGCTTGTTCTGCAATAGAATTTGGTAAAGCAGGGCCTAAAATAGGTTTAACTCCCATTTCACCGATGACAAGTACACTCCAGAATAGTGCAACGGCTAAAACGAGATTAAACATAGGTCCCGCTGCAACAACTGCGGTTCTCGCTAGTAGCGGTTTTCGATTAAACGCCATTGGCAAATCTTCGGGTGTGA
>CAINHP010000215.1 GCA_903848905.1 uncultured Pseudomonadota bacterium
GGAGGTGTATATCGACCAATTTCAAGATCGTAAAGTTGGTAACCCGCAGCACTTTTCACTGGACTCGCTGTCGCCCATCCTGGAGAGGCTTCTTGCCCCCACTTAGTATCAGTTCCAACAACCCGAATGACTACGGTAGAATTTTGAGTAGGTGTCAAAACTGATGAAATCAGAGCTACGGAACTAAAACTATAGCTACTGCTAAATAATGTACCTTGTAATGTATTTTGCAAATTATAAATACCGACTTTATATGACGCAGATGTCCCCGTTAATAATGCAATATTAGCCGACAATGTACACGTTTTAGCCGAACACGACATGGCACTAAAACCTTTGCCATAATCAATTTTGACTTTATAACCCGCCATTAATGGGGTACTTAATGTTGTCGTAAATTTAAAGGCAGTGCCATCAACTTGAATACTCGAAATAGGTGATGTGGTGACGGATTCTAATGTGGTTTTTACATTGGCAAAAAGTGTATAAGTCCCCGTTTGCAAGGAGCTTTGCAGCACATTATTTGCGTTGTAAATGCCAATATTGTAAACAATAGGCAGAGAACTGCTTGGTAGAGAATTTGACGATAAAGTACATTTTTTAGCGGTTCATACCATAGCATTTAAGCCCTTGCCGTAATCAATTTTAACTTTATTGCCCGATAACAATGGCGTATTTAATGTAGCAGTAAACTTAACTGAAGTAGCAATCAAATTACCACTATCTATTGTTATGGGAGTTACAGCTAAAGCAATCGAACTCAGAAACAATGATAATATAAGGGAAAATAATATAAATAGGTTTTTCATCATAATTCTCTTTAAGTAATAGTTTGATTTCAATTTTATGTAATCGACGGATCAAATTAGTTTTTATGCTAAAACAGGCAACTTACCTGAATTTGTCACGGTTTCGATTCCTGTCCCACCTATACCTCTATTGTCTTTTCGTGGATATGCCTGGGTCATTTTGAATTTACTTCCAATATCAAATTTAAATCTTCTGATTGTTGTTAAATTAATATCAATGGTTTTCCTAATGTTGCTAGGTAGATTGCTAATATCAATTGCCAAATCAGATATCATCAAAACAACTAAACAGATAGTTAATACAAAAAATGGCTTCATCATAATTCCCTGTTCAAGCAAGGTGGTTTTCATTCTAGCTCAGCTCTCAAGCACCAATAGCGAACAAGGCAATGATTTTTTTTGCCTCACGCTCACCTGATAGGAAAGCACCATGCACTGTAGAAGGATGATCTGCCGAAGTTGCCTCACCTGCGAAAAATAACTTGTTGTTGACTGAATTTCCTAATTCTTGATAGTCCGCTGTGCTCGCATTCACTCCTATATAAGAATAGGATCCCTTGGCATACGGATCTGAATTCCAACGAGTTATAAGATGTCCATCTGGACTTGGAATGTTATTGCCGTAAATTGAACGTAAAATCTGCATCCATTCTGCAATAATAGCGTCATCTGTCATTGATTCTATTTCTATACCGCGCTGTCCTGCATTGAAACCCAGTAATACAGGTTGTTTCGTATAAAAATGAATGTTGTACCACTCAGCCCAATGCCCTTTAACAGGAGAGATATAGTTAATTAACTCACTATCTGAATCAACTGACCAAAAATAAGAGGGAAAATGCAAATAAGTTTTATTGAGTACCCCCGATCCAAGTTTTTGAATGGAAGCTTGTTTTTTGACCGGCAATGTTGGTGTAAATTTAACTGTATTGGCTTTCAATACACCTAAAGGTAACGTGACTAATACTTTTTTAGCAGTGAATGCTCTTTTATCCGTTGTTACGGTGGTAAATGTCGAACTATAGTCTACTGATTTGACCACTTGTTTCATTAAAATATCAGAAGTCAATAAAGCCGATTGCACAAGCTGGTCTGTTATCTTTTGATATCCATCTAAAATTAGATGGTCAGGACCTGAAAAGGGAGTTTCAACATCCCAATTAAAAAGGGATAAATTACTTAAATCGGCCCCATATTCGTGTTCAAGTTCGGTATTCAAAACCATATACAGTTCTGTTAACTGTTTTGCTGTGAAATTTTCTGTGGCAAGTTCTTGCTCTAGGGCTTTTTGCCAAGAAATATCAGGTAGCTTTGTTTTTTTACGACTTTTCTGAATTGCCATTACTCGACTATACACACCATCATAGCGATTATATAAACTAGTCGTTTCACTATCAGTGAGTGCGATCCCATTCGTATTGTAAGCTTGACTGGCTTCATAATTAGTTGGAACCGTTTTGAGTTTAAACCCATCCGCTAAGGTTTTAATTGGATTTTTATTAATACCGTGTATCCATGATGCTCCCATATCCAGAGGTGAATTCAAGATTTGATCAGTCCAGATTCTTCCCCCAATACGATTACGTGCCTCTAAAACAAGAACACTATAACCTTTCGATTTTAATAGTCGAGCAGCCGCAATACCCGATATACCTGCACCAATGATAATGACATCTGCATCAGTACCTGGGGTGGTTGACGTCAACACCGACTTTGCCACCGCTGTTTTAGTTAGAGCAGTCGTTGCAATAACTTGTAATGACAACTTTAAAAAATCTCTTCTATTCA
>CAINHP010000216.1 GCA_903848905.1 uncultured Pseudomonadota bacterium
GCCTGCATTCATCATTAGGCTATCTGTCCCCTAATAACTATGAAATTAAAATGATAGCAAAACAACCTATAGCGGTGTCCGAAAAAAGTTGACCACTACAAACCGTATTTGTTAGCAATGTTGAATTAAACTCTAAATTCATCGCGTTTTTTATGATGATAAAAGGTTTTAGAAATGAAATATCGTTAGCAGCAGAAGGTGCAAGTAGCAGTATGCAAAACATCGCTAAAGATGATTATCTTTCGATTCATATTTCATTGCCTGATGTTACTGAACAAAATGAGATAGTTAATTATCTTGAAAACAAATCAGCCCGCCTCAAGCAGTTAGAAGAACACGCAAACTTAGCAATCGAACTCATGCAAGAACGCCGCACCGCCCTCATTTCTACGGCAGTGACGGGGAAGATTGATGTGCGGGATTGGGGAGATTAAAGCACACCCCCCAGCCCTATCGGGCAGCCCCCCTCAAAGGGGGCGAAACCGTTGAAAAGCAAACGCTTTTGATTTTAACGGTTTGTCCCCCTTGGGAGGGGGAGCGGCTTTAGCCGCAGGGGGAGGTGCTTTAAAGGCTGAGCAATGGGGGATTTGTTTGATTTTTTTGATGATGCGTGCGGAATCTGGAGAATTTGATGAATAAACAACAAGCCTTAAACGCCTTGACGAAAATCAAGCCAGAATTAGTCAAACGTTTTGGCGTTACTCGCTTGGCGTTATTGGGTTCAACCGTGCGAGATGAAGCCAGTCCAGAAAGCGATATTGATATTGTGGTGGCGTTTGATAGTCCGGCAACGTCTGCAAAATACGTTGGTGTGCAATTTTATTTAGAAGACGAACTCGGCGTGCCTGTGGATTTAGTGACAGAAAAAGCAATGCGCCCTGAATTGCGCCTTTTTATTGAACGGGAGGCGGTAAATGTCTGAATTAAACAGGGACGCATTTTAAATGAATAGTAATTTAATTTTTAGACTGTATGGGATGGATAGTGCTTAATGGTTGAATCTATGTCGGAAAACGTCACGCAGATTATCCAAATTTTTGCGCCAGTGGACGCGATTTATCTTTATGGTTCACGCGCCAAGCAAACCGCGCGAGAAGAGAGCGATTGGGATATTGCGGTTATTTTTACGCATTACGAAATGGATTTACTTGAGCGTGTGTTGCGTCCGCAAATGCTTGAAGCAACACTTGAGCGCGAATTAAAACTTTATAATCAAATTAGCGTAGTGGATTTAGAAACGGCGCCGATGTATTTGCAATACAGTATTTTAATGTCAGCGGTGAAATGGTTTGACCGCAATGTGCCGCACGTTAAACGGGTTGAGCAAAGCATTTTTTCAAAATGGGAAAAGGATTATGAGAGATATTGCCTACGAACAAGCGTTAATACGGCATCAGACAAAAATACTACGCATTCTCGATGAGTATCATCAAGAAAATAACGCGAATTGGACAGAGCGGGATTTTTTAGCGATTCAGCGAGCATTGCAGATTTATATTGAATCGTTTATTGGCATGGCGCGTTATTTTGTGGAACAAAAATACAAATTATCGCTTAGTCAATCGCGTGAAGCGCTCGATGAGTTGAAAAGTCGAGGCGATTTAACGTTTGCGCAGCATGATGAATTATTGAAAATTATCGGTTTTCGCAATGTACTCGTTCATGATTATTTGGATTTAAACGATGGTATTGTGCAAGCCGTTATTAAAAAACGCCATTACGGAATTTTAGAATCCTTGATGGCAGAATGGCATAATGTGTTAAAGGAAACGGCATGAGCAAAGCCAACGAATTACCGTTTCAAAACGACATGATTTCACAATTACTCGCTAACGGGTGGTTGCTTGGAAAGTCTGAAAACTACAATCGCGAATTGGCGTTATATTCGGAAGACGTGCTTGGATTTGTGCAAGATACGCACCCGCAACAGTGGGAAAAATTTTGTGCGCTCTATCCCAGTAATCCCAACGAGAAATTTTTAGAGCGTGTGGCGTATCAACTCAGCAAAGCTGACGCGAATGCGGCAAATAAAGAATTGCGCACCTTTGGCACACTTGGCGTTTTGCGCCATGAAATCAAAGATCGAAACACGCGCTTTACCTTGTGCCAATTCAAACCCGAACATGAATTAAATGCAGATATTGTGGCGCGTTATCAAAAGAACCGCTGCCGCGTGGTACCTGAATTGGTTTACAGCCCGTGGGGAAATTTAGGGCGCATTGATTTGGTGTTATTTGTCAATGGTTTACCGATTGCAACGCTCGAGCTTAAATCTGAATTTAAGCAAGCAGTCCAAAATGCCATCAAGCAATATAAAACCACGCGTTTACCTGTCGACCCCACCGCTAAAAAGCCAGAACCGCTGTTGACCTTTAAACGCGGGGCATTAGTGCATTTTGCGGTGAGTCAATATGAAGTGTATATGACAACACGCTTAGACGGGGACAGCACATTTTTTCTGCCGTTTAATAAAGGCACAAAAGACGGTGGCGCGGGAAATGAATCGCCCCGTGATGTGAATCAATACGCCACGGATTATTTATGGAATGAGGTGTTATTGCCCGCGAATTTGCTCACAATTCTCGCGCGTTTTGTGCATTTGCATATTGAAGACAAAGAAGATTGGAACGGTAAAAAAACAAAAAAAGAAGCCTTAATTTTTCCGCGTTATCATCAATGGGATGTGGTCAAAAAATTACTTCATGCCGCCCAAACCGAAGGCGCAGGGCATAAATATTTAATTCAACACAGCGCGGGTTCGGGCAAATCCAATTCGATTGCCTGGACTGCGCATCAGCTGTCATCACTTTATAACGCGCAGGGTGAGAAACAATTTCACAGTGTCATTATCGTCACCGATCGAACGGTATTAGATGACCAGTTGCAAGATACGATTTACCAATTTGAACACGTTGACGGTGTTGTCGGACGCATTAACAACAAAGAAGGTGATGGCTCAAAATCGGAAAAATTAGCTTCAGCGCTTGAACATTCACAGCCCATTATTATTGTGACAATTCAGACGTTTCCTTTTGTGCTTAAAGCCATTGAAAATAGTGTCAGTTTAAAAACGCGTCGCTATGCAATCATTGCCGATGAAGCGCATTCGTCACAAACTGGCTCAACGGCGCGGCAGTTAAAAGAAGTGTTGATGAGCGATTCAAAAAGTGATGAAGACGAATTCACCACCGAAGATATTTTAGATGCGGCGATTGCCGCGCGTCGTGTATCAGAGAATGTCAGCTATTTTGCGTTTACCGCCACGCCGAAAGAGAAAACATTGCAATTATTTGGGCGTCTACCCAATCCACTTGAACCGGCATCGAAAACCAATTTACCGGCAGCGTTTCATGTTTACAGTATGCGCCAAGCCATTGAAGAAGGGTTTATTTTGGATGTGCTCAAAAATTACACTAACTACAAAGTGGCGTATAACTTAGCGCTCAAAGTTCAAGCAGCCGATCAAGAAGTGGAGAGCAAAAAAGCCAAAGTCAAACTCAATCAATGGGTGAAATTGCACGATTATAATATTTCGCAAAAAGTACAAATTATCGTTGAACATTTCAAAGACAACGTGATGGGACTGCTTGGCGGACAAGCCAAAGCGATGGTCGTCACGGGGTCACGCAAAGAAGCGGTGCGTTATAAATTGGGTTTTGATAAATACATTATTGATAAAGGGTATCAGCATATTCATGCGATGGTGGCCTTTTCGGGTGAAGTGGAATTTAACGACAAAGACCCCAATTCAGCGGATGTGATGGGCGAAAAATTCACTGAAAACAACATGAATCCCAATCTAAAAGGGCGCGATATGCGCAAAGCCTTTGATTCGGATGATTATCAAGTGATGATTGTGGCCAATAAATTCCAAACGGGCTTTGACCAACCTAAACTGTGCGCGATGTATGTGGATAAAAAACTCGGCGGCGTGGAATGTGTGCAAACGCTGTCGCGCCTAAATCGAACTTATCCAACCAAGGCGCAAACGGGCACGTTTATTCTCGATTTTTTCAATGAGCCTCAAGCTATTCTTGACGCATTTACGCCTTATTATCAAACCGCTGAACTCGCTGACGTATCCGACCCGAATTTGATTTTTGATTTGTTTGAGAAACTGCGGGCGTCGGGCATTTTTACATGGCATGAAGTGGAGCAATTTTGCGATGCGTTTTTTGTGAAAAGTCACAGTCACGCGGCTATCGCCAATATTTGCAAGACTGCGGTGGAGCGTTGGCAAAAACGCTATCAAAATGCGTTTGATGCGTTTAAGCAAGCAAAGACCATGTTTGATTTGACAAAGAAAACGGGCGATACCGTTTTGATCACCAATGCAGAAAATTGCGTCAACGAGTGTAAAAAAGAAAAAGAGAAACTCGATATTTTCAAAAAAGATTTAGGCACGTTTGTGCGGTTTTATGAGTTTATGTCGCAAATTGTGGATTATGACGATAAGTCGTTAGAAAAATTGTGTTTATTTGCCCGTAATTTGCGCCCGATGCTGCGTGAATCTATGTTGGAAGAAGACGGCATTGATTTAAGTGCAGTGACACTGAGTCATTACCGTGTGTCGATTCTTTATCAGCAAGATTTGAAACTTCAAGTGGACTCGCCCATGCCACTTGATCCAGCAAATACTTTAGGCACGGCAACACCTCAAAATATCGAAGATGCGTTTTTATCGGCTATTATTCGTCGATTAAATGAGGTATTTGATACTGAAAAATTAACGCCGGATGATATGGTCAATTACGCGCATACCATCAAAGATAAAATCCGCGAAAATGCGCAAGTCATGGCACAAATTAAACAAAACACCCGCGAGCAAGCCATGCTCGGTGATTTTCCACGTGCTATTGATGATGCCATTTTAGAGAGTGGCGATGCTCATCAAAATCAGATGATGCAGTTATTATCAGACCCCAGCAAAGCCGCCCATTTTCAAAAAGTCATTTTTGATTTGGTCACACGCCCCGATGACGCTCCGCGATAATTCAGGAAAAATTCCTATGTTTTTTTATAGCATTGCTCTTTAGAATGAGGGGAATAACTTTTTAAATTATTATCTTTTGGTGTTATGAAAAAAATTGTTGTTAGTCTTTTTACTCTTACACTCAGTCAACTTGTTTTTGCGCAAGATGAATCTCAAGATTTAGGCGTAATGAATATCGTGGCGACGTCACCGCTTGGTGGTGCTATTGAAGCGGACAAACTGCCAACAAATGTGCAAATCGTCAACGCAGATCAACTTGAAAAGGCGCAAACCATTTCACTTTCTGATTATATCAATCGCTATTTAGGCAGTGCACATGTGAATGAAGCGCAAAATAATCCACTGCAACCTGATATTCACTATCGTGGCTTTGTCGCGTCACCACTAATGGGATTGCCTCAAGGTTTATCAACCTATGTCAATGGCGTGCGTTTTAACGAGCCTTTTGGTGATACCGTGAATTGGGATTTAATTCCCCAAGGCGCGATTGAATCCATGGCGATGTATTCATCCAATCCGGTTTATGGTTTAAATTCACTCGGTGGTGCGATTGCGATTAAAACGAAAACGGGTTTTTCTTCACCTAAACACCAAATTGAAGTGTATGGTGGTTCATTTGATCGTCATTCTGAAGAATTAACCAGTGGTTGGAACAATGGTACATGGGGTTATTTTGTCGATTTACATCATTTCGAAGAAGTGGGTTGGCGCAATTTTTCACCATCGAACGCAAACCAAGGTTTTGGAACACTCAGTTGGCGTGGTGATAAAGGTTCGCTGGATTTAACGCTAGGCGCAAATGACAACGATTTGCGTGGCAATGGCCCAGCGCCGTTAGAATTGCTTAAAAAAGAGGGGCGCAGCACGATTTTTACGCAATACGATCAAACTGTGACGCGTATGTTTTTTTCTGAATTGTCGGGCAGTTATAATGTAAACGATAACGTGACCATGAGTGGAAATACTTATTTTCGTCAAAACCGCATGCGCACATTTAATGGCGATAACAGTGATTATGAAGCGTGCAGTGATAGCGCCTTTTTATGTGGTGATAGCAGTCCTGTGATTGATACAAACGGAAATCTCGTTGTGTTTAATGACAGTGTTAATGGGGCGACGAGAAATACTAACGCGATGCAAATGCGTAGTAAAGGTGGAACTTTTCAAACAGCGTTTACGGGCGATTTATTCAAACATGAAAATAATTTAACCGTCGGGACAAGCTATGACAATTCACAAACGCATTTTGCGTCGAATTCTGAATTAGGTTCACTCACAGCGAATCGCGGCACCGCAGGCAGTAATATTTATATTGATAAATCAAAAGTACGTCTGCACGCGAATACAGAAACGGTCGGTGTGTTTTTAAGTGATACTTTCTCAATCACCGAGAAACTAGCGGCAACCGTGGCAGGTCGCTACAATCACATCAATGTTGAACTCAAAGATCAATATATCAATGACGATGAGAAAAACTTAAACGGTAATCATAATTTTGAGCGTTTAAATCCGTCAGCGGGTTTAACATATCAATTATTGCCTAGCGTGAATGTCTATGGCAATTATGCAGAATCTGCGAGAGCACCAACGCCAATGGAATTAAGTTGCGCTGATCCCGAGGCGCCTTGTAAATTACCCAATTCGTTTTTATCTGATCCGCCGCTTAATCAAGTGGTCGCCCACACATGGGAAACGGGTTTTCGTGGGAAGTTAAATAAAGTCATTAATGGAAAATGGGATTGGAATTTAGGCTTTTTTCACGCCATCAATAATGATGATATTATTTTTCATCGTGCGGGCAATATCGCCAGTCAAGGCTATTTTAGCAACGTAGGTAAAACACGTCGCTATGGTATTGAATTCGGTAGTACACTTGAAAAAGAAAGTCTATTTAGTGCTATTGATGATTGGCATTTTACGACGCACTACACCTATTTAAACGCGCAATTTTTGGATGGGTTTGCTATTCAAAATCCACTGAATTTCGATGAACTGACACGTGTTCAATCGGGCGATAAAATTCCAAGTATTCCACAGCATATTTTCAAAGCGGCATTAAGTGTCGATTTATGGAAAAAAGTGTCTTTAGGTATGGACGGCATGTATAGTGGTAATCAGGTTTTTCGTGGTGATGAAAGCAATATGACTGCGCCACTTTCGGGATATTGGGCGTTTAACGGCACTGCAGAATATAAAATTACAAAGAATCTGACTTTATTTGGTAAAGTGAATAATATTTTTGATATCAATTTCAATACATTTGGCGTTTACGGTCAAACCGATGGTGTGCTGGATTATCCAACCAATGGACGTTTTGTGTCGCCTTCTGCGCCTCGTGCGGGATGGATAGGGGTGCGATTAAGTATTTAATCAAAACGATTGAGTTGAATTATTTCGAATAATTTTATTTTCTTGGAAAGACTATGCAAAAAAATGTACTGATTACAGGCGCTGCAAAACGTATCGGAGCCAGTTGCGCACGATTACTTCACGCGCAAGGCTACAACATTTTTTTGCATTATCAAACGTCCGTCACGCAAGCGACAGAATTAAGGGATGAACTTAACGCGATTCGCCCCCATTCAGCGGCAATACACGCAGCGGATTTATTGCAGATGCCTGACCTTATCCATCTTGCCAAGCAGGCTCAACTGGAATGGGGCGGCATTGATGTACTTATCAATAATGCGTCGAGTTTTTATCCAAACGACGTTGAAAAAACGACGCAAACCCAGTGGGATGAACTCTTGGGAAGCAATTTAAAAGCGCCGTATTTTTTAGCGAGTGAATTATTTTCGACGCTGTCAGCGCGACAAGGGTGTATTGTGAATATTATTGATATTCACGCGGAGCGCGGACTAAAAAATCATTCTGTTTATAGCATTGCAAAAGCGGGATTAGCAGCAATGACGAAAATTTTAGCAAAAGAATTTGGCGAGAAAATCCGCGTCAATGGCGTTTCCCCCGGTGCCATTCTTTGGCCAGAAACCGAGTTACTTGACGTCGAAAAACAAGAAATTTTATCGCGTATTGCGCTCAATCGTAGCGGACAACCCGACGATATTGGAAAAGCAGTTTTATTTTTAGTACAAGATGCAAACTATATAACTGGTCAAATTTTGAGCGTTGATGGGGGACGGACGTTATTTTGCTGATGGAATTTTGATTTGTTTCAAATTACTTTTATCAAAATGCGTCCACATCTGACCGAAAGTTATGCCACTTAAAGGATGTGTTTCTAACGGGGAAATTTCGGCAAGTGGTTCTAGTACAAACGCATAACGTTCAATTTCGTCGCGTGGGATTTGGAGACGCCCGTCGCTGAGAATTAAATCCCCATACAATATCAAATCTAAATCGAGCGTTCGCGCCGAAAACTTTTGGCTTTCGCGTGTGCGGCCGTTGTCGAGTTCGATTTGTCTTAGTTTTTTCGCGACGGTTTTGACGTCTAAATCACTTTCAAAACGCACAATGAGGTTATGAAATAGCTCACCCGAAAAACCAACTGGCTCGGATTCATAAATACTGGATAACACCAGTTCACCAAAATGTGTTTCAAGGGCCTTTATACTGGCTGGAATGTGAATGTCTTTATCGATATTACTACCGATGCTTATGTAGCCATGCATGATTTATTTTTCGCCTCGCTCAATAATGATTCCGACATCGCTTGCACCACGAATGGCACCTTTTTTATTTAAGGTAATACGCACCCAAGGTACATTAAATTCACTGAGAATAATAGTGGCTATTTCTGAAATTAACGTTTCGACTAGAAAAAAATGGCTGCTTTCAACAAACGAAATAATCCGTTTTGATACCGTTTTATAATTTAATGTATAGGCGATATCATCAGTTTGTGCGGCTTTGCGGATATCAAAAGCCATTTCTATATCGAGAAGAACTTTTTGTTTGGTTTCTCTTTCCCAATCATAAATTCCAATAATCGTTTCAATTTCAAGCTGACCTAAAAAAATAATATCCATGGTGATTTTAATGTAGAAGTGAGGTTTTAAGGTGCCTTAAGTATTAAACAAACTGCACTGACATACAAGCATCATAAAATAAAACGAAAATATAAAAAAACGTTTTACACTATCCATACTCTGTTATCAATTTCCTCAAAAAAATCATTACTTTACTGCTATGACGTCAACTACCGTACTTAAACATAAAAACTTAACGTTGTTTGTTATTGCACGTTTTCTTGCCACGATTGCTGTGCAAATGCAGAGCGTTGCGGTAGGGTGGCAAATTTATCAAAAAACAGGCAGTACCTTAGATTTAGGCCTTATTGGTTTAGCACAATTTTTACCCTTTGCGATGCTGATTTTGATTGCTGGTCACTTTGCAGATCAGTGGAATCGACGCTGGATTGTGCTGGGCTGTTTTACGGTTGAATTAATCTGTGGCATTTTATTGCTTATATTTACTCAGCAAGGCTTAACGTCGGCTTTACCTGTTTTTGGGGTGATGGCGCTTTATGGTATAGCGCGAGCGTTTATGATGCCCGCGAGTCAAGCCATTTTAGTGGATTTAGTCCCTCGTGAGAGTTTGGCTTCTGCGGTTGCCTTAAACTCCTCACTGTTTCATATTGCGGTGATTGCTGCGCCTCCGCTAGGTGGTGCGCTTTATCTGTTTGGTGAGGAGAGGGTTTACAGCGTCATTTCAGCGTTATTGTTTATGGCTGTTTTATTGATGTTACCAATACGTACGACGATAATTCCAAATAAACGAGAACCGATTTCATGGCATGGCGTTTTAGAGGGGTTGCGTTTTGTGCGCTCAAAACAGGTGGTTTTAGGCGCGTTGTCGCTCGATTTGCTGGCGGTGTTATTTGGTGGTGCCACAGCGCTTTTACCTGCCTACGCGTTGGATGTTCTGCACGTTGATTCTGTCGGATTGGGTTTGCTTCGGGCGGCACCCGCATTAGGCGCGTCTCTAATGTCCATTTTACTGGGATTTTTTCCCCTTACGCGACGCGTAGGCGCGTGGATGTTTACGGGTGTACTTATTTATGGTGGCGCGACGGTATTGTTTGGTATTTCCGAGCAATTTTATTTATCACTTGGCGCGCTGTTTCTTGTTGGTGCTGGCGATATGATTAGCGTGTATATTCGCCATATTCTGGTGCAACTTGAAACGCCTGACGAGATTCGTGGACGAGTGAGTGCAGTGAATTCTGTCTTTATTGGTGCGTCTAATGAACTCGGGGAGTTTGAATCTGGATTGAGTGCCGCTTTTTTAGGGTTGGTGCCATCGGTGATTATGGGTGGATGTATAACAATTGGGGTGACCTTGATTTGTATGATTGCGTTTCCAGTGCTGAGGAAAATGGATCGTTTTGAGACCTAAACGCCTATTTTTATATGAATAATCATTTATTTTAAGTGAGATTTTTACAGTTTTCTAACAAAATGTTAGGCTATGACACGTGAATGAAAATTATTCACAGTAATATACATTTTTTTGTTAGGTTTTCTCTTTAAATTACTCGAAAAAGTAAAATAATACGAGATAGAGATTATGAAGCAAACATAGCATGTGTAATTTTAATTGGTAGGCAATGATTTCGCGCGAAAACAATTGCTTGAAAATGTTTTTTTCGGGGTAGGCATTAAATTATGGCAAATGACGATAACAATGATAACTCAATTGACAACGTTGGAATGACAAACACGGATCGTGCTTTTCTCGTGTTTTTATTTGGCGTTTTAATTTTAACTGCGTGGCTTGGCTATGAAGCCTATTTAGAAGGTCATCGCACTGAAACAAGCAAACAAAGTGGTGAAACGTGGGCAAAATGGTTGACGACTGCTGGAACGGAGCGTTTCAATAAAGATTACGCGATTAGCGCCTGTACTCCAACGGATGCAAACTCAAATGCGCCTCATGTATGGGGAGATTGTTTAAAAGCAATTACTACAAAACCCGCAGAATTATCCAATTTAATCAATCCATTTACACTTGAGCCAATTACGATTGTTGCGGCATGTGATAAAGAGGAACACACCACGACCGGACAGATGATAATTGAAAAAGCATTGCCCACGCCTCCAGGTTCTGCTGTTCCGTTTGATGTAACGGCACTGACTGATTCAGACGTTATTGATAAAAAATTACAGATCCATATCACAATATGTGATGGCGGGGATTATCCTATCAAAATTGCAGAAGTTGAGTTTTAAGGAGAGTAGCAATGGATGTAAAACAAGATGATATTCGTGGAAAAATTCGGGGGCATGATTATCGTGCTGAAATTTCAACGGATTTACCCTTTAGAAAATGGCTTTATAGCTGGTTATTTGACCCCAAAATCGAATTCAATTACCAAAAAGAAGTAGAAAATTGGATTGCACTGCTTATCGTTGTCAATTTGATGGCATTGCTATTTGAACAAGTGCCACAAATACATGAGCCGCACGCTCTATTGTTTCATGTGTTTGACATTTTTTCAGTGATTGTTTTTTCCATCGAGTATTTAATGCGTCTTTATGTTGCACCTGAAGATGAAGAGTTTAATAGCGACAATAAAAAGGGCTTAGCGTATCTGCGTTACATGAAAAGTCCTTTTGCGATTGTGGATTTTTTCTCGGTTGCGCCATTTTATTTGCAAGCTTTTTTGCCCGTCGATTTGCGTATGTTGCGGTTCTTGCGACTGCTTAGAATTTTAAAAATCTTCCGTATTTTAATTCCCGCTTATCAACAATTCGTTATCGCAAACAAAGGTCGTACATTCCGCCAAAAAATGCATGCCTTGGTTTTCCCAAGTGAATACGGTGGCAGTTTGCAGGGGCTTTTTGATACCTTTATTGTGGTATGGGTTATTATCTCCGTGGTGAGTGTGGTACTTGAATCGGTTACGGCTATTGAATACATTCTGCATATCCAATTTATTATTGTTGATGCGATTGCGGTGGGTATTTTTACCATGGAATATTGTATGCGTCTTTATTGCTGTGTTGAAGAACCTGGTTTTGAAAGTGCGGTAACAGGCCGTTTTAAGCAAGCGAAATCATCCTCTTCAGTGATTGATTTTTTAGCTATTTTGCCTTTCTTTTTAGAAATTATATTGCATCACTTAATGGACTTGCGATTCTTGCGGGTTTTCCGATTGATGCGACTTTTAAAATTGACTCGCTACACAGGTGCTACGGCAACTTTAACAAAAGTTATCGCACGCGAAATGCCTGTTTTGGGTGCGTCGGCGTTTATTATGTTATTGCTCGTTATTTTAACCGCGAGTTTGGGTTATTTGTTTGAGCACGACGCGCAGCCTGAAAAGTTTGATAACATTCCGCAATCCATTTACTGGGCGGTCATTACCTTGGCGTCGGTAGGTTATGGTGATATTTCACCTGTCACGGCGGGTGGTCGTATTATGACCATTTTCCTCGCTTTATTGGGTATTGGTATTTTTGCGATTCCAGCGGCGTTATTATCTTCTGCTTTCACGGATCAATTGCGTATTGAGCGTGAAACACTGACAAATGCGCTGTATGAAATGTTAAGTGATGGTATTATTTCCGAAGAGGAAGCGGAAATTATCAACCTAGAAGCTAAGCGTCTTCATTTAAGCGAAGAAGACGTGAATCGACTGATCGATAAGGCACGTAAAGAGCGAGAGCTCAAAGACGATGTATCGGTGTTGCCGCTACACAAAATTGCTGCTACGTCAGAACATGCTGTTGAGCATTACCGTATTTTAATTTCACAAATACGTATGCTTGGTATCATGACTGATAGAGAAAGGTTTGAGCTTGTGGCGATTAAAAATTCACGCCTATCAGCTCAAGAACTTGATCTTTGGCGGCAGATTCAAAATAATGAATCTGAGTCATCCTCATCGTAAAGCGTTGTATTATTAACTAACCCTAAAATACCCATTCGCTTTATGAGCTAGTGGGTATTTTTTATTTGGAGAGACTATCATGTTAGAAGAAAAACAAGTTGCCCCCGCGTTTTCAGTGGCGAATCAAGAAGGCCACATTATTCATTTAGCCGATTTTTTGGATCAAAAAAATGTTGTACTGTATTTTTACCCCAAAGATGACACACCGGGATGTACGATTGAAGCCAATGACTTTACCCACTTAGCCGCTGACTTTGCAGAGCATGACACTGTGGTCATTGGCGTTAGTAAAGATTCTTGCGATAGTCACCGCGCGTTTATCGATAAATTTTCGCTCAATATAGAGTTGCTTGCGGATGTGGATGGGCAACTATGTGAAAGTTATGGCGTATGGCGTGAGCGTGAAAAGAATGGTGTAAAAAGTATGGCTATTTTGCGCTCTACATTTATTATCAACAAAGCAGGTGTGCTTGAAATCGTCATGTATGGCGTGACACATGAAGGGCATGCGCAAGACGTTTTAGCTCAAATTACACAATTGTAAACGCATGAAATTTCCCTCGCTCAATACGCAAATTTTGCTCGGTGCCATTTTTGGTATTTTAATTGGTATTGCTTTGGTGTCGGTTGGTAAAGAAAGTGCTATCACGCAAACCAGTTTATACGCTGCCAACCTAATAGGTACCTTTTTCATTGATTTGCTCAAAATGGTCCTTATTCCACTCGTGTTTACTTCAATTACCGTTGGTGTAGCGAATTTGCAGGCGCATAAACAAATTCATCGAGTATGGATTAGCACGCTGAGCTTTTTTGTTTTTTCGATGTCGGTTGCCATTGTGGTTGGCTTGATGGCAAATGCGATATTTGAAACAGGAAAAGGGTTGCATTTGGAAATGTTCCAAAATGCCATGGCAAATTTTGCAGCAAAACAGCAAACACCCTCTGATTTCTTTACCAGTTTTTTGCATGGTTTGTTCATGAATCCTTTTGCGGCACTTGCGCAAGGGGATGTACTTGCCGTGCTGATTTTTGCTTTATTTTTAGGGGTTGCGCTAGTCATCGGTGGCGAGCGTTATAAGAATATTTTAGTGTTGCTTCAAGAATTTCTTGAGCTTGTGATGCAAATGGTTCGTTGGATTATGATGATTGCACCGTTTGGTATTATGGCGCTGCTCATTAAACTCATGGTCACGCAAGATTTAGCGCTACTTGGAACACTAGGGAAATTTGCTGCTGTGGTGTCAGGGAGTTTATTATTTCATGGCGTGGTACTGTTGCCGTTAATACTTTATCTGGTAACGGGTATGACGCCATGGCGTTTTTGGCGTGGCGCAAGGGAAGCGTTAGTGACGGCGTTTGCAACGAGTTCGAGTTCTGCGACGTTGCCAATTACGCTTCGCTGTGTTGAGCATAATTTGCATGTGCGCAAAGAAATTGCTCAATTTGTCATTCCGCTAGGTGCCACAATCAATATGGACGGCACAGCGCTTTATGAAGCCACTGCGGCGTTATTTGTTGCTAATTTAGTTGGAATTGATTTAAATTTAACCCAACAATTAATTGTATTTTTTACCGCGATGTTCGCTGCGATTGGTGCACCAGGTATTCCCAGTGCAGGCATGGTAACGATGGTGATGGTACTGCAATCTGTTGGACTACCCGCTGAGGCTATCGCTATTTTATTGCCTATTGATAGATTGCTCGATACGTTGCGGACGGCGGCAAATGTTGAAGGGGATATGATTGGGAGTTTGGTGGTGCAAAAGTTAGTGTATTCAAAAGGGGATAAGCATGATTGATTTGGATTTTATTGAGCTAAGTCAAGAGACGGTAGATACCATTCGAATTATTTTAATGATTTTACTTATTTATGCCGTGCTGGCTGTTGCGAGAATGAGATAAGACGATGGATGATTCTTCTTATCAACATATATTGCACTCACTGCAAATCGAACTAGTAAAACTTCAGAAGTCGATTATTAAACATGACGAGAAAATTTTAATTATTTTCGAAGGGCGAGATGCAGGCGGTAAAGATGGCACCATTAAGCGCATTACTGAACATTTGAGTCCACGAGAAACGCGCGTAGTTGCTCTGGGAAAGCCTTCAGATAGAGAAATGACTTCTTGGTATTTTCAGCGCTATACGGCGCATTTACCAGCCGCGCAAGAGATGGTGCTATTTAATCGTAGTTGGTATAACCGCGCTGGCGTTGAGCGTGTGATGAAATTCTGTTCAAAAGCGCAGTATCACGAGTTTTTAGATACGGTGCCAAGTTATGAGCAAATGCTGGTCAAATCAGGGATTAAACTATTCAAATATTATTTGGATATTGATAAACATGAACAAGCAAAGCGATTAAAATCACGTGAAAATGATCCACTTAAACAATGGAAAATCAGTCCTATTGATAAAGAGGCGCAATCGTATTGGGACGATTACAGTACGGCGAGAAATAGTATGTTTGCACGCACACACCATCTTAGTGCGCCATGGACGGTAGTTTGTGCAAACGATAAAAAAGTAGCGCGATTAAATTTGATCAAAGATTTACTGTTTCGTCTGGATTATCATGGCAAAGATGAAAATCTTATTTTGCCTGACGCGACGGTTGTATTTAATTATGAGGAAATTTATATTACAAACGGCATGATTGCGAAGTAGCGTTTTAATGTCCTGCACTTTTCACATAATCAAAAACAACAGGAATAAAGCGTTGCATGGTGTCCGTATTCATGCCTAATTGTTGAAAGGTTGAGACGGCTGTATAAACGCGTCCTAGTGATCCACCGGAAGCGCCAGCTAATTTTCCAGCAATACCACCAAGACCGCCAAGGCCTCCACCTAAACCACCAAGCGCTCCAAGTCCAGATTGCGATGGCAAAGCGGGGACAGCTGATAAGAGCATGGGGACATCGGGAAGGTTTTGAGAAACTTTGTCAAATGCTTGGGATGTCATACGTGTTTTAGCAACCTGGAGTATGGCGCCCGTTCCGCCCATGGCTTGCGTTGGTGAAACACCGACACGCTGTACCAATAAATCGGTGAGTTCGGTTGCGTGCAGCATTTTTCCTTTCGAAATCAGTTCATCGGGATTATTCAATAATTGCTTATTATTATCTAAAACGGCCAACTGTTTGGTGGCGAAATTTAAAATCTGGGTTAAATCTTCTGCCAACGCTAAAGTTGGCGTTGTTAAGCATAAAATAATGGCGATTTTTTTTAAACGTGATGTCATGGTTCTGCCTTAGGTCAATGTGAATAGGGATAGTCTGCGGATTGCATTTCAATTAAGCGTGAGCGCGTACGTTGAAAGTTGAGCTGAATGTCGTCTTCAAAATAAAGTTCGTCAATAGCCACTTGCGCACTGCAAAGTAACACCACATTATATTCATATAGCACATCAATTAAAGTAATAAAACGGCGTGTTTCGTTATTTTTATCTTGTGTGAATTGCGGAATATGCGTTAAAACCAGATGAGATATATTTTGTACGAGGGCTAAATAGTCTTTTGCGCCTTTAGGCTCACTACATAATTGCGCAAAGGTGAAAGTGACACATGCCGCAAGCGTAGGCGTATTATTTATAATCGCTTTTTCAGTTTGGGGAGTTAGCGGAAAGAAATAACGCGTAATTTGATGTTTCGCTTTGGTTAAACGGTAATCTTGTTTACCTGAAAGTTCAATTAAGGCGGTTTTTTCGTGTAATAGCGAAATAAAAGGCAGTATAGAATTTCGCTGTAACCCATTTGGGTATAAGGTGTCTGGATGGTAATTTGACGTGATAACAACGATAACACCTTCTGCGAAAAGTGCTGTAAATAAACCACTTAGTAGCATTGCATCTGCAATATCACTAATGTAGAACTCATCAAAACAGAGCAATTGTATTTTTTTACGGACTTTTTTAGCCAGTGCAGGTAGGGCGTTTTGTCGTGGATTTTGATGAATAAAGGCATGTACTTCTTGCATAAAAACATGAAAATGGACGCGCCGTTTTTGGGTGAGTTGGCAACCATCATAAAACCACGTCATAAGCATAGACTTCCCTCGTCCTACGCCACCAAATAAATAGAGTCCTTGCCATGGACTGACTGTGGGTGATTTCCATTGCCAGCGTTTAATCCTTGCGAGTTTAACGCCATAAGCGTGCAATTCATCCAGTAAACGCTGCAAATGATGGATGGCTTCGTGTTGGTTGCTATCAAACGTCAATTCATTTTGCAAAACAGCATTTTCATAGCGATTTAAAAGCGGTTTTTGTCTATCCATTAAGTTAATGTTTTATTAAAATGCGACTGCAAACCCAATCAAGGTATAAATAGAGGGGGTTGTTTTTGTCACGCCACCGCTCACATTGGCAAATAAGGCTAATCGTTCAATAGGTACCCATTGTGCGCCACAGCCGATGGCTGATGTGGTTAAGCCGTTTGCAGTATTGGTGTATCCGTTTACAAATACGGCGACATCGGAAATAATTTCTCGCTGAAATGCCCATGAGAGTGCTAACTGATATTGAGATTGTCCCAATTCTGTTTGTTGTGATATAAAACCGAGATTATATTCAAAATCAATTTCATACGGTAGTCGTTGATCAAAGTTTAAACTGAGTGATGGATTGGTTCCACCTTGAAAAGTGCGACTTGCTAAATTAGTTTGCAGTGCAAATTCAAGTCCTACCGCAGGTAAATTGGATTCTTCATTTGCATCGACGAGATGCCATTTGAAATCAAAGGTTTGAGCGCTCATTCCCGATGTTTTTTGCGCGTCATCTATGACGGTTATACCGCTTGACATTAAACGCAGTTCTAAATCATCAAATAAACCATAACGCAGTAAATATCCCGCACTGTATTGTGAAGGCGAGCTAGCGTTTGATCCACTGTAATTGACAGGGGATATTTCCACATAGGCCTGCCCTTCAGGTAACGTAAATGCGCTATTTGGAAAATTCGCTAAATCAGCGCCAGCGCTTTTAATTGAAGGTTCTGATTGAGCTTGAACGAGCGCAGGTGCAAACAGAAAGGTAGTCATGATTGCCACGAATGGAACATTTATTTGTTTGAAAAAAGACCACATTAATAATGCCTTATAATTTAGTTGGAGAGCTGAATTTTTGATATGTTATCGTATTCTTCATATAAAACTTTATTTTATTCATTCGTATTTATAAATTCTAAATTAATGTCGATATAATGCGTAATTATATTTAAAGTAAAAAACGCGATGACTTTTTACTTATTTTTTTCGATTTATGGACTTTGACCCCTTATGTTAAGCAATATTTCTATTCGCTCACGATTAATTTTAATTATTAGCGCCATGTCGTTTTTGGCTGTTGCCTTGAGTGGACTTGGTTTATTTGGCATTCAATATAGTAATGACAGATTGCAAACCGTCTATGTTGATCGACTTGTTCCACTTAAGGATTTAAAAATTATTGCAGATATGTATGCGGTCAATATCGTTGATACGACGCATAAAGTGAGAAATGGCAATATTTCATGGGATGGCGCGATTAAAAACGTGGAAGACGCCGAAAGGATGATTGATGACAAGTGGGCAGCGTATTTAGCAACGGTATTAGTCGCAGATGAAGAAAGATTAGTTGCTGAAATTAAGCCATTATTTGAATCGACTAAAATCAAAATTGATAAATTACAAACTATTTTGCAACAAAAAAATCAAGAAGCGGTTGCAGATTTTTCGATTAATGAACTCTATCCAGCTATTGACCCAATCAGCGGTAAATTTTCAGAGCTTATCGATATTCAAATTGTTGTGGCAAAACAAGAATATGACGCTGCCCAAGCGCTTTATCGAGTTATTTTAATTGCGTCAGTGATTACGTCTTTGCTGGGTTTAATATCGAGTTTCTTTGTAGGTCGCGCTATTATTCAAAGTATCACCCGCTCAGTCAATGATGCGCAAAAAGTAGCTGTAGCCATTGCAGATGGCGATTTGAATTCGCGAATTGTGATTGAATCCAATGATGAAATTAGTGTGTTATTGCATGCAATGCAGATGATGCAAGACAAATTAAACGCGTTGGTAAAAGACATTGAAAAAATTGTTTCTGCTGCAGTGAAAGGGGATTTTAGCCATAAAATTGATACATCAGATAAAAAAGGGTATGCAAAAGACATTTCGAATTCACTTAATCGCCTGTCAGAAATTACTAATACAGGATTGCATGATGTTATTCGCGTTGCAGATGCGCTTTCAAAAGGTGATCTCAATCAAAAAATTACACAAAATTACAGTGGCCTATTCGGATTAACTGCAACGGGTGTGAATACAACAGTGGATGCACTCGCTAAAATAGTGAATGAAATTCAAAGTATGGTGGATGCAGCAGCTAATCGTGGTGAATTTAGTTATAAAATGAATTTGAACGATAAAGTGGGATATACCAAAACGATTGCGGAGTCATTAAACCGCTTATCAAATGTGACGGATAGTGGGCTTAAAGAGGTGTTGCGTGTAGCGAATGCCTTGGCGCAAGGTGATTTGACGCAAACCATTGATAATGAATATCCCGGTGTGTTTGGGAAAGTGAAAGAGGGCGTGAATACCACCACTGAAAACCTCAAAAATTTAATGTCCGAAATTCAAGAAATCACCGTCATTATTTCATCTGCATCGACTGAAATTGCTGCGGGCAACAATGATCTTGCGCATCGAACTGAAGAGCAAGCGGCAAGCTTAGAAGAAACAGCTTCAAGTATGCAGGAATTGACCTCAACAGTACAACACAATAGTGATAATGCAAAACAGGCAAATAGTTTAGCGTTAGGTGCTACAGAAATTGCCAATAAAGGGGTGCTAGTGGTCGAAGAGGTGGTTAGTACGATGGCAAATATTAATCAATCATCATTGCGCATTGTGGATATTATTTCTGTGATTGATGATATTGCCTTTCAAACTAATATTTTGGCACTTAACGCGGCAGTGGAAGCGGCTCGTGCAGGTGAGCAGGGTAAAGGTTTTGCTGTGGTGGCAATTGAAGTGCGTAATTTGGCGCAACGCGCGGCGAATGCGGCAGGGGAAATTAAGCGTCTTATTGGTGATTCCGTCGAGCGAGTATCAGGCGGAAGTAAGCAAGTAGCGGATGCTGGTCAGACGATGCAAGATATTGTGATTGCAATTCAAGAAATGGCGAATATTATTGCTGATATTACGAGTGCCTCAATTGAGCAAAGTACCGGTATTTCGCAAGCGGGTCAGGCCATTAGTTCTATGGATGATGTGACGCAGCAAAATGCGGCACTGGTTGAGCAAATTGCAGCCTCTTCAGAATCACTTGAGGAACAAGCAAAAAATTTAGCTAACGAATTAGCGTATTTCAAAACAGGAGTCGCTGGGAATACAAGTTATATGGCGTCAAAAAGTCCTGTTAAAGCAAAATCAACGCAAATTAAGCCTAGTGCAATTATGCCGAAAGCGTCTGCTGTGAAAGTGAGCGACAAAGAAGCTGTTTCATTTGTAGGAGATGATTGGGAAGAGTTTTAAATACTATAGAATTCGCACTTTTAAGAAAAATAATGAAACGCTATGTTAAAAAAACATGGCGTTTTTTTTATGTTTTGAGGGGAATTATTTGGAAGAGAAATTTTAAATAAACAGGTAAGCTAAAAACGGATTGATATAATCCACTTCAGAAAATTAAATCGAATTGAGAAGTGAATTTATGTGATTTGATATATGGCGTCCCCAAGGGGGTTCGAACCCCTGTTACCGCCGTGAAAGGGCGGTGTCCTAGGCCACTAGACGATGGGGACTAAATATCATGTGTGATTTTAGTCAAGCCTAAACTTGAAAAGCAGATTGTAAAATAAAATGGCGTCCCCAAGGGGGTTCGAACCCCTGTTACCGCCGTGAAAGGGCGGTGTCCTAGGCCACTAGACGATGGGGACTAGATTTTATTTTTGTAATACTTTTTGGTGGAGCTAAGCGGAATCGAACCGCTGACCTCAACACTGCCAGTGTTGCGCTCTACCAATTGAGCTATAGCCCCGTATTGAATTACTCATTTTACAGGTTTTGCCGATAATGTCTAGTTTTTGTTAAAAAATGGTGACCTTATTTAGCGAAAAGTGTCATAAAGACGCTATATAAGTTCATGTAGCTCCGGGTGATTTTCAATTAATTTCGAACGAAAATCTTCGATTTGCTGTGTATCTTGACGTAAATTGCGAGCAATGTTGACTCGGATTTCACGTAATACTCGCATTGGGCGACTGGTGAGAAATACGAGCTTGTCGGCTAGTGCAATCGCTTCGCGTAAATCATGGGTTACAAACAGTATAGTATGCGGTCTTTCATGCCAGAGATTTTCAAGTAATAAACGTACTTCTCTTGCCATGGGTGCATCGAGTGACACAAATGGCTCGTCTAGGAGAAGTAAATTGGGATTTATGGCGAAAGCGCGAATAATAGACACCCGCCGCCGCATTCCTTCAGAGAGTTGCTTTGGGTAAGCCTCTGCATAAGCAGTTAACTGCATAAAATCGAGCAGACTTTCAACATGCGCATTTTGATAATCTGTATGCGATGCAAAGGCCAGTTCAATATTTTCACGAACTGTTCGCCAAGGTAGCAAACAAGGTTGTTGAAAGACATAACCAATTTTAGGCGATTGCGTTGTATTACTTAAACGAATATTACCTACATAATTCGCATCAAGTCCGGCAATACTATTAAGTAATGTCGTTTTTCCACAGCCCGATTGCCCAACTAGGCAGACAAATTCCCCAGCACCTAACGATAGTGAAAAATTTTCAATAGTGGGTGTTTGTGCTCCATGATGGGTTTTATTGCGTATTTCAATAGTCACGTCTGTCATAAGCGCCAGCGTTTTGCAATATTATCAATGGGTTTAAGCACTGCAAACTCAATAAGTTGAATAACACCAACAAAGGCAATCGTATAAGCCAAAATACTCGCAATATCAAACCATTGGAAAAATAAATGCAGTTGATAGCCCATGCCATTACTGCGACCAAGTAATTCAACCATTAAAATAATTTTCCAAATGAGCGCAATGCCCGAACGCGTTGCGCTCATTAAAAAGGGGTGAAGTTGAGGCAAAATAACGTGTTTTAGTGTTTTAAATTGACTTAATTGATAACTTTTGGCCATATTCAGTAAATCTTTATCCAATGCGCGAGTGCCTTCACGTAATGTGACAATCACGTTAGGTACTTTGTTGATGACAACGGCCAAAATCGCTGCTGATTCACTCAGGCCAAACCAAACGTAACATAAAATGATCGTTACTAATGCTGGCACATTAAGGAAAATAACGAGCCAGTGATCCAAAAACGCATTCAGTTTTTCATTTCTGCCTAACGCAACGCCAATGATGCAACCTATACTCATTGAAATAAAAAAGCTTACCAGTAAGCGGAGCATGGTCACGCCTAGATGATAAGGCAACTCACCGCTTTGACAATGCGCAAAAAAAACGTACGCGACGGTTTGTGGCAAAGGCAGTAAAGAACTATTTAAATACCACGCCAGAAGTTGCCAAAGACTCAAAAAAACAAGGATAGAGAGCGTAGACAGTGTTTTTGAAAACAAGTGAAACTACTCCGCCGTCCAGAATGTACCCTGCGCAAGTTCTGCGTTTGTGCCGATTTTGGGGTTTAATTGATGGAGAACGCTATAGAGTTTCTGAGCAGCTTGCTGATTACTTATTGTCCACGTATTTACACGGCCTTCACAATAATGCTCACGAAGAACGGGAGGAGAAAAGGGCATTTTCGTCGTCGTTTTTTGCCAAAGCGCATCATCGCTACATAAATTATTTTTGGCTTGCGTGGTTGCTTTAAAAAAAGCAGTTAACGCTATTTTATGTGTAGTTGCCCATGATTGTTTGAAAACATAACCCAGAGTGGGCACCGTTTCTTGGATTCCTACTTTTTCTTGCAGTGCTTTGCCATCAAGTAATTGTTTATACCCTTGTGATTGAAGTTGCGCGGCAAAATGCCAATAGGTCAGTATGGCATCAACGCGTTTATTTTTGAGCTGTTCACTTATTAAGGGAGGCGCACCGAATGTTTTTTCAGTTTTAGCGTTTAAATCGATGGCTTCTTTTTGTGCAACGGCTTGAAGTAGTAACCAATTTTTATCGAGTTCACCCCCGACAATGCCTAGGCGCTTTCCTGCTAAATCGCTGATGCTTTGAATTGTGCTATCTGCTGGAACCACTAAAGCACCAGACGCCGCTGAATAAGGGTAAAGTGTGAATTCTGCGCCAGTTTGCCGTGCTTGTGAAACCCAAAGCCAATCCGACACAATCATATCCACCGCGCCCGATTGCAACGCAATTTTTGCGGCTTCAGCGGTCGCGACAGTTTGGACTTGTACATCAAAATCATCAGACTTAGGCAGAACGCTCAATTCCCAGTCGAGTGTGCCTGCGGTTTGCACGCCAATTTTGAATAAGGGCTTTTCGCCTGCAAACGCGTGGTGAGATAAAATAAATCCTACAGCAATAACCATACTTTTTAATTTCATAAAGCTCCCGTTTTCTGAGTGAAAATTACGCGACAAATTTTTGTAAAATAGAATCTAAAAAATTCCAACCAACGTCAGTGCAAACGAATAAATCGTCAGATTTAACCAGTAATTTTTCATGCACGCAATCACTTAATTGTGGCTCAAGGGTTGATGCGTTAAGTCCAGTTGCCATTTCATAGTGTGCAAGTGAAAAACCATGCTTTAAACGCAAATGATTCATCAAAAACTCTAATGGTAAATCCGTTTGCGAAATGGTTTCTTCAATAAATTCGTGCGATGAAATTTGCTGATAACGATCAGGATGTTTATTTTTTTGTGTGCGAATGATGTCATTAGGACGCGCTAAACTGAGTTTTCCATGACCGCCCGCGCCAATCCCTAAGTAATCCCCAAATTGCCAATAATTGACATTATGCCTGCATTGCTTGCCGCGTAAACTGTAGGCTGAAACTTCATATTGCTTAAAATGATGCGCGGCTAAAATTTGCTGGCAATGTTGCTGTGTTTGAAAAATGAGATCGTCAGAGGGTAGTTTGGGTGGATAGCGATGAAAATAGGTATTGGGTTCAAGCGTGAGTTGATAAAACGACAAATGCGTTGGCTCAAGTGCCATGGCGGTGAGAATGTCACGTTCGCTATGCGTTAAATTGGATTGCGGCAGGCCAAACATGAAATCCAAATTGAAATTCTCAAAGCCTACCTTATGCGCCATTTCAGCCGCTCGAATGGCTTCTTTTCCGCTGTGAACGCGTCCAAGTAGCGAGAGTATGTGATCGTCAAAGGTTTGCACACCAATGGATAAACGATTGATGCCAATGGCGTGAAAATCGGCAAATTTTTCAAACTCAAACGTACCGGGATTGGCTTCGAGTGTAATTTCGATATTTTCCGAAAATGGTAATTGCGTTTGAATGCCACGCAGTAAATCATCTAACGCTCGCGCCGAAAATAAACTGGGTGTGCCACCACCGATGAAAATAGTCTCAAGTGGACGAGTTATTTGATAACGCGCAATATCACGCGCTAAATCAGCGAGCATAGAATCGACGTAATGTTTTTCGGGAAGCGCATCTTTGACTGCATGGGAATTGAAATCACAATATGGGCATTTTTTTAAACACCACGGAATATGAATGTACAAACTAAGTGGTAACAAGGACAAATCATCAGGGTAGGTTTAGAATAGGCGCGAGTGTAACACAAATTAGAGGAAGGCTTTATGCGCTTGTTGTTAGTTGAAGATGATGAAATTTTAGGCGATGGTTTAGTGGCGGGACTTACCATGGAAGGTTACGCTGTAGATTGGCTGACAAATGGAAAATTAGCCGATGAAGCGCTGCAAGTAAACAGCTACGAATTGATTGTTTTAGATTTAAATTTACCCGATATGGACGGCATTAGTATTTTACGTGCCCTGCGAGCGCGTAAAAATGAAACGCCTGTTCTCGTTTTAACGGCGAAAGATACGATTCCTGATCGCATTTTGGGGCTGGATAGTGGCGCGGATGACTTTGTGATTAAACCGTTTGATTTAAACGAAGTGTGTGCACGTTTGCGAGCGCTTGCACGGCGCAATGAAGGTCGGAGCGCACCCACTATTGATCACGCTGGTATTATGCTTGATCCTGCGTCGCATCACGTGACGTTTCAAGGCGAAAAAGTCGAGTTATCCCAAAAAGAATTCGAAATTTTGAGTTTTTTAATGAGCAATATTGGGCGAGTAATTTCACGGGCGCGACTTGAGGAAAGTTTGTATTCGTGGAACTCTGATGTTGAGAGTAATACCGTAGAGGTGCATATTCATCATTTGCGCAAAAAGCTCGATGCCTCTGTGATTCGAACCGTGCGTGGCGTTGGCTATATTATTGACGCCGAGGAAGAGTTATGAATTATTCACTGCGTCGTTTGCTGCTCTTTACTTTACTGAGTGCTTCCATGTGCATTTGGGGGGTGACAGCTTTTTTTACGTATAAAGTCACGCGTAATGAAGTAGCGAGTTTGTTTGATGCAGAGCTCGCGCAATCAGCCAAAGTGTTGCATAGTTTTATCGAAAGCTTAATTAAAGATGGGTCACTTTCTGCGCATTGGATGCAAACGCAAAATGATGATCAATTACATGTGTATTCGCTCAAACGTAAAACAAATAAAAATCGTGCGTTTCAATTATTGGCTGATGAAGATAATAATTTACTGAGCTCCAATACCTTGCCAAGCACTTTAATTAGTAGTTTTGATGACAAAAATATTGATGATCAACTGTGGGGCGTCTTTGATGATTTATTGCAAGAAAGCGCATTAGGGCATAAATATGAGCGAAAAATTGCGTTTCAATTATGGTCGAGAACGAATGGTGTCGTATTGCATTCAGATAGCGCACCCTTTTTTGCACTGTCTGCTTCGGATCATGGATTTAGTGAAACAACCATTGATGGTCACGTTTGGTATGTGTTTAGTATTGCGAGTTCAAATGGGGAATATATCGTTCATGTTGGGCAAAAAGAAGAAATTCGCGCTCAATTAACGGATGAGATTTCGCTGCAATTGGTGACGCAGTTTTTAGTGGGATTGCCGATTCTAGGCCTCGTTATTTGGTTTATTGTTGGTCGCGCCTTAGAGCCGCTCAATCGTCTTGAAATTGCACTTTCTCGGCGAGAAGCAAGTTATTTGAAACCGCTGTCAATTAAAAAATTGCCTATTGAAATTGTGCCTATCGTGCATGAAATTAACATTCTGTTTGTGCAGCTCGAGCAAGCTTTTGAACATGAAAGGCAATTTACAGCCGACGCCGCGCATGAATTACGAACACCGTTAGCGGGACTGCTCACGCAGGCACAAGTCGCCATGCGAACGGCTGACGATACAGTGCGAAATCAAGCGCTTAAGCGTATTGAGCAAGCCGTTCATCGCATGACGTATTTAGTGCAACAGTTACTTACGTTTTCGCGCATTGATTCCAATACAGAATATTTAGCCAAAGCCAGCACGCAAATTGATCGAGAAATTGTGCAAGTGATTACCGAATTAGATGCAGAAGCGTATAAAAAACGCATTCACGTTGAATTTATTGAAGAAAACGTGGTGCCGATTATGACAAACACGCTACTTATCAATATATTAATTCGAAATATTATTGATAACGCGATTAAATACACGCCACAACGCGGAGATATTCGCGTTAGTCTGATTGGCACGAAAACGCAGTTGTGTTTTTGCGTTGAAGATTCAGGTCCGGGTATTGCGCCTGAAGAATATGAAAACTCGCTCAAACGTTTTCATCGCTGCGTTGAAACCGCGCATACAGCGCAAGGAACGGGTTTAGGCTTTTCTATTGTGCAGCGTATTGCAGGCATTCATAACGCGGAGCTTTCGCTGGGTGAGTCGGAATTAGGTGGTTTAAAGGTTAAAGTATCGTTTAATTTACCCAAAACAGCACCCGAGATAAAACGTGCTCGAAAATTGATTTTTTTTAATAGCTAGTTTGGAGTGGGTAAATCTGAGTTGTACCTGTTATTGTTCACTTGCCTACGCGCTATCTCTGGTAATTAGAGATAGCGTTTAGATTGCTGGAATTGTTGAACTTGCGATTTAGCGTTTTTTGATTGGAAAATAGGGTAGAGCGTTCAGTAGGATAATTAAAATCTGTCCCGTCAGTGTTAACTGCTGGATGATCTGTTTAATCAATAATAATTGTTGGTATGTGGTTCTCACTAGTTCCAGTTAAAGTGATAATAACTGTTGGTATGTATTTCTCACCAGTTGTATCAATGTTGTAATAGATTTTCCCATTAAAATAAAACAACTGAGCGTCATCAGCGTTTGCATCTTTTAATGTATCATAAAACATTAAATCACCCATCTCACCAAAATCTAAAACATCTCCATTATTCAAATTAAAGTCAGTAATAGTATCAACCGATTTATTAAATACGGAGTCACCGTTAGCATTTTTATTAATGAAATCTGATATCGCAAATTTGAATGTATCCGCTCCTTTACCACCTGTTAACTTATCAGAACCTGCGCCACCAATTATTGTGTCGTTACCTTCGCCACCAATTATTGTATCTTTACCTGCTCCAGTGTAAATTTGAACGCCTTCTTTATTGACTATCGTAATGCTGTTATCACCACTCATTAAATTAGGTACAACATATTTTTCTATGTCTTCTTGCATTTTATCTATTGACATATTTGTACCAGTAGCGTTCGTAATACTGTGTAATTCTCCATTTTCATCTAATATAGAGTTATAAGTTACTTTAGCAGTTGTTAAGTTATAGTCGGTAGTATGTAATGTCACTTTATTTAATGATACTTTTTCACTTGCCGTATCGTCTTTATAATCTTTTGTAGAAGTACCTGTAAATGCGATAGAAAAAACATTTTCTAAACTGGCAAAACTATATTTTGAAATAGTCGTTGTTTCATGTGATGATGAAGTATAGTTGCTGGAATCAACAGAATCATCACTGTATATACTTTTTTCAATTTTTGTTTTTGAAATATTTGCTTTATAATTTTCACTAATATAGTTAAGCCCATAAGCACCC
>CAINHP010000217.1 GCA_903848905.1 uncultured Pseudomonadota bacterium
TAACAACGCTTGTTCTTTAAACTCTGAAGTATATCTTTTTGTATAAGCTCTCATCTCAATTCTCAAATATTATTTAATAAAAATATTTGAGGCGACAACTATCCTGATTCAGGGGGATACAGTATCTTTATTTTCAATAGCAAACCAATCCCCAGTACTGCAAGGTGAACTATGTTTGCCAACATAAATAGAAAGTCTAGCTGGAGTGCTAGTTATGCTATTTTTAATTGTGGTTATTTTTCCTGTATATGAACTAGCACTAACAGAAATCGGTATAAGAACTAAACACAAAAATAAAATATTAAATAACTTATGATTCATTGAATATACATCCTTAGGTTAATTTTTTAGCAATACACTATAAAACATCAAGTAAGAAATTATGGTATTTTGACAGATAGCATTGCTTCAAAACAAGAAATGCTATCTATTCATTATGTTTTATTCGTGGTAATTAATTGTAAAAGCCTACCACTCCAGAATTAATTTTATTAGCAACAGTACTGCTATCCCCGCCGTTATTTTTATCGCCCCACGTAACAACCGAACCATCAGAACGAAGTGCAGCAAATGCAAAATCACTAACACGAATATCCTTCACTGGAAATTTCCCGTTAAGATTATTAAATACCGTAGTCAAATCAGAATCACTTAAACAATCCTGACATCCCCCCCAAGCAACAACAGAACCATCATTTTTCAATGCAGCAAATCCTAAGTTATTTGAAAAAATTTGCGTGGTTAATACTTTTTTATCCAAATCCTCATTAACCTTGGAATCATAATTATCTGTTCCCCAATGAACAATAGAGCCATCAGTGCGAAGTGCTAAAAATCCATCGCCTTTGTTAGCATAAACTTTTTTAACATCAACAGACCCATTGATACTTAAAGCTACATCACTACTGTCACCGCTACTAAAAACATGTTCTAATGAGTTTTGTACAATTGCCCCAAATTCTTGTTGCCCAGGTGTTCCAATAATAGGTGGGCCACTCGCAGCAGATTCGCGGTATAAGTTCTTACCAATAGGCTCTAAGCCAGAAAGGTTAATAAAGTTAGCCGTTTGAATTTGTCCAACATTTGACGGTTGTGGATTACCTGATTGCAATATTGAAACCGTGCCATCAGAGCCAATTGTGACACTAAGTGCGTCTTGTGGAATAGTCATGGTTGGCAAGATTAGTAAATTATTTTCTGTGACAAGTTGACCAGCTTGGTCTAATTTTAATTGACCATTACGGGTATAAGCTATCGAACCATCTGGCATACTTACCTGTAAAAAACCACGACCATTAATAGCAATATCTAATTGATACCCTGTTTGTTCAACATTACCTTGCATCGCATCATATTGAAGACCATTTCCCCAGGTGACGACAGAACCATCAGTACGCAATGCAGCAAAAGCTCCATCATTTGATGTAATATCTACTACATCAATACTTCCATTAAGTGATTTGGAAACTTTACTACTATCCCCACCACGGTTTCTATCACCCCATGTAACAACCGAACCATCGACTCTAAGTGCTGCATAAGCTAATGACGAGGAATAAATTTGCTTTACTGCAATCTTACCATTCAATTGATTTGCGATAATACTGTCATAACTACTAGATACTTCTAATGAATTTTGAATTATATTGCCAAAACCGCCTTGACCCGCTGTACCTATAGCTGGCATACCACTACTACTTGATTGGGCATACAAATTGTTTCCAAGTGATTTCAATCCGCTAGGATTGTTAAATTTTGCCAGTTCAATTGCACCTACGTTTGATGGTTGTGGGTTTTCTGGCTGCCAAATTGTAACCGTACCATCAGAGCTAATTTTAACATTTAGAACATCCGCTGGTATTGTAATTGGGTAAGTGGATGTTAATGGCAAACCACCGGAGCTAACTAGTTGTCCATTTTTATTCAACTTTAATTGACCGTCACGGGTATAGGAAATTGTTCCATCAGGATTAAGTACTTGAAAAAATCCTTCGCCCATAATACTTATATCTAATTGCTTGCCAGTGACTTCATTTCCCCAAGTGACGACAGACCCATCAGTACGTAGCGCAACAAAATCCCCACCGTTATTGGAATATATTTGTTTTACATCTATTTTTCCATTTAGTTGTGTAGCTACTGCACTACTATTCCCTCCCATATAGTCATGACCCCAAGTAACAACCGAGCCGTCATTTCTCAATGCAGCAAATGCTCCTTCATTGGCAAAAATCTTTGTTACAGGTATCTTTCCATTCAATTGACTTGCAACAGCTCTACTATCACCTCCGTTAAAATCATCACCCCAAGTGACAACAGAACCGTCTTTTCGTAATGCTGCAAATGCCGAACTATTCGCAGTAATTTCTGTTATATTCTTAAGTTGATTTGCAACGTCCGTGGTATCCCCACCTATATTGACGATTTCTAACGAATTTTGAACAATGCTTCCAATACCATTTTTTCCAGGTATTCCTACGGTAGGAGTGCCACTTACTTTAGATGCTCTATAGAAATAACCTTGGCCGTAATCCTTCTCTAAGCCACTAATATTAGCAAAGTTTGCTATTTGAATTTGTCCTACGTTAACTGGAGTAGGGTTGTTTGGTTGCATTATAGAAACCATGCCATCAGTACCAATTAAAATACTTAATGCATCTTGTGGTATTGTTATTACAGGTGTAAGTGGCAAGCCGTTGGCATTAACAATTTGACCATTTAAATCCAATTTTAATTGACCGTCACGGCTATAAATCACTGTCCCATCAGGAAGAATATAAGGAAAAAAACCGTTCCCTTTGATAGCTATATCCATTTGATTACCAGTTTCTGCAATATCACCTTTCTTGGTACCGTAGGTAATAACTGAATTGTCATTTAACAGTGCGGCAAACGCGTATACATAACCTGTCGTTTTGTAGATTTGTTTAACATTAGTCAACTTTGAAAGTGCCGTTGGAAATGAACCGTATTGGGAAAAATATTTATTACCCCAGCTTACTAATGTCCCATCCTGTTTTTGCACATTAAATGCGCTAATTGGATTCACTGGAATAGTATTTTTGGTTGTGTTACCACCACTTCCATTTCCGCTTTTGGCAATAACAACAGTAATACCTTTAGAAAGAGCAACACTAGATGCACCAACGGTATCATTAGCTATTGCACTCCAAGTATAAGTTCCTGCTTTGCTATATATATGTAAAAAAGCCAATGCAGTTCCATCTGTTGCACTTAAATTATCACTATTTCCATCCCCCCAATTGATAATAATATTCTTCAAATTCTTATCACTATCTTTAGCGGATAATTTAACATTATAACTAACACCTGTGGTTGCTGCTTTATCACTACTCACTAGAGATAATTTTGGGGCTATATTGGCTTTGATTACTTCAAAGGTATCATTACCACTACTGCTTGCGACTACTTTGCCTGCTGAATCGTAAATACTAATCAAAAAAGATTGAATACCTAAGGCGGAAGGTTTATTAGAAACACTATAATTGGTTCCTGAACCTGTCATTAAAATACCAATATTCTTTCCATAAGTTAGCTTTACCGAGTAACCACTAGGTAAAGAATCACTTAATGTCGCAGAGAACGTTACAGAATTGCCCAATACTACAGGTATAGGTGAAGCTTTTACTTCTGTAATGTCTGGTATAGTTGGAGTATCCGGTGGGGTTGTAACACCGTTATCTTCACGAACTAGACGAATACTATACACGCCGGCTTTACTAGTATTTAATGACTTTGCTTTAGATAAATCCACAATCCACGCATTTTGTCCTGATTCATCAGATGACCAAAACCAAGTGAGAGAAATATCACCAAAATAGGTTGCGTTTAATGGAGGCTTTGGCACTAAATCCATTAATTCTTGCTTTGTTGGCATTCTCCAATCATCAGCAGCGCATAAAATATTCTTGTTTGTTTCTTTAAGGTAAGTTTGGACATTTACCCACGAAGATGACTTATTTCTATCTCGTGGATTTTTCTTATCGTTCGCTTTAACTTCCCAAATCAATCCGGATACATCATCTTTAGTACAAGCCCAATCTTTGGGAGCACTTCCAAGTTTTGCACTATCTGCAAGGACAGAACCATCATTAGCAATTTTAATAAACTTAGCTTCAGCTTGCGTGATGAATCCAAATAGCCCAATGGATAAAAATAGAAGAACAAAACGACGGTTCATATCGATA
>CAINHP010000218.1 GCA_903848905.1 uncultured Pseudomonadota bacterium
GGATTTAGCTCAAGATACATCGCACGATGTCCTTGTGCGTTTAGCACTCGTTCCACGTTGCATGGAAGCGCATGGTTTAGACGTCACCCCCCCGCTTATTGAAAAGTTTAAACAACTAGGTGATGATGACGCTGTGGCCATTTTAACGCGAATTTTAACCGATGAAATTGGTCACGTTGGGCTCGGGTCAAAATGGTTTAACGCCTTGTGTCATGCACAACATTTAGAAAGCGAAAAGCACTATCAAACTTCATTATTAACTTACTACAAAGGTGGCGCGTTAAAAAGTGGCTTTAATCAAGAATTACGTCTAGCCGCCGGATTTTCACAATCTGAATTAGCATGGCTTGAAATACATAGTCATTAAAACACACGGTTTTAACGATATTTGATACAATTATGATATGATTTTTCGATATGTTATTTTTAAGTAGTTAGCGTTGATTTCTTAACATTATTGATAATAAAAAAACCTAATTATTCATTTAATTGTTTAAACCCTTTTATTTTGGTAGATTGCATGGCAAAAAATTCTAGCTCTTTTAGGCCAGACCTCGATTGGACGCAAGTGCGTGAAACCTCAAAACTACTGAATTTGTCTGCAGGACAAGTTGATGATTTACTCAATAGAGCTGATGCCTCAGTTGACACATTAACGGATGCATTCACATCAATTGTTGAACACATGCAAACAATTTATAATCATCTTGAAATGCTTGAAGATACGCCTAATCGAAATGAAGCACTCAAATGCTGTATGGAAACAAGCGACAAAATTCAAACCTCAATTATCGCTTTTCAATTCTATGATCGGCTTCAACAAAGCCTGCATCATGTAACATCTAATTTGAAAGGTTTATCTTCTTTAGTTGAAAGTCCAGAACGTTTATATAATCCTTTTGAATGGCATAAGTTTCAAATGGAAATACGTGAGCGCTATACGATGGAATCAGAAAAAGTGATGTTTGATGCCATTTTAGAAGGCAAAACAATTGAAGAAGCCTTTACCATCAAAGAATCCTCACAACGACAACTAAAAGAAGAAAACGATGTTGAATTGTTCTAATACCACGCTCATGCAAGCACCTATGAAAAAAATAATCTTACTTAGTAGTTGCCTACCTATACTTCTGTCGACAGGCTGTACTGGACTTAATGGCACACAACCTCCAGCGCCTGTCTACAGTAGCTTACGACCCTACAATGCGCCGGTGCAACCTATTGCATCTTCGCCTGTTGCAGTAGCACCATCTAAAGTTGATGACGTTGTTCAAGTTCAGACAATTCAAGATTACACCCCTGTTATTGAACCGATCGATAAACATATTGAGCCTATCGAACAACCTTTGACGGCAATAAAATCTAACGTGAACACTACGGTAGACGGTTCAATTCATTCAGCGGATAGTGGGATTCCAAAAATCATTGAAGTACAAGCGCCTTCAAGACCTCTCCTGATGCCAACGCCGCCAACAACGGGTATTATTCCAAAGTTTGAAACACCTACGTCACCACCAGCTGAATTCAAACCTGCTGAATCCACAACCTCAATGTCGCCAGCAGTCAGTGCGTTATTAGCAACAGCCAATCAAAATAGTAAATCAGGTGATATGGAATCAGCTGCTGCAGCAATTGAGAGAGCCATTCGTATTGAACCTCGAAACGGTGAGTTGTTTTATAAACTAGCCGTACTGCGTCTAAAACAATCTAAACCCGTTTTAGCTGAAGATTTAGCCAAAAAATCTGCCCTTCTTGCTGGAAAAGATAATACACTCAAGAAAAACAGTTGGTTACTTATCGCACACGCGAAAGAAATGCAAGGAGACACCACCGGTGCAAGTGAAGCAGAATCTAAGGCAGCTGGATTTTAGATTAAAAAAAAGCGACTTAAACAAAGTCGCTTGAGGTATTAGGAAGGATATAACACAACTTTCTGTATCAGCTACGAAAAAAATAGTGAAGAAATTTCAAAAGTTGGTTCATTCTAGCAACTAACTATAAAAAATAAAATGTGACAAATTGTCGCATGCACTCATATTGAAAGGATTAAGACTGTTTAATTTTTAAAATCACCATTACACTATCCGCAATGTAAAACTTTTTAATACCGGTTGCGGGGCGTTGTGTTTTCTTATATTTCTTCAAAATCTGAATTATCCGTACGTCAGAATTTAAAATGGCTGTTTGTACTGCGTAATTTAATGCTGTTTAGTGAAACCTTTTTAATTTTTGTTTCAATTTATGGTTTGCAAATTCATTTGCCTCAACGTGCATTGTGGTGGATTATCGCAAGTATTGCAGCCGTAAATATTTATACCTGGCTAAGGTTACAAGATCAAACTCCCGTCACCACAATCGAAATCTTTGTGCAACTCGTACTAGATGTTATAGCCATTACTGCATTATTATTTCCTACTGGCGGCGCATCTAATCCCATTATTTGGGTTTATTTATTACCGTTAATGATTACCGCTATTATGCTACCGCCTAGCTACGCGTGGTACATGGTCATTCTAACAACATCGATGTACACCATGCTCATGGTCTACAATATCCCATTGCCCTCAATTGCCCCTCATTTAAATCATGCTAATGTAAATTATGCTGATGTGTCGCAACAGTTAGACTTAGTCAAACAATCACATGAAATACATGATAAAAATTATTTCAATTTACATATTTTTGGCATGTGGTTTGGTTTTGTATTTAGTGCTGGATTAGTGGCGTTTTTCGTTGTTGAACTCGCAAAAACACTAAAAGCGCGCGAGCGAAGTTTAGCTGAAGCTCGAGAAAGTGCCTTGCGTGATGAGCGTGTTGTGGCACTTGGTACTCTAGCGGCTAGTGCAGCACACGACATGGGCACTCCTCTAGGTACCATGGCCATTATTACCCATGAATTAGCACAAGATTATACTTACTGCAATTCCCCTGATTTGTATGAAAAGATAAGTATTATCCAAGATCAAATTCAACGCTGTAAAGAAGCACTCTCTGTCATGTCTGCTTCTGCTGGTGAGATGAGAGCAGAATCGGGTAACGTAATGCTCCTTAGCGACTATTTAGACGATGTTATCAAGCAATGGCGTGCCCACACCGTGATAACAAAACTGAATTTCTTTATTGATAACAACGTCGATTTGGACGCAAAACTCATTGCCGAAAGAACACTCACTCATTCAATTATTAATATTTTAAACAATGCGGCGCAGGCAACTAAACCCGAATTTGGTATTGAATTTCATGCGTCTTGGAATTCACAAACAGCTATCTTTAAGATTTGTGACTTTGGACATGGTTTTCCAGATAGCATTATTGAATTTGCTGGGCAACAACCCGTGATTAGTCAAAAATACGGATTAGGTGTTGGTTTGTTTCTAAGCTATTCCACTCTGCAACGTCTAGGAGGACAAATTCAACTCACTAACCGCGAAGAAGGTGGTGCACAAGTAACTATCATTCTACCTTTATTACAAAAAGAGATGTCAAATGAGCGATAATCCACGATTATTATTAGTAGATGATGATGAAACATTCTGCTCAGTTTTAAAAAATGCCTTAGAAAAACGCCATTACGATGTACTCGTTGCTTATGATGTTGCAACGGGAATTATCCTTGCTGAAGAGGATTTACCTGAATACGCTGTGATTGATTTACGTATTGGTTATGAATCAGGACTTGAGCTTGTTAAAAAATTGATCTCACTCGATGACAATACACGAATTGTCATGTTAACCGGTTTCGCTAGCATTGCAACCGCTGTTGAAGCCATTAAGTTAGGTGCAACGCATTATTTAACTAAACCTGCAAATGCTGATGAAATTTTAGCTGCCCTACATAAAAACGAGGGCGATTCATCTACTACGATTAGTGATATACCACTTTCTGTTAAACGCTTAGAATGGGAACATCTTCAGCGAGTTTTAATGCAACATGAAGGGAATATTTCGGCTGCAGCGCGCGCCTTAAACATGCACCGACGTTCACTGCAACGTAAACTCGAAAAACGCCCCGTTAGAGACTAAATTGTAGAAAAATTAATTTCATAGCCAGAAAATTTACGTACATTCAAAACACCTCGATCAAAAATCAAATATTGACCTTTAATGCCTAGCAAAATGCCCGAAACAGAAGGTGTTTTATCAAAATTTAAAGCCGTTACTTTGAGAGGTGGCGCCGGAATTGGATAGTGCAAATCCACTACATTTTCTCGCGAAAGAAACTCAATACCACCAGGATTTTGTTGCACTAAAATCGCTAATTCCTCTTCACAGAGTTTAATCAATCTATCCCGCTGAGCTATTAAATCAACCGGTTCAATTTGATGTTTTAACATACGTTGCCACTGTGTTTTGTCACTAACATGGCTAGCAATTAACACTTCTATTTGCCCAGAAAGCCGACGTGAATTAACCTTAAAAATTGGCAACGCTTGAATTGCCCCTTGATCTATCCAGCGCGTTGGAATCTGTGTGTAACGAGTAATCCCCACTTTTAAACCACTTGTATTCGCTAAATAGACAAAATGCGGCTGAAAACAAAAACTTTCTGCCCAGATTGGTTCGCGGCAAGTGCCCGCATCATAATGGCAGGTTTCAGGTTTCATCATACACATGTCGCACTGCGCTAATCGCGCAAAACACGGATAACAATAACCTTGATTGAAACTTTTTTTCATGAACTGACGGCAATGCCCGCAAACTAATCGCCCAGTATGCTCAAGTGTAATCGCTTTACCGAGCATGGGATTGAGCGCAATCACATCGCCATTCAATACTAATTCATAACGCACTGAATCCGCGTTATGTGCGACCATTTTTTCTAATCTTCCGTGCATTCGTAAGCATCCCCGTTAAAAAGCCTTATGTAAGTCTGGTATAATGCTACCATTTATAAAATTAACCTAAAAGGATAACCATGTCATTTATGAAAGTACAATCAGGCAGAGATGTGCCTCACGATATTAACGTTATTATTGAAATTCCAGCCTACAGTGACCCTGTAAAATACGAAGTTGATAAAGACACAGGTGCACTTACAGTGGATCGTTTCATGGGCACTGCCATGCAATATCCGACAAATTACGGCTATATTCCACACAGTCTCTCTGACGATGGCGACCCTGTTGACGTACTTGTAATTAGCCCAGCACCATTATTAAGTGGCTGCGTCATTCGCTGCCGTCCTATTGGCGTTTTGAAAATGGTAGATGAAGCAGGAAGTGATGCAAAAGTACTTGCCGTGCCAGTTGAAAAACTCACCCCTTGCTATAAAAAAGTCGCGTCTTATGAAGATATTTCAGAGGATAAATTGGCTAAAATTGCGCATTTCTTCCAACACTATAAAGATTTAGAAGAAGGTAAATGGGTAAAAATTGAAGGTTGGTTTGGGATTGACGAGGCGAAACATGAAATTTTAGAAAGTATCGCACGCTACAATGCCACTGAAGCGAAACCTGAATTTTAAAAAAGCGTATATTAGGTGGTGAAAACTAAAAAAAAATTTTAGTTTTCACCACCTGTGTTTTCAAGTAACCATGCATCACTAATTCGAGTTGATTTTATCAAATTTCCACATAATTTAGATTAAAAATCTAATGCTATCATACCGAAAACAATAATTTAAATGTCGTCCCTTGATTAGGTTCGGTGGTGTTCGACTGGACAATAATATGACCACCTGCATCATGTACCATCCCACTAACTGTCGATAGTCCAAGTCCAGTCCCCTCACCAACCGGTTTGGTCGTAAAAAATGGATCAAAAATATGATCAATCACCTTTTGATCTATACCTGTTCCCGTATCCGATATACTCAATTCAATAAAATCACCTTCCAGTGTCTCTATACAAGCATTACAAATAAGGTCATGCTTTGTCACTTGCTTGAGTGAAATTGAAACATTCCCACCGTGTTGCATTGCATCACGTGCGTTCACAATTAAATTGGTTAAAATCTGATGCAGTTCGGTTGAGTCAATTTGAATGATTAAATCGCTATCTATTTCAGCATGAAGTTGAAATAAACTTGTTAACGCAGGGCGCATCATATCAAGCACCTCGTTAATTACATCGTATGTCGGTCTTATTTCAATTTCTTTATTTGTCGGATTTTGACGTGAATACGCCATCATTTTTTTGATCAACCCAACTGCACGCAGACTGGCAATATTAACTTGATCCGTATTAAAGAGAATTTCTTCTTTAAATTGCGGATCCTGACAATCCTCTGCAACAAATGTGTTTAATTGATTGTAGCCAATAATGGCCGCCAAAATATTATTAAAATCATGTGCAATGCCCGAGGTTAAACGACTAATACTTTCAATTTTTTGCATCTGATTGACTTGATGATTAAGAACTTGATTTGTTTCAAGTGCTTTTGTCATTTGTATATTTATTTTCTTTTCATTTGCCGTATCAAAACCAAGTCGAACTGAAGTTGAACGCAGAGCCTCTATCATCAAGCCTATTTCACTTTTAGAGCGATACTCGATAGGAACACGATAATTTCCACTCGAAATTTCTGTCAACACACGTGTCGCTTCTTTTAACGGCTGAATAATACTGCGAGAAATAAATTCACATAAAAAATTCATGACGATTAACGCCATAAACACCAAGAAAATATTGATATTTTGTATATTAAGCAGACTTTGATTGGATGAGGTTTTAACTTGATAAAAATAATCCGTTAATTTAGTTTCCTCTTTTGGTTTTTTGAATACCTTGACAGCGGAAAGCTCCGATGAAGGCTCATACAAAGCAACTTTATCTTTCAATAACGCATTTTCGTGTTCAAGTAATTTTATTTGCTCGGTATAAGCCCTATTCACTTGATTGGAATAACTTTGTACTTGCATGAAAAGCTGTTGATTATTATCATTTAATCGACTTAGGTTGATATGATCAATCACTGCGAGCAAAACAACAACAAAAGAAGCTAAACCAACGAGTCCACCTAACTTAGTTACAATACTTATATTGCTTAATTTATAGTGCGTTGTAAGAAAAAAGCCTTTTTTAACCAGTTGACCGTATCGCAACTCCCCTTTAAATTTCCCTTCCTTCATTTGTGCATACGCTTTTTTAGCTTCGCTAAGCTTATCTGCACTTGGTTTACGACGCACTGACATATAGCCAATTAATACGTTACCATCATAAATTGGTGTTACATCCGCCTTAACCCAATAAAAGCCACCGTCCTTTGATTTATTTTTTATAACACCTGTCCATGTACATCCACTTAAAATCGTGCGCCATAAATCAGAAAAAACTTCACTTGGCATGTCAGAATGCCTGAATATATTATGATTACGCCCCAATAATTCTTGTCGTGTAAATCCCGTTATGCGAATAAGATCATCATTTACAAAAGTAATAAACCCCTGTAAATCGGTCTTAGTCACAATAATATCTGTATTCGTCAAGACATATTCGTCATTTTTCAATATAGTCATTCAGTTTTTTTAATCGGTATTTTTAACGAAAATATAAAAAAAATCGTCATTAAGGATTAAATAATCCTTAAAAAATTATTTTTGCATAAACATAATACACAAATAACTAAGAATTCCAATATAAATTATATTAATAGCAGATAAAAAGTTAAATGATGATCCGCTTAGACATTGGATGAATGAATTAACCGTTAATTTGACAAAATGAGACCTTTTAAAAAACATTCGATGCTTTCGTAATGACGACAAGAAACACTATTGACTATTTAGCCCTCAAACAACATCTAGGCAACCAATTGAAAATTTCGGGCTAACTACCGAAGACAATCAAAACTTCTGCTCATTATTTTCGAATAATGCACACGAAGAAATCAAATTGAATGTAATCTTGAAAGAAAATGAAATAACTACGCAGAAGCTGCTTAACGAGCTTTTATTGAAGAAAACGGATTATGTAAATAGGGTTTAATTAAATGCAGTCACGCATTTTAATGCGTGACTGCTCTTTAAGAATGGATAATTAAGCGTTACTGATGCTTAATTATGTTCTTCTTGTGATAATTTTAATTTTCTTTTTTGATACACTTTTTTAGCTACTTGCACTGTTGGTTTTTTCAAACTGCCACGCAAATCAAAAGCTGATATTTCATACGCTTTGCATAAGGCTTTAACTTTTTCTAAAGCCGCGTCGCGCCCTGCTCTTTTGCATGCTTCAATTTTCTCAGCTAACTCTGCTTGCTCCATTTTCAACAATTCAAGTTCTGATTCATAGTTTGCATTAGCTACATGGTCGTTCATTTTTACTCCAAATAAATATAATTACTTTTAAAATTTTAGTCTAAATCGAAAATCATTCTACATCTTGATTAATCAATAAACTTATTTATTATAATCCATTAAATATAAGTGTAAAGCATTGATGTCCATATAAAATAAACAAATCTATATTTTATTACTGATAAGGGAATAACAATCTAAATTTCGTACCAACACCCACTTCGGTTTCAAGTAAAATATGCCCATCTGCGTTATGTACAATACCCGCAATAACTGACAATCCTAATCCTGTCCCTTCACCAACTGTTTTGGTCGTATAGAATGGATCAAAAATATTTTTAACCACCTTAGGATCAATACCTGTTCCATTATCAGCAACACTAATTTCGACAAATTTCCCATTAAACTTTTCTAAACAACAGCTACAAAGACTGTTTAATCGTGTCTGACCTGTAGAAAATTTAATGATCCCTTTTGATCTGAACATGGCATGTGAAGCATTAACGCACAAATTGACAATAATTTGATTGAAGTTTACTTCATCAAGTTGCGGTATTGGAATGATTTTATCTGCTAAATTTAATTCGAATTGAATTGAGCTAGGAATCATTTTACGAATCATATCAAGCGATTCGTGCAATTCATTATTGACATTGAATACGGGATTTTCTATTGCTTCACTTTGATCGCGCCGACAATAACTGAGCATTTGATTAATTAATTTTCTAGCTTTGTTACAGGCTATATCAATCTGTTTTGAATTTTCAACAAATTCACCTTTTGCTTGACCTATATTGACTGGTGCATCTTCTGTTAAATCCATTGCAGCCATTTTATTTAATTCGTTATAGCCTGATATTGCCATCAATATATTATTAAAATCATGTGCAATACCGGATGTTAATCGCCCAATGCTCTCTAATTTCTGCATGTGATTAAGTTGGTTATTGAGCATCGATATCGAATCAACATGCGTTTTGTTCAAATAAACTTCAACTTCAAGTTCATTATTTTTGATTTGTAATTGTTCTCTTTTTTTGTTTATCGTTTTAGTAGAACGAATTAAAGGCAAAAAATAAAAATAGTAAATAAGTGGAAAATTGATAATCACAAGTAGCGTTGCATCAACAAACGCACCCTGCCATTTTGGCAATTCAGATAATTCACTCATAAGCAACATAATGAGAATCTCACTAATAAATAGTGACATAATTAATACTAGCAATAAATTAATTGCCGATAAATTAGTTATAGTTTTCTTTCGCATAATCAATTAGATAAAAAATTAACGAGATAATTAACAATTTACTTATTTATTTAAACTGGATTTTATTGTCTGATATTTATTTAAAAAAACAAAGTCTATTTTTTATTTAACGTCGTTGCTTGGTTCAAATTGGTCGTGCATTACGTAACCATAGAGTAAATGTTATTACTTATCTTCAGTACATTGAACTTTATTTTGAACCCGTATTTTTAAGTACCCAGCGAGTCTGGTGTGAACTCAGTGTTTCACGTTTCCAAAATGGTGCGTTGCTTTTAAGCTCCTCCATGATATAACGACAAGCTTCAAAAGCGTCTGCGCGATGCACTGACCAAATCGCAATAAGCACAATGGGTTCACTGGGTAAAATATCCCCTATGCGATGCACAATTAACGCCTCTAAAATCGTCCATTTATCTTTTGCTGTTGTAATAATTTTTTCCAATTGCTTTTGAGTCATTCCCTCGTAATGTTCAAGCGTCATCGCATGAACCTCATCACCTTCATTAAAATCGCGCATTGTTCCAATAAAAATGCTCGTCGCTCCAAATTTTCCATTTAACGCTAACTGCGTTTGAAAATCTTGAATTTCCAGAAAAGGATCAAAAACCGAGTCTACAATTTTAATCGTCACGTTAGCCTCCTGTTACGGGTGGGAAGAAAGCAACCTCATCACCATCACAAATGTAATGCATTCTCTCAACATATTCCATATTAACGGCAATTAGCGTGTTATCGGGCAGAGGCGTCTGATGAACATATTGCCAGACGTCTAAAACGGTGATTGAATCAGCAAGTGTTAGCGTTTCTTGTGAGCGCCCTATCTGCTCGCGTAAACTGGCGAAATAGTGCAATGTAATCGTGATCATTGGTTAAAAAGCGTGTAAAAATTGCGCGTTGAAATATCAGCAAGTGAACTTAGCGAAATGCCTCGCAAATCTGCTACGCATTGTGCAACATGTTTTACATACTGTGGATAATTGGGGCGCCCTCTAAAAGGAACTGGTGACAAATAAGGTGAATCCGTTTCAATTAACAAACGCTCTGGTGGAATTTTTTTCGCCGCATCTTGAATCGATTTAGCACTGTTAAAAGTGACAATTCCTGAAAATGAAATGTAAAAATTCAAATCGAGCGCTTGCTTTGCAAACTCCCAATCTTCCGTAAAACAGTGAATAATACCGCCCACTTCTCCGGCATTCTCTTCACGCAAAATCTGCAATGTATCTTCTTTTGCTTCGCGTGTATGAATAATGAGCGGTTTTTTGACTATTTTTGCAGCCTCAATGTGAACTCTAAAATGATCGCGCTGCCACGTTAAATCGCCTTCACTTCGAAAATAATCCAGTCCCGTTTCACCAATTCCAATGACTTTTTTTTCTTGTGCCAACTCAACTAATTTCTCCACCGTTGGGGCAGTAATATCATTCACATTAGGATGCACACCAACCGTCACTGAAATATCATCATACGCATCTACTAACGCACGCATGGCAGGATAGGCTTCTAAATCAATGGATATACAGAGTAAATGTTCAATTTGCTGTGCTCGAATATCACTCATTAAACAAGCAAAATCATTTTCATAAGGCGCTAAATCTAAACGATCGAGATGACAATGCGAATCAATAAGCATAGGGTTCCTTTTTTATAGCGTGTAGGTTGAATAGTCAAAGTCTTGCATAGTAGCAAGATAAGCTTCAATTTTGGTTTTTAACGTGTATTCTTGCTCGGTGAATTGAATGCCAATGCCACAAGTTCGATAACTTTCTGACTGTTTAGGTGTGATCCAAACGACTTTGCCGTGAATATAAAACGGCGTTGTTTCTAAAAGTAAACTCAGCGTGAGAAACACATTTTGCCCCATCTCATAATGGTCAAACGTGGGAATAAATAGCCCACCATGTTTAACAAAAGCCATATATGAAGAATATAAATTGCTTTTATCGCTAATCGACAAAAATAGGGGTGGTGCTTCATATAGATTTAACATCGGCTATTCTCGATTCAGTAGCGCCCATGCAATGAGAATTTCTTCCCATAATGCTTGTTTATTAATTGGCGTTTCAAGACGTCCACGACTTTTAAGCAGTAAATCATAAAAATCATATAACTTAATGACATTGATTCGCTGAGCAAGTTCGCTTAATGGTAATTTAAAATCAATATGATATAAATTCTTTGGTGCTAATTGATAACGATACCGCATGATATCAATCACCCATGAATTCAACCAAAAAAGCAACGTGGTTTCGGGCAATTTTAACCATTGCTCTGCAACTATAACAGGGTGACTTTGCTGAGCAGCCACTGAAAGCCACGTATTAAAACAATCACGACGTTGCTCAAGATGTGAATCACTTGCATATTGCATTGCAAGCAGTGGAGCACCTTGAGCCAAATTCAGTACAATTTCTGCGTTAATACCTGCTAACCGTTTTTCAAGCCAAGGGAGAATCAGTGATTTATCCGGCAAAGGTAAAGTGAATTTTTGACAGCGACTTTTAATGGTTGCTGGAAGTTTATTCATTCTATGCGTCACTAAAACCAACACTGTTCGCTCGGTAGGCTCTTCTAAATATTTCAAAAATGCATTGGCTGCGGCATTATTAAGCGCATCAGCGGGTTGAATCATAATGACGCGATAGCGATCAAACTGTGGCTTTAAACTCAATTTCCCCATGAGCATGCGAATTTGGTCGATACCAATTGAGGTTTTGGGTTTCTTTGTTTTTGAATCTTCTTCTGGTTCAATCACCATGAAATCAGGATGCGTTTGGGCTTTGATTAAAAGGCAACTACTACATTGACCACAACTCAGGCCATCTAGTAGAGGTTTTTCACAAAGTAGCGCGTAAGCAAATTGCTCTGCTAATCGTTGCTTTCCAATTCCTAACGTCCCATTAATCAATAAAGCTTGAGGCACTCGCTTTTGCACAACATAGCTTTGCAATTGCTGCCAACTTTCGTGTTGCCATGGATATAAACTCATCGCAGTAATGGACTTAACACAGTGATAATTGCTTGCTGAACTTCAGCAAGTGGCTGACTGGCTTTAATTAACCTGATACGTTTAGGATTGATCTCTGCTTGCAGTAAATAGGCTCGACGAACATCTTCAAAAAACTGTAGTGTTTCCGACTCAAAGCGATCAAATGCACCGCGTTTTCCCGCGCGCTCCATACCCACTTTCACGGGAGCATCCAGTAAAAGCGTTAAATCTGGGCGCAGATTACCTTGAATTAAATTTTCGAGTCCTTCAATCGTGCTAATTTTCATATTACGCCCACCCCCTTGATAGGCATACGTCGCATCAGTAAACCGGTCGCAAATTACCCAGTCACCTCGCGCAAGAGCGGGTTCAATCACATGCTTTAAATGTTGCGAACGCGCTGCAAACATCAATAACAATTCTGCTTCTTCGGTAATTGCTTCACTTTTTTTGTCGAGCAGTAAAGCGCGTAATTTTTCAGCGAGTTTTGTACCACCGGGTTCGCGCGTCACCACCACTGGAATATGCTTACTTTGCAGATAACTTTCAACAAACGCCACGTTAGTCGATTTCCCTACACCCTCACCGCCTTCAAAAGTGATGAATTTTCCTCGACTCATAAATTTTCCTCCGCTTTGTGGCGTTGATACAAATTAACTGCCGCGTTGTGCGCCTCTAGTGTGGAGGAAAAAACATGGCTACCATCCCCATTGGCGACGAAATAAATTGCAGCGCCCGCATCAGGGTGCAAAGCGGCATGAATGGCTGCTTGCCCTGGCATGGCAATAGGTGTGGGAGGAAGCCCCCTGAATGTATAGGTATTGTATGGCGTTGAGTTTTGCAAGTCGCTGCGTTTTATATCACCGTGATAATCCTCACCCATGCCATAAATCACTGTTGGATCGGTTTGGAGCATCATATCTAGTTCTAAGCGACGATTGAATACACCCGAAATTTGTGCACGTTCAGTAGTTGCAGCCGTTTCTTTTTCAATAATTGACGCTAACACTAACGCTTGATACGCCGTTTTTAAGGATATATTTTCATCTCGTTGTTGCCACTCTTGTGCGAGTACTTGCTGCATTTTAGTGTATGCGCGTTTAAGTATGGCAACATCCGTTGTATGTTTTTCAAAAAAATAGGTATCGGGGAAAAATACACCTTCAGGATGATTCTGGTCAATCCCTAATTGTTTGACTATATCGTGAATTTGATCACTTTTTAACGTATGTTCAACAAACGGATTGCTATCTAGCGCTTGGCGAACCGCTTTAAAATTAAATCCTTCAGGAAAAGTAATCGCATGCTGTTTGGTTTTACCCTGCACAAAAAGTGAAATCATCTTAGGTGCAGTTAAACCAACGTTTAATTCGTATTCACCTTTTTTAATTTTTTTCTTCGCACCACTTGTCAGGCCAAGCACCTTAAACCAAAAAGGGTTAATTGCCACATGCTGCTCTACTAATTTATCGGTTAATTTCGCAAAAGAATCGCCCTTTTCGATTTCGATAGTGATGGCTTCTTGCGTAATGGCAATATCATTTTTCGTCGCGTCATAATTCATCCACGCCCAACCACCTAAATAACTCAGCGTAATTAACGCATAACCTGCTGATTTAGACATTTTCATACGCGACCTGTTTTTGTTTTTCGCACAATAGCGCGTGTTGAAGAGTTTGTGTCATGTTTCCAATATTGTAATGACGATTAGCAAGTTCACGTATTCCCCAAATACCAATAATCGAATTACATACAAAAATTTCATCCGATTGCAATAGCGTATCCATTGAGAAATAGTCCTCTACAACTAAATATTGCGTCATTATCCACGCACGAATAATCCCTGCAATTCCGCAATGTGTTATGGGTGCCGTATATAAAATACCATTTTTTGCATAAAATAAATTTGTCATTGTGCCTTCAATGACATGATGCTCCATATTTAGCATTAATCCCTCTTGAAACTCATCACTTCCCCATTCTGCTCGGGCAAGTACTTGCTCTAAACGATTCAAA
>CAINHP010000219.1 GCA_903848905.1 uncultured Pseudomonadota bacterium
TAAACCAAATTCAAATTTGGTATCTGCAATGATAATGCCGCGTTGCTTGGCATAAAGAGAGGCTTCTTTATACAGTTGCAAGCTCACTTTGCGCACTTGATTGGCCAAATCTTCGCCAAGTAATTCCACAATTTTCTCAAACGATACATTTTCATCATGATCACCGACAGCGGCTTTTGTGGATGGTGTGAAAATGGGTTCAGGCAATTGCTGTGCTTGCTGAAGTCCCGCAGGTAAGTGAATGCCGCATACTTGCCCTGTTTTTTGATAATCTTTCCAGCCAGACCCAATTAAATAACCCCGCACAATTGCTTCAACGGGTAAGGGTTTGAGTTTTTTGACGACAATAGCGCGGCCGCTAACTTGGGCGCATTCGTCTGGACTGCTTAAGACACTTTCGGGTGATATGCCAGTCAAATGATTGGGAATCACGTCACGCATTTTTTCAAACCAAAAGTTTGACACGGTAGTGAGTACTTTTCCTTTATTTGGAATCGGATCGGGCAAAATCACGTCAAAGGCCGATAAGCGATCAGTGGTCACAATTAGCATAAGATTTTCGTCAATGTCGTAAATATCGCGTACTTTTCCGTGTGCAATTAATTTAAGCGAGGGTAAATTTGATTCGTATAAAGCGGTCATGGTGTGATGTTCTCAGGAATTTATAATGTCAACATGATTTGATTATTAACAACATTAATTTGGTGTAATGTTGGATCGGAGTTGTGAATTGCTAATAAGTTAATTCCCATCGCAAACACACGATATCCATTGTCGGTTACAAATTTTTCTAATTCAGTGCGATCAGATTTAATTATTTCAATTAACATGATGGGTGTAAATTTTTTCAATGTGTTTTTTGCGCCTTTTAAAACTTCAATTTCCATGCCTTCAACATCAATTTTTATAAAATCAACGCGATTTAAATTGAGTGAATCAATACTTACCATTGGAATTTTTTGCATGGATTCATCTTTATATGAAATTTCTTGTCCTATAAATTCATTTTTCGCATTTTGGCGAATTTCTAAACTGCCAAAACTTGATGCTTGAAAATAATTGGGTTGTGGTATGGCAAGTTCACCGCATGCTTCCCCTAACGCGGCTAATTTAACGCGCGCATTTAAACAATTATTAATGGCGACATTTCCAGCCAAGGCATAAAAAACGACTTCTTGTGCTTCAAAGCCAATCACCTCACCCCAATTGTGCATGTGACGTGCCCATTCAATTGTGTGTACACCAATGTTTGCACCACCATCAATTGCGATGACACCATCCCCAAAATGCTTGCGACGACAAGTGAGTAGTGCCATGGCAAAATTAACTTCGGTTGCATCAAAAACTGAATTGTTTAAAATTTGAAATCCCACACCATAGCCCCGATTTTCGCCTATTAATCGATAATCGTTACGGTTAACAATCATGGTGCCATGGTTAGATGAAGCAAGGATAAACGCAATAGGGCGTGGCGGCGTTAACATCTATTTTTTCCTAAATTAGTTGAATTTATATTGGGAGGGCAAGTGTTAGTTAATCTAAAAATATTTTAGAGCTATAAATTCCACACCTCAAACTAAAAAAGCCCGTTATAAAAACGGGCTTTTTTTGTCGAAAAATCGAAAACAATTAATTTTTCGTTTGATCAACAATTTGGTTTGCTTTAATCCAAGGCATCATTGCACGCAATTTTGCGCCCGTTGTTTCAATTGGATGCTCTGCATTTAAGCGACGTTTTGCAGTCATTTCAGGATAGTTTGTAGCCCCTTCTAAAATGAAGCGTTTGGCGTATTCGCCGTTACGGATATTTTGCAATGCTTCACGCATCGCTTGACGACTTTCTTCGTTAATGACTTTAGGGCCCGTCACGTATTCGCCATATTCTGCATTGTTTGAAATAGAGTAGTTCATGTTGGCAATGCCGCCTTCAAACATTAAATCGACAATCAATTTCAGTTCATGTAAACATTCAAAGTACGCCATTTCTGGTGCATAACCGGCTTCAACTAAGGTTTCAAAACCCATTTTCACAAGTTCAACTGCGCCACCACAAAGTACCGCTTGTTCACCAAATAAATCGGTTTCACATTCATCACGGAAAGTGGTTTCAATAATGCCTGAGCGACCACCACCAATAGCTGACGCGTAAGATAAGCAAATTTCTTTCGCTTTGCCTGAGGCATTTTGCTCGATAGCGATTAAATCAGGAACACCACCGCCACGAACGAATTCAGAGCGAACTGTGTGTCCAGGTGCTTTAGGTGCAATCATGATAACGTCTAAATCTTTGCGCGGTACAATTTGATTGAACAGAATTGCAAAACCGTGTGCAAAGGCTAGTGCCGCACCTTGTTTGATGTTTGGTTCGACCACTTCTTTGTATAAAGACGCTTGGAACTCATCAGGGGTTAAAATCATGACAATGTCCGCACTTGCAATCGCAGCAGGTACGTCTAAAACGGTTAAACCGTGTGCTTGTGCTTTTGCAACAGAAGTTGAATTTGAGCGTAAACCCACCACAACATCAACGCCTGATTCTTTTAAGTTTAACGCATGCGCGTGACCTTGTGAGCCATAGCCGATAATGGCTACTTTTTTGCTACGGATAATAGAAAGGTCAGCGTCTTTGTCATAATAAACTTGCATGGTTTTGTCCTGTGTTAAAAGGGTTTAAAAAAGTTAAA
>CAINHP010000220.1 GCA_903848905.1 uncultured Pseudomonadota bacterium
CTACTTCAAAACTTGCGATGCGTGTTTCTTGGCTCGCTCGTGCAATACGCTGTGTCATTTCGTTAAAAGATTCAACTAAAAACCCTAAATCGTCTTGTGCCATGACGGGTAGTTGTTGGTCATATTTTCCAGACGCAACAGCTTGTGTGCCTTTTACCAGTTCTTTGACTGGCGCGATAATCATGCGAATACTAATGAATGCAATCCAAATCGCGGCGAGTAGACTCATTAATAATACTAAAGAGAGCGCGAGTGAAAAGGTCATTTTGAGCGAACCACGCAAAAAATTCATTTCTTGATAACGCACAAAGGCAAATTCGACGGAATCTGCTAAATCAGCAATCCGCACTGGAACAGGGTAGAGCGCTTGTAGATAGCGAGGATCCTTTCCTTTGAGTGTTAATATGACGCGAATCACTAACTCTTCTTTTCGGACGGTGGCTAATGCGGCATATTCGCCATTTTGGCGTAATTGTAGCCACGTATGTTCATCAGGCAAACTCGGCAAAATATCACTAGGATTGGTACTGCTCGAGGCAATAATGCGATCTTGTCGAGAAAATAACGTCATTTCAGCGGCATTTGATAGAACTCGAAAGTTCTCTAGTTCGAGTCCTGCTTGTGATTCGGGAAGCTCTGCAATTTTTTCAACTAACTGTTGTGTTTGCATTAAATTCCAACGAATACGCTGGTCGAGTGAGGCTTGACTGAGTTCAAGTGCATCTTCCATCGCTCTGTCCATTTCCACATTGAACCAACTATCAATGCCTTGATGAAGAAATTGCATTGAAAAATAGAACACAATGCCCGCAGGTGAAAGCGCTAATACGACAAATAACGTGACCATCCGAATGGTTAAACGCGAGCCTGCTTCGCGGCGTTTAAGTTGGCGCGTGAGCGAATAAAGATTGACGCCAACTAAACCCAGTAAGGCAATTGTGCCAGCGCCATTAATCCATAAAAGCCATGAATACATGGCGCTGAGTTCAGACGATTCTTGCGTGGCACTACTCATTAATTGAAGCGACAATAAAATCAAACCGCATAAAATGATGATGGATAGCCCTGCAGGGAGTTTTAGTTTAAGAAATCGCATAATTCCTTTTAGTATCCTTCGTGTTCTTTAGCTGGCTTAATTTAAAGGTATAAATTGCTTTAGGAATTGCGTTTCGAAAAATCACGCACAAGAAATTCAGCTTGTTGCCACATTTTTGAAGTGTGTAATTGTTCAAGATTATTGCCCGTAAATTGACCGCGCATTTTTTGCAATCGTCTTTCACGATCTGAATTGTCTTGAATTGGAAGTGAATCTAAAACGTCTTGCGCTGCATTGGGATTATTGCAGACAAGGACCATGTCGCATCCTGCATTTAATGCCAGTGTTGCTCGATTTGCGAAACTTCCAATACTTGCAGCGCCTTCCATGCTTAAGTCATCGCTAAATATCACGCCATCAAATCCTAATTCACCACGCAAAATGGTTTGCATCCAAAAAGTTGAAAAACCCGCTGGCTGCGCATCAATTTGTGAATACAAAACATGCGCTGGCATAATCGCTTCTAATCCTTCGTTTATTAACTGACGAAAAGGTTGCAGATCGTTTTCCTTTAGCGCCTGTAAATCGCGCGTATCAACAGGAAGGGTCAAATGCGAATCGAGCGCAACTGCGCCGTGTCCAGGAAAATGTTTCCCCGTAGCGGCCATACCGGCGAGTTTCATCCCACGTCTAAAATCGCTGGCAAGTTGAGTGGCTTTGTGTGCATTTTGTGAAAAGGAGCGATTGCCAATAATTTCACTGACACCATAATCGACATCCAAAACAGGGGCGAAACTAAAGTCAATGCCTACAGCAAGTAATTCTGCAGCCATCAGCCAGCCCGCAACTTCGGCAACTTCGGGTTCATTTTCATAACGTGCCGCTGGCGGCAGGCGCGTAAAACCCGTTTGAAAACGTTGAACGCGCCCACCTTCTTGATCGACAGCGATAAGTATATTGCCTTGTCTGGCTGTGCGAATATTTTCAATGAGCTGCGTGACTTGCTGAGGATTTTCATAGTTACGGGAAAATAAAATAATCGCTCCCGTATTAGGATGATTAATGACGTCACGCTCTTCGGTGGTCAACTCAAGTCCTGCAACATCAAGCATAACAGGACCGAATAGCTTAATTTTTGTTGTCATTGGCTACTCCACGCAAGCATAAATGCCATTTGCATTACGCCAATAGCCTTTGTAGTCCATGCCGTAGCCAAACACATAGCGATCAGGAACGTTTAAACCGACAAAATCGGCTGTAATGGGTTTTTTACGCGCTAATTCTTTATTAAGTAAAACAGCAGTGTAAACAGAACTCGCCCCTTCATTTAGGCAAAAATCATAAATCGCCGCAAGGGTAATGCCTGCATCTAAAATATCGTCAATAATTAAAATTGTCCGGTCTTTAAGTGAAACACGCGGTTTAATTAACCATTCAATTTCTTCACCCACGGTTTTATTTTGGTAGCGACTTGCGTTAATGGTATCTATGGTCAGTGGGATGGTTAATCGTGTGAGGAGATGACCAGCGGTGATAAGTCCACCATTCATCACACAAAGTACAAGCGGGTCACGACCAACTAGTAATTGATTGATTTGGGTTGCCATGGTATCAAGCGCATCGTCAATTGCTGCTTGATTGTATAGCAATTCGGCGGTCGCACGGACGTTTTCTATCTCAGTTTGCATAAATATTTTTATAAATAAAGCCTTAAAAAGTCAGGCGTGAAGTGGATAATTTAGCGTATTGTATCGTCAAATCTTTTGACGGTGATATTTAGTTTTTCAATTAAATTATCTTTAGGGTCGCAGTTAGCCGAGCCAAAATTGATAATGAATGCGATAATAGTCAACGAACATTTAACTTTTGGAAATTGCACCATGATTGAAAATCGTAGCCCGCAAGAATCGTGGGACATTTTGCAAAATGATGCAACAGCGGTACTCATTGACGTGCGGACAAAAATGGAGCATTTATTTGTGGGGCACCCACCCAAAGCTATCCATATTCCATGGAAAGAAGCCCCTGATTTTCAACTCAACGCCCATTTTGTTGAAAGTGTACATCGCGTTGCACCTAATTTTAATATACCTATCTTATTATTATGTCGCAGTGGACAGCGCTCACTCGAAGCCGCTGTCGCGCTTGAAAATACCGGTTATTTGCGTTTAATTAACATTGTTGATGGTTTTGAAGGTTCGTTAGATCACAATAAACAGCGTGGTCATTTAAATGGCTGGCGTTTTGTGGGACTCCCTTGGCAACAAAGTTAAACATTCAAACTAATTTTAAAAAGTAACACCCAATTTTATTTAACTAAAGAGTACAAAAAGTGATTGAAAAATTAAGAAATATTGCCATTATTGCGCACGTTGACCACGGAAAAACGACGCTTGTGGATAAATTGTTGCAACAATCGGGCACTTTCGCAGCGCATACGAAATTGACCGAGCGTATCATGGATTCAAACGATATTGAAAAAGAACGCGGCATTACCATTTTGGCAAAAAATACCGCGCTAGATTGGAATGGCTATCACATTAACATCGTTGACACGCCAGGACATGCTGATTTTGGCGGTGAGGTTGAGCGTGTTTTATCGATGGTAGATTCTGTTTTATTACTTGTTGATGCGGTAGATGGTCCGATGCCACAAACCCGTTTTGTGACACAAAAAGCATTTGCTTTAGGTTTAAAACCCATTGTCGTAATCAATAAAGTAGATCGTCCTGGTGCGCGTCCTGATTGGGTAGTTGATCAAACATTTGATTTATTTGATCGTTTAGGTGCAACAGATGAGCAGTTAGATTTTCCTATCGTTTACGCATCAGCGATTAATGGTTACGCGGGACTTGAATCAACGGTTAACAGTGGTGACATGACACCGCTATTTCAAACCATTATTGATAAAGTGAGTCCACCACCTGTCAATGTGGATGGTCCTTTCCAAATGCAAGTGACCAGTTTAGATTACAACACCTACACGGGCGTTATTGGTATTGGTCGTATTCAACGTGGTGTGATTAAACCCAATCAACAACTCGTGATTGTGAACCGCGAAGGTGTTGAGCGTAAAGGTCGTATGTTGCAAGTTTACGGTTTCCACGGTTTAGAGCGTATTGAAGTACAAGAAGCGAGAGCAGGGGACATTATTGCTTTTGCGGGTATTGAAAAATTAGAAATTTCAGACACCATTTGCAGTCCTGAAAAAATAGAAATTATGACACCTTTATCGGTGGATGAACCGACTGTTTCGATGACTTTCCAAGTGAACAATTCACCTTTTGCAGGTAAAGAAGGTAAATTTGTGACGACACGTCAAATTCGTGATCGCTTGGAAAAAGAATTACAACACAACGTAGCGCTTAAAGTTGAAGACACTGGGGACCCCGATAAATTCAAAGTATCTGGTCGTGGCGAATTGCATTTATCAGTATTGATTGAAAACATGCGTCGTGAAGGCTTTGAGATGGGTGTGTCGCGTCCTGAAGTTATTTTAAAAGAAATCGATGGTAAAAAATGCGAACCGTTTGAAATGGTGACCATTGAAGTAGAAGAAGAGCATCAAGGTTCAATCATGGAAAAATTGGGCGATCGTAAAGGCGATTTGACCAATATGGTACCCGATGGTAAAGGTCGTATCCGATTAGAATACATGATGCCTTCACGTGGTTTAATTGGTTTCCAAACTGAATTTATGACGGCAACATCGGGTTCAGGCTTGCTTTACCATGTATTTGATCATTACGGTCCAATGAAAACTGGTGACGTCGGTACACGTATGCGTGGCGTGATGATTTCAATGATTTCAGGTAAAGCTGTCACGTATTCATTGCATCCATTGCAAGAGCGTGGTGAATTGTTACTTGTTAATGGCGATGAAGTGTATGAAGGTATGCTTGTTGGGTTGCATTCGCGCACGAATGATTTGTGTGTGAACCCATGTAAACCCAAACAATTAACGAACGTTCGCGCTTCAGGTACTGACGAAAGTTTAGTGCTTGCACGTATTCAAAAATTAACACTTGAACAAGCGTTAGAATTTATTTCTGAAGATGAACTTGTTGAAGTTACACCGAAATCTATTCGTTTACGTAAAAAATTATTAACTGAAAACGAGCGTAAACGCGCTGGTAAAAATTAATCCGTTAATTTTTTAGTTTGATCAAAAGGCGCAATCACTTTTTAAGTGTTGCGCTTTTTTTATGTTTTTTAAATATTAATCGATTTCTTTAGGCACACTAGCCCTTTCTACAGCATCGTAAAAAACGACACCAACACGCTCAATATGGTCACATAACGCGTGATGATTTATGTTGTCAAAAATGGATAGATCGACAGTATAAGGCAACAATAAATCATCTAAGGTGTCTGCAATATCGCCTAGTAGATGTTGTGATAAGTTTTCACCGTAAAGGGTTAAATCAATATCCGATCCCATTTTAAAATTCCCTTTTGCCCTAGAACCATAAAGCACAGCCTTTTCAATCTGAGGAAATTGAATAAATACGCTGACCATTTTGTCAACGGTTTCTTTGGTTAAACCATGATTCATAAATCATTTTGGAGGCATAGTTGAGTAAATTTTTTCGCGAATTGGTCAAATTCAGGATAAAACAACGCTAAAATATCCTCTGCAATTTCCTTTGCTAGTTCTATGTTGTAGGTGTGCGATGTTTGATTTCGCGCTTTAATCATCGCCATCCATGTATCACCGTTTTCAATTAATCCATTTTTAAAGGCGGTGCGTGTCGCATCGCGTGAGCCAATCAAATCAACAAACCCTTTGTATTCTAAATAATCTTTTAATACATTCCATGCCAATTCGTGCGTAAACTCGAAACCTTGAATTAAACCTTGTTGCTCCAATGTCGATAATTGACGCGTGTTGGCAAGTTCGACAGCATCAATAAGCGTTTGAAATGCATTAAGATAATTGTTGAATCGCTGTTTCCACCGAATATCTTGTGTTTGAATCGACATTGTTAACTCTGTATTTTATTGATATTCAAAATGATATTAATATGAATAGTGTCGCTTTTAGTGAGATGCTCACGCCTTAAACATACTTGTTTTCATCGTGCTTAACTAAATAACGCAAACTCATAATAAAACGCTGCTGTGCCTTGCAATGTCAAAAATGGGGACTTCGGTTGTGTTTTTGTCTTTGAGCAAAATATCAATTTTCTGTTCGCCTAACGTCATCACTAATTCACCATATAAACGGCATATCGTTTCAGCACGATTTGGGCATAGAGACTGTGTTTCGATGAATAAATCAATATTCCCCCCCTTTTTTATCATCATTTACACGTGACCCAAATAACCAAATGTGACTGGGTACAATTAAAATGATCTCCACTGTTTTTTTCACCAGTTGGACTTGCTCAATAGTTAGTCGCATTGAATATCGTCGTAAAAAAATAAAATGGAATCGTGAAACGTATTAAAAGTGTTAGGTCAGTTTTTAAACAACGCTGTACCTATTGTATAGCAATTTCATTGAGTTGTTGATAAAGGCTTTTCAATTGCTGTGATCGAAAACTGTCAACTATTTCATCACCGGAAAGCACTACCCCTCATCCTTAGGCACACTAAAGCTTTCTACAGGTAGTCCAC
>CAINHP010000221.1 GCA_903848905.1 uncultured Pseudomonadota bacterium
AATCTTTTCGCCCATGAATATCAAACCATGCGAGCAACTGTTTCGCAAAATCAAACGTGTCATCCATTACGCTTGTAATTTAGAAATATCAGCGCACTCTAAAAATTGTTTCGACAATAAATTCAACAATGCAAGACGATTTCCACGTAAGGTTAAATCATCACAATTCACCATCACACCATCGAAAAACGCATCGACAGGTTCTTTCAATTCAGCCAGTCGCGCTAAAGCGGCTGGATAATTGCGAGTTTCAAGCAATGGCGCAATATCTTTTGCTGATTGGTTCGCTAATTCAAGCAAAGCAATTTCAACCGGTTCAACCAAATTGCCCACTGTTTGCGATGCGGGCGAGTCCGATTTTTTCAAAATGTTTAAAATACGTTTATTAGCCGCCGCTAAACTTTCCGCTTCTGGTAATTGTCTAAACGCTTTTACCGCTTGCAAACGCTGAATAAAATCAAACGGTTGTGTTGGATTAACCGCTAAAACAGCTTCAAATTCATCAGCTGAAAAACCTTTATCAAGGCAATAGCCTTTTAAGCGCTCAAAAATAAAATCAGCGACTAATTTTTGCGTGGCAGCGTGATCAAAATCATGGGTGAATAAGGTTGAGGCAACAGCAATTAACGCATGAATATCCAATTTTAACTCATGCTCAATCAAAATACGCAAAACACCCAATGCCGCGCGACGGAGCGCATAAGGATCTTTATCGCCCGTTGGAATTAACCCAGCGCTAAAAATCCCTACTAACGTGTCAATTTTTTCTGCAAGTGCAACGACGCAACCTAATTCATTGCTCGGTGTTGCGCCACCGGCTTGTTTTGGCAAATAATGCTCTTCAATGGCCTTTGCAACTAGTGGATTTTCACCATCCGCGAGCGCGTAATAACGCCCCATAATGCCTTGTAAATTCCCAAACTCACCGACCATTTCGGTCATCAAATCATTTTTCGCTAAAAATGCCGCGCGTTTTGCTAACTCAACATCCCCGCCAATTTGCGATGCGATGGTTTCTGCAAGTTTTACCAAACGTGAAACCTTTTGCGCAACCGTTCCCAATTTTTCTTGAAACACAATCGTTTCTAAACGCGATGAAAAATCAGCAAGGGATTTTTTACGGTCTTGTTTCCAGAAAAATTCCGCATCCGATAAACGTGGCGTGACAACCCGCTCATTTCCATCTTGAATGGATTGGGGGCGTGTGCTTTGAATATTACTAAATGTAATAAAATATGGGCGCAAGGAACCATCTGTATTTTTGACGGGAAAATACTTTTGATTTTCCTGCATCGTAGTGATTAACACTTCCGCTGGCAAAGCTAAAAAGCGCTCATCAAAATGGCCTGTAATGGGAACTGGTAATTCATTTAACGCGGCAATTTCTTCAAGTAAATCGTCATCAATATGTGCAATCCCTTGAACTGCTGATGCGGCTTTTTCTGCATCACTGCGAATCTGTGCTTGACGCACATTTAAATCCGCAATCACTTTGCCTTGTGACAATAATAAATCAGCATAATTTTCAGGTTTATCAATCACAATCGATTGCGGTGCGTGAAAACGATGACCACGAGTTTGATTACCGGTTTGCAAACCTAAAATTTCTGTTTCAACAATTTGCTCACCGTAAAGCAACACCGCCCAATGCACGGGACGCACGAATTCGATCGCAAAACTTCCCCAACGCATCCGTTTCGCAATCGGCAATAAACTAATACTTTTGCGAATAATATCGCCAATAAGCTGCTGCGTGGTTTGCCCTGCAATAGTTTGCGTACAAGCGAGCCATTCACCTTTATCGGTTTTTAAGCGCTCAAGCTGGTCAAATTCAACACCGCAACTTTGCGCAAAGGCAAGCGCCGCTTTACTTGGGGTGCCGTCAGCTTGAAAGGCGCCTTGAATTGCTGGGCCGCGTTTTTGAACGGTTTTATCAATCTGCGCACCGGCCAAATTTTCAATAAAAACCGCAAGGCGTCGTGGCGCCGCATAACTTTTTACTGATGAAAATGCCAGTTCAGCATCGTTTAAACCTTGCACGATGCCTGAAGTCAATGCATTGCTGAGTTTTACTAAGGTTTTAGGCGGCAATTCTTCGCAGCCGAGTTCAAATAATAAATGTTGTGTTGTCATTCGTGTGCTCCTTGCGTGGTTAACATCGGAAATCCTAAGGTTTCACGTCTTGCATAATAGGCTTCTGCAACGGCTCGTGACAAGGTACGAACACGCAGAATATAGCGTTGACGCTCTGTCACGGAAATCGCATGACGCGCATCAAGTAAGTTAAACGTATGCGAGGCTTTAAGCACCATTTCATACGCAGGAAGCGGCAAATCAGCGGCAATTAATTTTTGGCATTCTTCTTCGTAGGTATTGAAGCACTCAAAGAGAAAATCCACTTTGGCATGGTCAAAATTGAACGCTGACATTTCGACTTCGTTTTGATGGAACACGTCACCATAAGTCACCACGCCATGCGGTGTCTGCGTCCACACTAAGTCATAAACGCTATTCACGCCCTGCAAATACATCGCAAGACGCTCTAAACCATAAGTAATTTCACCCGTAACAGGACGACATTCAAGGCCGCCTACTTGTTGAAAATAGGTAAATTGCGTGACTTCCATACCATTGAGCCACACTTCCCAGCCAAGTCCCCAAGCACCAAGCGTGGGAGATTCCCAATTATCTTCCACAAAACGAATGTCATGCTCAAGCAAATCAAATCCTAAGCAGGTCAACGAACCGAGATATAAATCTTGAATATCCGCCGGTGAGGGTTTGAGCATCACTTGAAATTGATAGTAATGTTGCAAACGGTTTGGATTATCACCAAAACGTCCGTCAGTCGGACGACGTGACGGTTGCACATACGCCGCGCTCCAAGGCTCAGGTCCTATTGCGCGAAGAAATGTGGCAGGATGAAATGTTCCTGCGCCAACTTCTAAGTCAAGTGGTTGAAGTAGTACACAGCCTTGCTGTGCCCAATACGTTTGCAGTGCTAAAATAAGCCCTTGGAAAGTAGTTACTTTTTGAATGGATGTTGACACAATATTGACCAAGTTAAACGATAAAAGAGATACGCAAATTATAACGGAAAAATGCGCTTTATGGCGTCTCTCACTCATCAAAAGTCGCCTTTAAGCTTAAATACTTGTTAATTCACACCGTTATGGGCGACGCATTGGCTTTCAATCCGCTATAATTAGGTAATTGAAAGAATTCACAGGATTGATTATGTCGCAAATGAAAAAAGTCGTTGCATCAACCATGCTTGGCAACGGACTGGAATGGTACGATTATGCTCTTTACGGCACATTTACAGCGTTAATTAGTAAACATTTTTTCCCTGCAGGCGATGAAAATGTCGCATTAATTGCAACATTTGGTATTTTTGCCATTGGTTTTTTAATGCGTCCGCTTGGCGCCATGTTATTTGGCTATATTGGCGATAAATATGGTCGAAAAAATGCGCTGTCACTCTCGATTTTAATGATGGCCATTCCAACTGCTTGCATTGGTTTGCTACCAACGTACTCGATGATTGGGATTTGGGCACCTATTCTTTTAACCGTCATTCGCTTGGTTCAAGGCGTGGCGATTGGTGGCGAATTTGGTGGTTCCATTGTGTATTTGGTGGAACATGCGAAACCGACTAATAAAAATCGTGTTGGCAGTTTATCCATGTTAAGTATGCTTATGGGTTTATTTTTTGGCACCATGATTTCTGCGCTGCTTGCCGAATTTATGCGTCCCGAAGATTTTGATACTTACGGCTGGCGAATCCCCTTTGTATTAGGTTTTTTTATTGGTCTTGTTGGACTTTATATTCGAACAAAACTGCAAGAAAGTCCCGTTTTTCTCGAAGCGCAAGAAGCTGGTCATGTTAGTGAGTCACCTATTAGTGATACACTCAAAAATAATTATAAAGAAGTCTTTCTCGGCATTGGTTTATATATGGCGGTAACGATTCCGTTTTATATTCAAACCGTTTTCATGCCAAGCTTTATGGTCAAATTCATGCACTTTAGCAGTTCAGATTCACTTGAGATTTATTTGATTGTCTTAGGTGTTATGATGGTGATGGCTCCCATTTCAGCGACGCTTTGCGATACACACAACCGTGAGCGTTTGATGAAAATTGTCTGCGTCTGTTATTTATTGTTTGCCCTACCCTATGTTTATTTGCTTGATTACCAAACTTTTACGTTTGCGCTGATTTCACAAGTTGTATTTGCTATGATTGTTTCGTTTTACATTGCGCCTATTCCCACATTAGTGACTGAAATTTTTCCCGCTCGCACACGCTACACGGGTATGTCGCTTGCGTGTAATTTAGCGGCGGCTATTTTTGGTGGTACATCGCCCATGCTTGTTACTGCATTGATTACCAAAACGGATTCCCATTATCCTATTGGCATTTATGTCATGTTTGCAGCTGCTATTTCACTTTTCTGTGTCTTTGAAGTGAAACGTCGCCGCGATCAAAAACGTCTATTTTTGATCTAACATTCTCTCTAAACCATTATTATCTATTTCGGTCATGACGACATTTTCGCCCCTTTTTGCTGCATCTCATTTACGTCAAAAAACGTTTAGCATGAAAGTGCGCGGCTTATTTTTATTTTTAGTATTAGTAATGCATGTGAGCGTGGGCACATGGATTATCAATGCCACGCAGACACCTAAAAAAATTGCGCCTAAAGTCATTGAAGTGGTTATGCTTCCTCCAATCGAAAAACCAAAAGTTCTACCAGAAAAACCACCTGCACCACCAGTCGTTAAAAAAGAGCCTGTGAAACCTGTTGTCAAACCGCCTGAACCATTAAAAAAAATCACGCCTCCCAAACCCGTCGCACAGCCCAAAATTTTGACTAGCGCGTCTGAAAATGCAGAAACCAGCATTCCAAAAGTTGACACGACATCGGTTCCCACACAAACGATGCCATCGTCTAATGTAACAAAATCAGTTTCAAAACCAGCTGAATTTGACACGCAAAGTACGGGTAATAGTTCAACGGGCGGTGACTGTGATAATTGTCAAAATATTGAACGCCGCCTAAAACGTAAAAATGAACGCTGGCGACTTGAAGGCGCAGTTACCTTCACGTTATCGATTAACGAAAAGGGTCAAGTAAACGATGTGAATGTTAAGAATACAGAACCCGATAATATATTTGATGCCGATTTGTTAGCAGAAATAAAAGAAATTGTCATGGAAATGGAATTTACCCCTAAAATTGTTAACGATAAAGCTGTCGGTTTTAAAGGGACAAAAACATTTAAATTCCAAATTCAAAAATAAATTAAGACACGCAAGAGGAAATATAAATAATGTCTGATCAAATTACCCACTTTGTTATTGATGCAACGCTTTACACATTACTCATTTTTTCAGTACTTAGCTGGACATTGATTTTTTTTAAAATTTGGCAGTTTATGTCAAATAATCGTCAAAACAGGGCTTTTAGCGACGTATTTTGGCAAGTAAAAGACCTTGAGCAAGCAAAAAAACTGCCTGAAACGATTTTCAAAGGCACACAAGCGCAACTCGCCTTAGAAGGTTTGCATTGGCTCGATGAATATGGTCGTCTGCACGATAAAAATTTCAAATACAGTGGCAATCCTCAAGAATTGCTTCAGCACACGCTTGAAAAACAACTCCAGCACGAACAACACATGCTCGAAAGTGGCTTAACGCTACTCGCCAGTATTGGTAGCACAGCGCCTTTTGTAGGCTTATTTGGCACGGTTTTAGGAATTATGCACGCTATGCATGATATTACTGAAAGTGGTTCAACAAGTTTAGATGTCGTAGCCGGGCCTATTGGTGATGCGCTGGTTGCTACGGCTATTGGTATTGCGGTAGCTGTTCCAGCGGTATTGGCCTATAACTTTTTTCTGCGTCGCGTGAAATTGCAACGCCAACAATTGGAGCAATTTGTCGCGCATTTTTTGCTTGTTGCCCTGCCTTCATCGCAACAAAATAAATAAAGGAGCTGAAAAATGGCCTTTAAACCACAATCAGACGACGAAAGCGCAATGAGCGAAATTAACGTCACGCCCCTTGTGGATGTGATGTTGGTTTTAGTGATTATTTTACTTGTCACTGCGCCACTGCTTACCCAATCTGTTCAAGTCAAACTGCCTAAAACCACTCAAACCATTGCTGATACGCAAAAGCAACCATTGCAGCTAGGCATTGATGCGCAAGGCATGGTCACGTTAAATAAAGTTGCTCAAACCGATTTAGCGTTACAAGAAACCAATTTAAAAACTGAACTCACCAAAGATGCTGAAATTGGTGTGCATTTATACGCAGATCAAGCGGTAGTGTATGGAAAAGTAGCAGAGGTGATGGCAATTGTTCAACACGCGGGCATTTCTAAAATTGCCTTCGTGACTGTGGAGCAATAATGACACGCGCGTTTGTTTATCCCGTCCTCAGTGCGGCCTTTATTCTCACCTTAAACGGCTGTGAACCTGCTAAAACCGTACAAAAATTAGAAGGTTATACGCAAGGAACAACATATCACATGAGTTTTTGGTCAAGCAAAAATACGGTTGATTCTGTTGCACTTCAAAAGCAAGTCGATGAAGAACTGCAACGCCTTGATGTAGAGCTCTCCAATTACCGTGAGGATTCAGTGATTGAGAAATTTAACGCGCTAAACAGCACTGAGCCACAAATGCTTGGCGATGAAGTTATCGCGTTAATACAAGCGGCAAAAGTGGCTAGCGAAGCAACGCAAGGTTGCTACGATTTAACCATTAAACCCTTATTTGATCTATGGGGTTTTAAAGGTGAATCACTCACGCAGCCCAGTCCTAGCAAATTAAAAACCGCTTTAAGCCAAGTCGGATTTAATCAAATAGACATTATTGACTCGACGCATTTGCGCAAAAAAAATCCAACACTCAAAATCGATTTATCGTCAGTGGGGCAAGGTTATAGCGTGTCACAAATTGCCGGCATTTTTAAAGCGCAAGATATTGATAATTATTTAGTTGAAATCGGTGGTGAACTTCAAACGTTTGGAAAAAAACCAGATAATTCACCTTGGCGCGTGGCGCTGGAAAAACCATTATCCACTCAACGCAGTATGCACAAAATTATTACCATGAATCGCACAGAGCCTATGTCGGTCACGACGTCTGGCACGTATCATCATTTTTTTGATAAAGACGGAAAACGCTACAGCCACATTTTAGATGCCAAAACAGGCACGCCAATTACACATAACACGGTGTCTGTTTCTGTATTTGATGAAAATGCGACCCAAGCAGAGGTGTGGGATACAGCACTTTTATGTTTAGGGCGTGAAGCAGGAATGGATGTGGCTAATAAAATGGGTATTGCTGCTTTATTTATTGAGCAAGAAGGTGATCATTTTACTGAATTCAGCTCAACAGCGTTGACTGATTTGAAAACCGTTGTAATTGAATAATCATAAATTTTGTTTGGCAAGTGCGCCTGCTTGCTCTGTGACTAATTTGGGAACAAGGTAACCGGGAAGTTGATTTTGCATGGCCTCAAATAATGCTAATGCGTCTGTTTTACTCACTTGAAAATGCCCTGTTCCATTCGCCTTATCTAAAAAATGCAAATAATACGGCAACACATCTATTTCAAATAATTTCTCACTCAATTCACAAAGCGCGGTGGCATTATCATTCACATCGCGCAGTAAAACGGACTGATTGAGAAGTACCACGCCAGCAGAACGCAAACGAGCGCAAGCATTGGCGACGTCATCATCAATTTCATTGGCGTGATTGCAATGCACGACGACGATAATTTTTTTTGAGCAATGTTTAAATAGTGTCAATAAATCATCTGTTATTCGCGCAGGCAACACAATCGGCAAACGTGTGTGAATGCGAATACGTTTGAGTTTTTCAATAGTTGCCAGTGCGTCAATGAGTGACGTTAAACGTGCATCATTTAAAATCATCGGGTCGCCACCGCTTAAAATCACTTCTTCAATGCTACTATCGTTTCTAATTGCCTCGATAACGTCATTTTCTTGTTGTTTTGTAAGCTGCAAATCCGCATACGGAAAATTGCGTCGAAAACAATATCGGCAATGGATAGCGCACGCACCCGTATTGATAAGCAATACGCGCCCATGATATTTATGAAGTAAACCCGTTTGTTTAAGTGAAGGTAAATCGCCGACAGGATCGTCACTGAAATCGGGATAAATTTTAAGTTCATCGGAAATAGGCAATATTTGCCGCAAAAGTGGGTCAGCAGGATTCCCTTTTTCCATCCGTGAGGCAAACGCAAGTGGGACACGCAGTGGAAATTGTGTTCGTGCATCTTGTGAAAGACGTAATTCACTTGGCGATAGTTGCAGATAATGACAGAGTTCATCAAAATTTGAGAATGCGCTTGCGAGTTGAGTTTGCCAATTTTGTGTCATGGATAAGTGAAGTTTGAAGCGATTACTGCGCTGTTTTTGAGAAATTAGCCTATCATACCAAGTTTTTAACGCTTAAAATGCCCTGTTTGAATACAAGAAAGAGTCTGTACTTTGCATCCTCTCCGTGACATCTTGCCAAAAAAGCGATAAATTCATCACCTTATCTCAAATTATCTCAATAAATCATGTGAGTTTTTTATGACAACAAACAATTCGTTACTCCACAGCCATTGGTCATCAAGGTTTGCCTTTATTTTAGCCGCAACGGGTTCTGCGGTCGGGCTTGGGAATATTTGGAAATTCCCCTATATTACCGGAGAAAATGGTGGTGGGGCGTTTGTTTTGGTTTATTTAGTCTGCGTTTTACTCATTGGCATTCCCATTATGATCGCAGAAACCATGCTAGGACGACGTAGCCAACGCAATCCCGTTGAAACGATGCAAATGCTCACAAAAGAAGCCAATGCGGATGAAAATTGGCAATACTTAGGCTGGATGGGCATGATTGCTGGCGTGTTAATTTTATCCTATTACAGCGTGATTGCAGGATGGGCGTCGGCTTATGTCGTGAAAGCATTTACAGGTAGTTTTTTCAACGCCGATGCGAACGCTATTCAAAGTGTATTTGATAATTTCACTGCAAATCCACTTCAACTGACGTTTTGGCATAGTGTATTCATGGGCGCGACCATGTGGATTGTTTCTCGTGGTGTGAGTAATGGACTTGAAAAATCGGTGCGTTTTTTAATGCCAAGTTTATTTGTACTATTGATTTTACTTGTTGGTTACGCAATGACAACCAATAGTTATCAACGTGGTTTGCATTTTATGTTCAATGTAGATTTTAGTACATTAACGCGAAATTCTGTATTGACTGCTATGGGTCACGCCTTTTTTACGCTTAGCTTGGGTATGGGCGCAATTATGGTTTATGGCGCGTATTTACCTAAAGATATCTCTATTTCAAAAACCACTTATTTAGTCGCCGCAGCGGATACCATTGTTGCGCTACTCGCTGGTATTGCGATTTTTCCGTTGGTATTTGAACATAATCTGCACCCAGCTTCAGGGCCTGGCTTAATTTTTCAAACACTGCCTATTGCGTTTGGCAATATGACAGGTGGTTGGCTGATGGGCATTTTGTTTTTTGTTTTACTTGTTTTTGCAGCGCTGTCTTCTTCAATTTCGCTTATTGAACCTTTAGTTGCATGGCTGGTTGAAAATAAAAATTTCACCCGTGAAAAAGCGTGTATTTGGAGTGGATTTGGCACATGGTTTTTGGGACTTGGTACTGTCTTTTCGTTTAATATTTGGAAAGATGTTCACTTTTTTGAGCGTACTATTTTTCAATTACTCGATTATGTCACCGCCAATTTAATGCTCCCTATTGGTGGTTTTTGTATTGCCGTGTTTGCAGGATGGATTATGCATCGAGATCACAGTGAATCAGAACTCCAAATGCCTTGCAAACCCAGTTATGAGCTTTGGCGCATTTTAGTGCGCTATGTTGCCCCTGCTTCTATTTTCTTGGTCTTTTTACACGTCATTGGAGTGCTTTAAATGACGCGCATTGAGAAAACCGCGTTAGTCAAATTTTCTGCGCAACAAATGTTTGATTTGGTCAACGACATTGAATCGTACCCACAATTTCTTCCATGGTGCAGCCATAGTCGCATCATTAAACGTGAAGGAAACATTGTGGAAGCGGAATTATCGATTTCAAAAGGTGGCTTTCAAAAAGCTTTTTCAACGCGTAATGAACTCGATATGGGCAAACAAATGACGGTGTCACTCATTGATGGTCCTTTTTCACATTTGGCAGGTGTTTGGCAATTTCAACCGTTGCGTGAAGATGCGAGTAAAATTTTATTCAACTTGGATTTTGAGTTATCGGGAAAACTGGCTAGTTTGGCTTTTGGCGCTGTATTTAACCAGATTTGCAATACGATGGTCAGTTCATTTACACAGCGTGCTAAAGTTGTATACGCAAATGATTAATGCGGAAATTGTGTATGCAACGCCAAAAAAACAACTATTACTCACCATTACGTTGCCTGCACATTGCAATGTCGCGGATGCCATTAAGTTATCGGGAATTTTGACGCAATGCAGTGAATTCGAGCAGCAAGAAGTCACGTCACTCAATGTCGGTATTTTTTCCATACCTTGTACGCTCGAGCGTGAAGTTCAACAAGGCGATAGAATTGAAATTTATCGTCCGCTGCGTCATGACCCAAAAGATGCTCGTCGAATGCGTGCCAAAAAGTAGACAGCAGAAAAGATGATAAGCGAATTTTCACTTATTGATAAATTCTTCAAACAAAAAAAACACCTAAATGAGCATACAAATTTAGGGATAGGTGATGATTGCGCCCTATTATCTATTCCAACTGGCTACGAACTGGCGATTACAACTGACACCATGGTTGAAAATGTCCATTTTTTTGCAGATGCAGATCCAGCGCAACTTGGGCATAAATTACTAGCGGTGAATTTAAGTGATTTAGCCGCCATGGGGGCTAAACCTATTGCGGTGACATTAGCGTTAACACTGCCTCATATTGATGAAAACTGGCTGCGTCAATTTTCAAGTGGATTTTTAGAACTAGCAAGGCAGTTTTCCGTCGATTTAATTGGCGGTGATACCACGCAAGGGGCATTGACACTCACCGTTCAAGCAATGGGAATCGTGCCAAAGCGGCAAGCACTCAAACGCTCTACCGCACAAATTGGCGATGTCATTTTCATGACGGGAAATTTGGGTGATGCGGGATTGGGTCTTAAAATTAAACAAGGCTACAGATACGAAGCCGCTCAAGCGGCTTTAGAGCGATTTCACACCCCTATGCCTCAGATAGGCAAAGGTTTGGCGTTGCGAGGCGTTGCGAGCGCGTGTATCGATATTTCTGATGGCTTATTGAGTGATTTGGGACACATTTTAAAGCAAAGTGAAGTGGGCGCGTGTATCGAATGGGAAAAATTGCCACTTTCATCTTCTGTTAAAGCTTATATAGCGCAAACGGGCGATACGTTAATGCCGCTTATTTCGGGTGACGATTACGAATTATGCTTTACCGTTCCCAGTCAATTCGTGCATTGTATCCCTGCTAATTGCACACAAATTGGCACCATTGAGGCGCAATTGGGTTTGCGTTTACTAAAAGCAGGTCATATTGAAACACTCACAGCAACAGGTTATGAACATTTTTCTTGAAACTTACGGTAAAAATCAACTCACGCCCAAAAATATTTTAACCAATCCCACGTTATTTTTGGCGTTCGGATTTGGCTCAGGACTTGTCAAAAAAGCACCGGGAACCTGCGGCACAATAGCTGCGATTCCAGTTTATTTATTGGCTGCGCAAACGTCTTTTGAAATATACAGTGTCTTAACACTGATCTCGATTATTGCGGGTATTAAAATTTGTGGCGATGCCGCAAATTTACTCGGTGAACATGATTTTAATGGTATTGTTTGGGACGAAGTAGCCGGCTATTTAGTGACACTTTGGTTTGTGCCTTTTAGTTGGGAAGCTGTTTTAATCGGGTTTGTGTTATTTCGATTTTTTGATATTCTCAAGCCATTTCCCATAAAATGGGTCGATAAACACGTTCATGGCGGCTTTGGTATTATATTTGATGATATTTTAGCGGGTATTTTTGCGGGTGGTTTATTACTGGCATTGGAACTTTTGGGAATAAAGGAAATTTTTAGCACATGACAATTCAAGCTTATATGCAAACATTAGGGCAGCAAGCAAAAGAAGCGGCACGACTCCTAAGTCACACAGAAACACTTACAAAAAACCAAGCACTTATTGCCATTGCAAGCGCATTGCATGTGAATCAAGCGCATGTTATAGCAGAAAATCAAAAGGATTTAGACGCAGGAAAAGCAAGTGGTTTAGATGCAGCGGCACTCGATAGATTAACGCTTACGCCAAAGAGTATTGACGCAATGATTGAAGGATTGCGTCAAGTTGCCGCCCTCCCCGATCCTGTGGGTGAAATTTCCAATTTAAGCTATCGTCCAAGCGGAATACAAGTCGGGCAAATGCGCGTGCCACTAGGCGTGATTGGAATTATTTACGAGTCACGCCCCAATGTGACCGTTGACGCGGCTGCATTGTGTTTAAAATCAGGCAATGCCTGTATTTTGCGCGGAGGCTCTGAAGCGATTCACTCAAACCAAGCCATTGCCAAATGTGTGACGCAAGGTTTGCTTGATGCGGGCCTGCCAGCCGGTGCGGTGCAAATTGTTGAAACGACTGATCGCGCCGCCGTTGGCGAGTTGATTACGATGAAAAATTTTGTCGATATTATTGTGCCGCGTGGTGGAAAAAGTTTAATTGAGCGTATCAGCAACGAAGCGACGATTCCTGTTATTAAGCATTTAGACGGGATTTGCCATGTCTACATTGACGATAAAGCAGATATAGACAAAGCCATGCGTATTGCCATCAATGCAAAAACACATCGTTATGGCGTGTGTAATGCGATGGAAACGCTGCTCGTGTCAGAAAGTATTGCGCCAAGTATTTTGCCTAAACTCGCGCAAGCCTATATTGAAAAAGGCGTCGAATTGCGTGGTTGTGCAAAAACCTGTTCATTACTTGCGGCGAATTGCCTTCGTGCAACGACAGAAGATTGGCAAACTGAATATCTTGCACCCATTTTATCAATCAAAATTGTCAGTGGCATCGATGAAGCCATTGATCATATTCATCAGTACAGCTCGCAACACACAGAGGCCATTGTGACAGAAGATTACACACTGGCTCGTCGTTTCTTGCGTGAAGTCGATTCAAGCTCTGTTATGGTCAATGCGTCCACGCGTTTTGCAGATGGCTTTGAATACGGTTTAGGGGCAGAAATTGGTATTAGTACCGATAAACTTCATGCTCGTGGCCCTGTAGGCTTGCACGGTTTAACTTCACTTAAATATATCGTCCTTGGCGATGGCCATATTCGTCAATAAATGATTGGTATTTTTGGCGGTACATTTGATCCAGTGCATTTTGGACATTTGCGTTCTGCATTGGAATTGAAAGCCTTATTTGAGCTGGATCATGTGCGTTTAATTCCTTGTATGCCCTCTCACAGGTCGCAAACAAAGGCGAGTGCAAATCAGCGTTTAGATATGCTTGAACTTGCGGTAGGAAATCAACATGATTTAATCATTGATGCTCAAGAATTAGAGCGTGGCGGGTATTCTTATACGTTTGATACGCTTACTTCACTGCGTCATAATCATACACAAACACTATTATTATTTATTGGCAGTGATGCATTTAATCACTTAACGACATGGTATCGATGGCAAGAAATCTTTGATTTAGCGCATGTTGTTGTGATTACCCGCCCCGATACGGTACTCAATTCACTAAGCGATTTTTTTAAAAAACGCTTAATTCATGATAAAAAAATTTTAAAAAAATACAGTGCTGGCGGTTTATTTTTTCAAGAAATTACACAATTAGCCATTTCTGCAACTGCAATTCGCGGTATGATTGCGGCAGGATGCAGTCCGCGATTTTTATTACCTGACGCGGTGATTGATTATATTACGCAACATCAACTCTACAAAGAGTGATTTTTTACGATTTAAAAAGGAACACAATGCAAACAGAGGCTTTATTAAAAATAGTTAAAGACGTTTTAGAAGAACGTAAAGCACACAATATGGTCGTACTTGATGTACGAGGAAAAACCAGCTTCACTGATTATATGATTGTCGTCACAGGAACTTCAAATCGTCACATTAAAGCATTATGTGATTATGTTGAAATAGGTGTTAAGGAAAAAGGTTTTAATCCACTTGGCATGGAAGGCGATATTACATCTGATTGGGTGCTTTTAGATTTAGGTGATGTCATTGTCCATGCGATGACCGAGCAATCGCGTGGATATTATCAAATTGAAAAATTATGGTCAGTGGGTGGTGAATTACCCCAGGTTCAAGCGGCTTAAAAATAACTTTTTCTCTAATCAGAAATAAAAAAAGGCGAATTTAATTCGCCTTTTTTATTGTCAGTCCGTTTACTTTTTTAATTTTAAAAGTAATGAACGTCCGGAATTCTTTCACCGTCAGCGATTTCACCAATCGTAAACGCTTTTTCACCTAATTCACTGAGTAACGCTAACGTTTTAGATTCATCTTCAGCAGCAACAAAAATCACCATGCCAACACCGCAATTAAATGTCACGAGCATATCTTCTTGCGAAACATTGCCACTACTTTGAAGCCAATCAAAAATAGCAGGGAATTGCCAAGAAGATAAATCAATATTAGCGCGTAAATCATCGGGAATAACACGTGGAAGATTTTCTGTTAATCCACCACCCGTAATATGCGCAAGTGCGTGTACATTCACTTGTTTAAGTAACGCTAAAAGCGATTTTACATAAATACGTGTTGGTGCTAAGAGTGTTTCACCTAACGTTTTTCCATCAAATGGATCACTTAAACTTGCTTCATTGCGTTCAATAATTTTACGGATCAGTGAATACCCATTTGAATGTGCACCTGATGAGGCTAAACCAATCAGTTTATCGCCGGCTTTCACTAAACTTCCATCGAGCATTTGTGATTTTTCAACAATCCCGACGCAAAAACCCGCTAAATCATAATCACCCTCTGCGTACATATCGGGCATTTCAGCTGTTTCACCACCTACAAGCGCAGCGCCAGCGAGTTCACAACCTTTACCAATCCCTTCAATAACAGCAGCAGCGGTATCAACGTCAAGTTTTCCTGTCGCAAAATAATCAAGGAAAAAAAGCGGTTCTGCTCCTTGAACAATAATGTCATTGACGCACATAGCGACTAAATCAATGCCAACTGTATTGTGTATACCTGAATCAATTGCTAATTTTAATTTAGTCCCCACACCATCAGTGCCAGACACTAAAACAGGATTTTTATAGCGATCAAGCGGTAATTCAAATAGCGAACCAAAACCTCCTAGTCCAGCCATTACGCCGGCTGTGCGGGTCTTTGCTGCAATAGGTTTGATGCGCTCGATGAGTGCATTACCTGCAACAATATCAACGCCTGCATCTTTGTAATTTAAACCGCTTTTATTTTCTACATTCACAAGTATTTTCTCTGCATTTAATTTGTATCTGGATAGGTTAAATAGGCTGTTTGCCGCCATGCAGACGAATAAGCAGCGCCGCCTCATCGTAGCTGATTTCAGATTGACGCATTAACTCTTCAATGCTCGCCCCATCTCGAATTTTACGAATATCAACATTATAAGGGCTATTTGGATCAATGGGTTCATACTGACTAAACGCTGACATCTTTTCGGAAATTTGAGAAAGTTGTTGCTTTAATTCATGCAGTTTTTCATGAATAGTGCCTGTATTTTCATTGACACTTAGTGCAGCAGAACATAAGCCATAGATATCATTTTTATTACTTTGAGTTATTGATTCAATCGTGATGTAATTTTTATTCAGTTTTAAATAGAGTCGACTAAGCCAAACAACAGCAACAAGTAATCCGACAATTACCAAGGCTAAAGCAATAAATCCAATTAAAATGGTCGTTTCGTTAAGCATGGATGTCGATATGTTCACTAGGGACTGAGTCATCATGTTCTTCCTCGTAATCGTCGCTTAATTTCAGCTTACGCTTGGGTTTTTTTTCGGGCATACGATCATCATCTTTATGGATTTTTTTAGATTTTTTCATTGGATAAGCGGCTGAAACAGCTTGAACTTCTAACATTTTATAATCTCCGCAAAAGGTGTCGTTTTATGCGTTTAAATCTGTTAAATGCAACGTATTTCCATTAACCTAGTATCAATAAGACAGAGAAAGTGATACATAAATGCTTACTTTCTCTGCCTTATTGAGGTTATTTTTAAATTCAGGAGTTTTATCATACCTTAAATTTTATAACTAGCGTCTATTACAGTGCAATTGTTCAATAAATCCATGATTATCACGGCTAATTGGTTAATATTCAATCATTATTTAACCAACTGCCCAATCGAGAGCGTAAACGCAGAACTGCTTGTGAACTAATTTGACTCACTCGCGATTCAGTCAAATTCAAAATCTTTCCAATTTCCCGTAGATTTAATTCTTCATCATAGTAAAGTGAAATAATCAATCTTTCACGCTCTGGTAACGAAGCAATCGCTGCACTCAACGCGCTTTGAAAATTCTCTAATGTTAAACTTTCAAGAGGCGTATCATTGACACTCGAGGATTCTTCTAAGTAATTATCACCAGTTTGCGATAATTCTTCAATACTGAATACGCGACAATTATTTGAATCTTGTAAAATATGATGATATTCATCCAAACTCATATTTAGATATTCTGCTACCTCAGCATCTTTAGCCGCGCAACCCGTTTCATTTTCAATAATTCGAATTGCATCACTTATAGTGCGTGATTTTTTATAAACCGAACGTGGCACCCAATCGCATCGGCGCACTTCATCAAGCATCGAGCCACGAATACGAATACCCGCATAAGTGTCAAAACTTGCGCCTTTACTTAAATCATAATTTCGCAATGCTTCAAGTAAACCAAGCATGCCCGCTTGAATTAAATCATCCACTTGGACTGAATTAGGAAGCTTACTTAGCAAATGATAGGCGATACGCTTAACAAGTGGTGCATGTTGCAGAACTTGTTCGTCAATGCCTCCAACTTGCACGGAACTGTACATTGCTACTGCGCTCATGCAACCTCCCATTTATTAAAAGGCTCATTGATAAAAAGTAACAGCCAATTTTTTGACTGCCACATAGTCAGTAATCGTTTATTCATGCGACATCCTTTTGAGACGCGTACTTGACCATTCGTTCGATAAAAAATTCGATATAGCCACCTGCTTGCGCTTTAATGGGCCAACTGTCAATTTTTGTCGCAATGGCTTTCATCGCTTGCGCAGATTTGCTACGTGGGTACGCTAAAACCACTGGATTTTGTTTTTGTACAGATTGGCGTAAGTATTCGTCATAAGGAATCGCGCCAACAAATTGCAAGGTAACGTCTAAATAATTATCCGTCACTTTGTTTAATTTTTGAAATAACGATTTACCCTGTTGAACAGATTGCACCATATTAGGCAGAATATGAAAATGATTACAGCCGTAATCACGGTGTAGTAATTTAATAAACGCATAAGCGTCAGTGAGTGAGGTCGGCTCATCGCAAATCACGACGATAATTTCTTGACACGCTCGTGAAAAATTGACAACACTTGACGAAATACCCGCCGCCGTATCAACAATTAATACGTCTATTTGCTGGTCAATTTCACTAAATGCACGAATCACCGCTGCTTGCTCAATGGTAGACAACTCCGTCATTTTTTGAATTCCTGACGCGCCAGGAATGAGTTTTAAACCCGATGGCGACGTGACCATAATTTCGTCTAGCGTTTTCTCACCGGTTAACACATGCGACAAATTGTACTTGGGATAAACACCCAGCAAAATATCAACATTGGCAAGCCCCATATCCGCGTCCATCAATACGACGCGTTGACCCATTTTCACTAAAGAGATACCGACATTCACCGAAACATTCGTCTTCCCAACGCCACCTTTGCCACTTGCAATGGCAATGACGCGTACCGGTTTACTTTTGTTTAGTTTACGAATGCCTGCTGCTTGATCTGGTTGTTTAAGCATAACCTTGAGCCACCCATGCTTCGTTGTTTTCTTCGCTGTAATCGTCCACAACATCCAATTCAGTAACGCATTGTGCAATTAACTTTCTTGCACAGGGATGACGCATGTCTTCGGGGACTTGTTGACCGTTGGTAATAAAAGAGATTGGTAAATTATGTTCAATTAATGACGAAATTGCCGAACCGACGGTTGCCGCTTCATCAATTTTCGTTAAAATTGCCGCATGGGGTTTAAAAATATGAAATGCATCAATAATTTCATTCATTGCTTTGTACTCAGTTGCTGCTGACATAACGAGATAAGACTTAATCATCAAATCATTCTCTTTGAGCGTATTGATTTGTTCAATTAGTTTCATGTCGCGTTGACTCATTCCGGCTGTATCAATTAACACCAATTTTTTGTCAGAAAAACTATGAATTAAATGACTTAATTCTGACGCACTTGACGCAACTCGTACAGGAATATTTAAAAGTCGACCATAAGTATTTAATTGCTCATGGGCAGCAATACGGTAGTTATCCGTTGTAATTAGGGCGACTTGATTGGGGCCATGCTTGATGGTGAATTGCGCCGCAATTTTGGCAACACTTGTTGTTTTACCTACACCTGTTGGGCCTACTAGGGCAACAATGCCACCTGTTTCAAGTAAATTATCTTCAGCGATGGGTAATACTTTTGAGAGCAATTCTTGTGCTTGTGTAAACACAAAATCAAAATTGGTATGATTAGCAAAACGATTTGCAATTTTGACGCTTAATTTTTTTGAAATACTCATTCCTGCTAAGTTTTTCAAAAGCTCTGTGCGAACTGGAATCGCGTCTTTGTTTTGAAGATGATGCGCAAAATTAATGCTAGATAGCTTACTATCAAAGGTGTTGCGAAGAGATTTAATCTCTTTGCTCATCTGTATAAGTAACTTTTCAGATGCGTTTTCTTTCTCTTCAAAGTGAGCAGAAGCCGTTGTGTCAAATTTTGGTTGTTCGTTTATTGCCGCAGTTGGTTCAACGTAGGCTTGCTTTGTATTGGGCGAGTAGAGCGACGTTTCTTCTTCGAAAATATCGTCAAAATCGTCTTCGTAATCATCTTGGAATAAATGACGCAAATCACGCGCTTCATCACTGACTTCTGTGCGCAGGCCATGGCGAGCTTGAGGCATAATAGCTTCACGTAGTACTTCAACAGGTGCAACTACTTTTGGTTTTTTAGGCACTTTGATCATTACTGATGGCGATGTTGCTACGGTAGGCAGTGGAGCTGGCGTTGTGAAATGATGCTTGATCGCGTCCGGATTACCACGTAATTGGACTTTTTCGGCATAACCAACATATTGGTCTATTCCACGTCGCGCTGAACTGCGATTCATGGCTTTTTCTTTCTCTTCTTGTTTACGAGGACTGCTAACGACGTGCAAACGATTTTTTTCAGCTTCAAAATCAGGCAATGCCACTTTTTTTACTTGTTTTGTATTAACAGTTGGCTTTTGATAATCGCGCGATGAAGATAATGATGACTGACTTTGCGACGACTTTGGTGTTGATGCCGTCGTGCGAATAACTTCTTGTTCATCAAAATCGCGAGCAGCGACAATTTCAACACCGCCATCCACGCTGCGATTAGACATAATCACAGCATCTGCACCTAATTCATCACGAACCATCTGCATGGCTTGACGTATATTTTCTGCAAAAAAGCGTTTAATTTTCATTTAGAAGTCCTTAAATTCTCTATAAATCAGTTAGGCGCGTCGTCCGACATTTGCAATCACTTTCACCTGCTTATCGGCAGGGATTTCGTTATATGCAAGGACGTGTAAGTTCGGAATCGAATGACGAACAAAGCGTGATAACCAAGGTCGAATATAGGAGGACACTAACAGAATCGGTAATTGTCCATCCATTTCCATTTGTTGCGTATTCTCCTGCAACGATTCGTGCATTTGATCCGCAAGGCCTGGTTCGACGCCGGTACCACTTTCGCTCGCCGTTTGTAAAGACTTCTGCAATATCTGTTCCAACTCGCTATCTAACGTGATAACTGTTAATTCTTCTGCTGATCCGGTAATTTCATGAATAATTAATCTGCCAAGCGCGGTGCGTACTGCAGAGGTTAAAATGTCGGTATCTTGACTTTTTGAACCGTATTCCGCCAGAGTTTCGGCTATTGTCCGCATATCGCGAATGGGCACTTGCTCGACAAGTAAGTTTTGGAGAACTTTCGCCACCACGCCAAGAGATAGCGTTTTTGGCACCAAATCGTCCACAAGCTTGGGCGCTGTTTTTGACAAATTATCCAGCATGCGCTGTGTTTCTTCGTAACCGAGAAGTTCATGGGCATGCGATTGCAGTAAATGACTTAAATGCGTGGCTACAACGGTCCCTGAGTCAACTACGGTGTAACCCATCGTTTGTGCATAATCTTTTTGATTGGGCTCAATCCAGAACGCTTCAAGTCCAAAAGCTGGATCACGACAAGGCTTACCTACTAAATCACCAAATACACGTCCAGGGTTAATGGCCATTTCCATTTCAGGAATAATTTCAGACTCTCCTACCGTAACGCCCATCAGTGAAATGCGATACGTTGTTGGACTTAAATCCAAGTTATCTCGAATATGTACTGAGGGAATAAGAAAGCCCAATTCTTGAGATAATTTCTTCCGCACCCCTTTAATACGCGTCATTAATTGACCACCTTGGTTTTTATCAACTAATGGAATTAAACGATACCCCACTTCAAGACCAATAATATCAACAGGCATGACATCTTCCCAACCCAGCTCTCTGCTTTCAGCCGGCATGAGTGATGAATCGGCTTTTTTAGAATCTAATTTTTCCAGTGCCATTACTTTATTGCGTTTATCAATATAGTAAGCGGATGCACCTAATGCTGTTGATAGCATAATAAATACTAAATTAGGCATACCAGGAATTAATCCCAATGCACCCATAATCCCGCTGGTAATGATTAAGGCTTTAGGGTTGTCAAATAATTGTGCACTCACTTGTTGACCAATATTTTGACTGGTCGCACCAACTTTAGTGACTACTAAGGCCGAAGCAGTAGAAAGTAACAATGAGGGAATTTGCGCCACAAGACCGTCACCAATGGTTAACAAGACATATTTTTCACCCGCATCGGCAAACGTTAAGCCATGTTGCAACATCCCAATTGAAAGGCCTCCAATAATATTCACAAAAAGAATAATAATCCCTGCAATCGCATCACCACGAACGAATTTACTCGCACCGTCCATAGAACCGTAAAAATCCGCTTCCATTGCTACTTCAGCGCGCCGCTCACGGGCTTGATCTTGTGTGATAAGGCCTGAATTTAAATCCGCATCAATAGCCATTTGTTTGCCAGGCATTGCATCTAATGTAAAACGTGCGCCAACTTCTGCAACACGCCCAGCACCTTTCGTCACAACGACGAAATTGACAATAACCAAAATGGTAAAAACAACTAAACCAACAGCAAAATTACCCCCGATGACAAACGCACCAAAAGCCTCAATAACTTTCCCTGCTGCATCACCTCCGTTGTGACCTTCTAAAAGCACGACACGAGTTGAAGCCACGTTCAAAGCAAGACGTAGCAGAGTTGCAAGTAAAATGACTGTCGGAAATGACGCAAAATCTAAGGGTCTGAGCGTATAAACCACCACCAATAGAATAATGAGCGAAAAGGAGATATTAAAAGTGAAGAAAATATCGAGCAAAAAGGTCGGCAAAGGCAACATGACCATCGCCAAAATCATAATAATGACAAAAGGCGCACCTAATTCGGCTTTGCCTAACATCGTCAATATGCTTCTAAGTTTAGTTAAATCCATAACAGCTTATTCCTGTTTAAATTCGGGGGGAACTTGAATGTCTTTGGGAGGCGTCGGTTTTGTGCCTCGTGTTTTTGTTGCTTCTTTAAGTTGAAAAATATATGCCAACACTTGAGCAACGGACGAATATAAGCCTTGTGGAATTTCGGTATCTAATTCGGTTGAATAATAAAGCGCACGAGCTAAAGGTGGCGCCGCAACTAAAGGTACATTTGCTTCAATGGCTAAGTTACGAATTTGAGCGGCAATTAAATCGACGCCTTTAGCCACTAAAACAGGGGCACTACCTGAATTTTCATCATATTTCAATGCAACAGCATAATGACTCGGGTTGGTAATAATGACGTCCGCTTTAGCAACCTCACCCATCATACGATTCTGCGCCATTTCCATTTGTGCACGACGAATTCGTCCTTTGACTTCTGGACTGCCTTCAGATTCCTTCATTTCGTCTTTAATTTCTTGTAGCGTCATTTTTAAGTTTTTACTGTGATTCCACAATTGATAGGGCACATCAATTGCCGCCACAAGAATCAAAGCACAACTTAAAATTAAAAAACTATAACTAATTAGCTTAACTGCGTGGACAATGGCTTGCTGCATAGGCTCGGCACTTAAGCCAAGTATTTGTGCAAATAGTGAGTTAAACAGCAGCCAACCTACAAGGCCAACTAGCGTCATTTTCAACATCGCTTTAAGCAACTCAACAAGTCCGTTAAGTGAAAATAATTTAGGCAAGCCTTTAATGGGATCGAGCTTGTCGAATTTAGGTGTTATTGATTCCATACTAAAAATCCAACCTCCTAAGGCGATGGGAGCGACAATAGCCGCAATTGTTAACATTGCGAGCATAGGTGCAACAAGTAATAAACCGTCTGTCATGGCTTGTTTAAATAAAACAACGGTCAATTTAGGTTCGAAAATCATGTCGCGCGATAAATGGAAATAACTGCGCATCATGCTAAGGATGCCCTCACCAACACGCTGACCCTGTGTCATAAGCAGCCATGCACTGACAATGAGCATAATAAACGTATTTAACTCTCTAGAACGGGCAATTTGTCCTTTATTTTGGGCATCAGTTAACCGTTTCTGGGTGGGTTCTTCGGTTTTTTCTTGTCCTGAATCTTCAGCCATACGTTAATTTATGCGGAGTAATTGTTTAATTAAATCAAAAGCATCATCTAATAAATCAGGTATTAAGCCTAATAAATCCGGTAATGTAAACCAAATTAGCAGAATACCTAGCATTAAAGTAATCGGAAAACCTACTGAAAAAATTTGTAATTGTGGCGCTGATTTAGATGCAACACCAAAAATAACGTTAACAAGCAATAGACTAATAATAATTGGCATTGAGAGCAATAAGCCATCTGAAAACATTCGCCCACTCCACGAAATCACTGCCCAAATATCGTTTGTGGAAAAAGTCTCTCCAATGGGAAGAGTCTGAAAACTATCTGCAAGTAACTTAATGAGAATTAAATGCCCATCCATCGCCAAAAATAACAAGGTACTTGTAATCATGTAAATTTGCGCAATAACGGGCACTTGTTGACCATTTTGTGGGTCAATCATCGAAGCGAAACCCAGACCCATACCATAGGCAATTCCCTGCCCCGCAAACACAACCGCAGCAAAAACTAACTGTAAAATGAACCCCGTCGTTAAACCTATGGCAACCTGATGTACACCAATCATAATGCCAGCATAACTGAGCATCTCAACATGCGGAATGGGAGGAAGCATTGGCATCACAAGCAGTGTAATGGCACCAGCAATAATGACTCGAATCCGTGCCGGCATCGCACGAACACTCAAAACAGGCATAGACACAAACATGGCACTAATTCTCATGAATGGCCACATCATCATTGCTATCGTATTAAGCACTTGTGCTTCGGTAAAATTCATTATGTTAGCCAATCAAAACGGGAATTTCCTTAATTAAATCCTGAAAATAATCAAGAAACTGTTGCAACATAGTCGGTCCAAATAGAAGCAAGACAAGACCTATCACGACTATTTTTGGCACAAACGTTAACGTAGATTCGTTAATTTGTGTTGCTGCTTGAAACATAGCAACAATTAAACCAACTACTAGCGCAGGCAGGAGTAAAGGTACCGTCAATTTGACAGCAACAATCATTGCTTGCTGGCCCACGGTATAAATTATTTCGGGTGTCATAGCTTTGACGCTCCGTTAAGTGCCAACATAAAAGCTCGCAGCGAGCATTTCCATAATGAGCGACCAGCCATCAGCGAGAACAAATAGCATGATTTTAAAAGGGAGTGAAATAATCATAGGTGAGAGCATCATCATACCCATTGACATCAACACACTCGCTACAACTAGATCAATAATTAGAAACGGCAAAAAAATCATAAAGCCAATTTGAAATGCGGTTTTGATTTCACTAGTGACATAAGCTGGTAGTAAAAGCGAAAAGGGAATTTCTTCAGCGTTATTTATTTCAGCTTTGCCAGAAATTCGTACAAACAACTCCAAATCACTTTCGCGCGTTTGCTTGGTCATAAACTGACGAAAAGGAATCGATGCCTTTTCAACTGCCGCCATGGCATCAATTTTTTCTTCCATATAGGGTTTAACCGCTTCATTATTGACTTTGTCAAACACTGGCATCATGATAAAAAGTGTCAAAAACAATGATAGACCAAGTAGTACTTGGTTGCTAGGAACCTGACCCGTACCTAATGCTTGACGCAATAAACTGAAAACAATCATGATGCGCGTAAACGACGTCATGGTCAGCAACATTGCAGGCAAAAGCGTCATAATGGTCATTAGCGCTAAAATTTGCAACGTCACGCTATATGTCTGCCCCCCTTTTGGGTTGCTTGTCACCGTTAAAGCCTCAATACCTGCAGGCATGGCAAAGGCTATGGAGCTCAAACCCAGCGCAGCGAGTGTAAATAAGATAAAAATAACGGTGCGTTTACGCATGATTTTTTCCTTTCATGACTTGTTTTAACTTATAAGCGAAACTGTTTTCTGGCGCAGATTCAAACGTTATCTTTTGCAAGCAATCATCACCCTCTAAAACACAAAGCATGTCAATTCGACTGGGCGTCACACCTAAAATTAATTGCTTTTTCCCTGCTTGGACCAGGACTAATCGCTCGCGCATTCCAAGTGACAATCCACTGACAATACGCAAGCGATCATTGTCATGTACAGTTTGTTTTTGTAGCAATTTAATTGCCCAAACACAAATCATAAAAATGACTAAAACAACAAGCAAGGCAAGTGACGGGCCTAAAAAGTCGCTACTTGAAATCAGTTCAGTTTGCCTCATTATGCCAAGCGTTTAACGCGCTCTGAAGGACTAATAACATCAGTTAATCGTATACCAAATTTGTCGTTAATCACAACAACTTCGCCATGGGCAATTAACATTCCATTGACAAGTACATCAAGACCTTCACCAACAAAACGCTCCAACTCAACCACGGAGCCTTGGTTGAGTTGCAGTAAATTACGAATACTAATCTGAGTGCGTCCGATTTCCATGGAAATCACAACAGGCACATCTAAAATAACATCTAAATTTACTTCTTCATTAGATTCAATAGATTGTGAATTTTCATGATCTTCGAATTCTTTAAAAGAAACGGTTTCGATATCGTCTTTATCGCTCATAATTTTTCTCGCTTATCTTTTCTTTAATTTAGTTTCAAGTGCCGATATCATCAGGTGACGATACGATCAGTAATTTGAATGGCGTAATTGCCTTCAGAGATGCCAACTTTACCTGTAAATATAGGCACATTAGCTGCATCTAAGGTCACAGATTCAGGCAAGTCAATTGGAATCACATCACCTTTTTTGAGTTGGAGCACGCTGCGAATGGACATATTTTTCTCAATTAGCAAACTGCTAACAGGAATATCCACTCTCATCACTTCACGATAAAGTGAGTCATACCAATTTTCATCAACGTCTTCTTTATTGCTATTGATAACGTCAAGTAAATCTCGAATTGGCTCAAGCATCGCATAGGGCATTGCAATATGAATATCACCGCCACCGCCTTCCAAATCCACATGCAATGTTGAAACCACCACTAATTCAGGTGGCTCTACAATATTGGCAAACCGCGGATTGATTTCAGAAGTTAAATAGTCGAAATCTAAATTCATCACGGGTTTCCATGCCTCTTTTAAATCTTTAAAAATCAATTCAATGATTAAAAGTACCACGCGCATTTCGGTCTGTGTAAATTCTTTACCTTCTGAAGGTGCATTTTCAAAAAAGCCGCCGCCGCCAAAATAACTATCTACCGCTGTGAAAATTAAGCTTGGCTCAACTACAATTAACGCCTTGCCTCGTAATGGATTAACACGAATAACGGTTAAACTTGTTGGTACAAGCAAACCCTGAGAAAAATCCGAAAACTTTTTAATCTGAATGCTGGAGATGAAAATTTCCGATGCACGACGCAAAAAGTTAAAAATCGACACACGAAGTAATCGTGCAAAACGCTCGTTAATCATTTCAAGCGTTGGCATTCGACCCCGAACAATCCGTTCTTGATTCGCTAAATCATACGATTTAACAATACCGCGCTCTTCCATTTCCTCGACATCGTCTTCAGAATAGACACTATCCTCTTCTTCTGCGTCACCGACATCAAGGTCGCCGCCGCCCATGCCATTCAATAAGGCATCAATTTCCGCTTGCGAAAGTAAGTCACTCATAGTCTTATTGCATGATAAATGAAGTAAAGAAGACGTCTTTAATTTCCGCTTCAGGCGACATTTTTTCTAGCATAGCCGTCGCGTCATCGAAAATGGCGTCACGAAGCGCAACCTTTCCGTCGTGTGTTTTTAAGTTATCTGTATTTTGCGCGCTAATTAACATCAGCAAATTATTCATGAGCATCGGCTCATTTTTCTTCAATACATCAATAGTTGCAGGGTCTTCTGCAGACATAGTCAGTGTCACTTTAACAACACGTACTGAAGAGCTAGGTGAAAAGTTCACCACTAATGGCTTGGTTAGTTCGAAATAGAGAGTGTGATCAGGTGGTGGTGGCGGTTCTTCACACACGGCAATTTCTTCTTCATGTGCAGCAGCGCCAATTAAACCTTGTTTCACAGCAAAAAAGGTACCTCCACCACCGGCTGCCAAAGACAGAATAATGGCAACTACTAAGATGATAAGGGGCTTTTTTGATTTTTTAACTTCGTATTCAACTTCTTCGTTTTCGATTTCTTCTGCCATTTTGACAACCTATACGTTTTATTCACTATTAATCACCAGAAATATACTGGCAAACTATATTTGTATCAATAACCTATTTCGTTAACTCGTTTTTCTACCATGTTGTTTTGATGGCTGAAAAATGCAGCAGACGAAATTATTGCTGCTGTTTTTATAAAGCAGGATTTATGCCAAACATTTCATTATCTCTTGAATAATAACGATATTGGATTCCCTTTTTTGTATCAATTTATTTGCACGCAATATTAATTCCATCAATCTATGGCATAATAAAGCTATATTAAAATTTATGCGAAAATAACCCAACAACCCATGAAACTCCATGATGATGCCTTGCGTGAGCTTGGACTTGCCGTTATTCAAGTTGAGGCGCAAGCGATTGCCGATTTGGCAAAGCAAATTGACGCCAATTTTGTGGCGGCATGTAAACTCTTATTCGCGTGTAAAGGTCGAATTGTTGTCACTGGTGTAGGTAAATCTGGACATATTGGAGGGAAAATTGCCGCGACACTTGCCAGCACAGGTACCCCCGCTTTTTTTGTCCATTCTGGTGAAGCAAGTCATGGTGACTTAGGAATGATAACCATGCATGACGTGGTGTTGGCGTTATCTAATTCAGGTGAAACACAAGAAATTATTGCTATTTTACCTTTAATTAAGCGTTTAAGCATTCCCCTCATCGCGTTAACAGGCAATACGACGTCGACATTAGCCAATTTTGCAACGGTGCATTTGAATGTATCTGTTGAACAAGAAGCCTGTCCATTAGGCTTAGCGCCCACTTCAAGTACCACCGCAACCCTTGTCATGGGCGATGCTCTCGCGGTTTCATTACTTGAAGCGCGGGGATTTACGCGGGCGGATTTTGCTTTTTCTCATCCGGGTGGCCGATTAGGACGTCGATTACTTTTGCGTGTAAATGATATTATGCATACAGGATGCGCCATTCCTACTGTTTCAGTTGACACATTAGTCAGTGGCGCCGTACTTGAAATGACAGCAAAAAAACTTGGTATGACAATTGTTGTTGATGAAAAAGGTCAATTACAAGGTATCTTTACTGATGGAGACCTGCGTCGCCTGTTAGGGCAAAACTTATCATTGCCAAATTGCTCAATAAGTGATGTGATGACGCGTGATTGTGCGGTCATTGAAGAGATGTGTTTAGCCGCGCAAGCCATGCAGGTAATGCAAGAAAAGAAAATTAGTGCCTTGTGTGTTGTAAATAATCAGCAGCAAGTGTGTGGTGCTTTAAATATGCACGATTTAATTCGTGCAGGGATAGTGTAAATGATTCCAGTACGGGTGATGGAACAAGCACGCCGAATTCGTCTATTGATTTTAGACGTAGATGGCGTATTAACAGATGGTAAGCTGTTTTTTGATTACCAAGGTAATGAATACAAGTCTTTTCATGCACGTGATGGTCATGGAATGAAAATGCTTAAACAAACAGGGGTGGAAATTGCTGTCATATCAGGGCGAGAATCACCTATTGTTGCAATGCGGATGCAAAGTTTGGGAATTACACACGTTTATCAAAATCAAGAGGATAAACGCATTGTATTTAACGAATTACTTGTGAAATTAGAGCTTTCTAGTGATGAAGTCGCTTATGTAGGTGATGACGTTATTGATTTGCCCGTCATGATGCATGTGGGTTTAGCTATTTCCGTAGCGGATGCAAATGAAGCTGTTAAGGCTTGTTCAGATTGGTGTACAACCTTGAATGGAGGATTAGGTGCTGTGCGTGAGGTATGTGATTTAATTTTGCAAGCGCAAGATAATTTTGAGCCGTTACTGAGTCAATATTTGGCATGATAATGAATCATAAGACTTTTTATGGTTTTATTATGGTGGTTGCTTTGGTGAGTTTTTTATGGGCAGAATTGCTCAAGCAAAATACAAATACAACATTACGTGGCGCAGTAGAGCATAGTGCAGATTATTTTAGTGTCGGCTATCAAAAGTGGCAAATGGATGAAAAAGGTCTTTTAGATACACAATTGACTGCCAATAAAATGACGCATTACAGTGACAATAAAACGATTATTTTAGAAAATCCCGTGATGATTTTTGAGGATAATACAAAATCGCCTTGGAAAATTCGTGCACAAACTGGTGAAATACCAACAAATTCAGATTTTGTTTTGTTAAATGGCGCTGTATTTATTGAGCGTCCAGGTAATGTAAAAGAGCGTGAGTTAGCTATTGAAACGTCTAATTTAACTATTTTTCCTCAAACGCATTTTGCTCAGACAAAAGAATGGACACATCTACGCAGTGGAAGAAATATCACAACTGGTCTTGGCATGAAAGCCAACTTTAATGCACCCATACATTTAGAATTATTAGCAAAAGTACATGGTAAATATGAGACAAAATAGACAAAGCCAGCACCATTTTAATACTGTAAGTGTTGCTGCTTTAATAACGTTATTTATGAGTAGTTCACAAGCATTTGCGTTAGAAAGTGATTCAAAACAAGCAATTATGATTGATTCAAATGGCGCATCTTATGATGAAAAATCACAATTGAGTATTTACACAGGTAATGTTATTGCTACACAAGGCAGCATAAGGGTAAATTCAGACAAATTAGTGGTACATTTAAAAGAAGGTGCACCTGAAAAATTAGTATTTACTGGAAAAATGGCCAAATTCAAACAAACGCCAAGTCCGGGGTCTGCTGATATTGCTGGGCAAGCAGAAATTGGTGAGTTCTACCCTAAGCGTAATTTGCTTTTATTAATAAATAACGCAACTGTTTGGCAAGGAAGTGGTACTTATTCTAGTGATTTAATTGAATATGATATTAAAACGTCGTTAGTTAAAGCCGGTGATAGAGATGATGATAATGCTAATAACAGCAAACAACGCGTGCATGTTGTTATTCAACCCAAGCCCTAATTTATGATTCTTGCGGCGAAACAATTACATAAATCATATAACAAACGTGATGTAGTAAATGGCGTGTCCTTGCAGGTTAAAACCGGTGAAGTTGTGGGGTTACTTGGGCCTAACGGCGCTGGGAAAACAACCAGCTTTTATATGTTAGTGGGGCTTGTAACGGTCGACCAAGGTGAAATTACATTAGATGGTCAATCTATTACGCATACGCCAATGCATTTGCGCGCATTGCACGGAATCGGGTATCTGCCTCAGGAGCCTTCTGTATTTCGTAAATTGTCGGTTGCAGATAATTTGCGTGCTGTGTTGCAATTGCGTTCAGATTTGAATAAAAACCAAATAGATTCTATTATTATCAATCTGTTAGATGAGTTTCATATCACCCATTTGCGGGATCAATTAGCACTAAGTTTATCGGGTGGAGAGCGTCGACGCGTTGAGATTGCTCGTGCCCTTGCATCAAATCCAAAATTTATTTTACTGGATGAGCCCTTTGCTGGTGTTGATCCCATTTCAGTGGATGACATTAAAAAAATTATTCAACATTTAAGTCAGCGTGGCATAGGTGTTCTCATTACAGAACATAATGTTCGAGAGACGCTCGACATTTGTCATCGTGCTTATATTTTAAGTGACGGACGCGTTATTGCCGAAGGTGATGCGCAGGCTATTGTTGCAAACAAGGAAGTTCGAGACGTTTATTTAGGCAATAATTTTAGTCTTTAAATCATTGCAGCGCATTTCACAACAGGTTCATTGCTTATGAAACAAACTCTACATTTACGGCTAGGTCATCAATTATCGATGACACCCCAATTACAACAAGCCATTAAATTATTGCAAATGTCGACATTGGACTTGCAGCAAGAAATTCAACAAGCGCTAGAATCAAATATTATGCTAGAGCTTGAATCAGAAGAGTTAGGTTCGTTTTCATTGGATGCTCCCCTTCAAGACAAAAAGAGTGATAATTTAGATTTACTGCATGGTAGTGAAGGTTCACAAACTGATATTCCTGATGAATTACCAATTGATTCATCATGGGATGATATCTATGAGCCAGAACAAGAAACTTTACCTGAATATGATTTTGGAACGATTCGGGAAACGTCTAATTTTGACGGTGAATTTGAAACGCAGCGCAGCGATAGTTTAAGTTTACACACGCACTTACTGGATCAGCTTGAATTAGTCTCTTTTTCTGAGCGCGATCATGCTATCGCAATTTCAATCATTGATTATATCGATACAGAAGGCTATTTACTGGCATCAGTAGAAGAAATTTTCTCTAGTTTGCGTGAGCAAATTATTGATATTGAAATTGAGGAGGTGTCTGCAGTACTTCATCGTATTCAGCATTTTGATCCTGTTGGGATTGGCGCCATTGATTTGAGTGATTGTTTGCGACTTCAGCTTCAACAGTTGCCTGATTCAACACCCCATAAAGCCAATGCATTACTGTTGGTAACGCGTTATTTAGACTTGCTTGCGACACATGATCAAGCAAAATTAGTGCGTAAGTTAAGTATTTCAGAAGTGGAATTAGATAATATTGTCGTTTTAATTCGTACTTTAGACCCTAAGCCGGGTGAAAAAATACAAAGTACTTTATCGGAATATGTTGTGCCGGACGTTTATGTAAGAAAAATAAATGATCGCTGGCGAGTTGAGCTTAATCCAGATATTGCACCTAAACTTTGCATTAATGAAACGTATGCAAATCTGATTAAAAAATCAGATACAGGCAAAGACAATACTTGTATGAAAGAGCATTTGCAGGAAGCAAAGTGGTTTATTAAAAGTTTACATAGTCGAAATGATACACTTTTGCGCGTGGCAAGTTGTATCGTTGAAAAACAAACTGCTTTTTTTGAGCATGGTTCTATTGCGATGAAGTCAATGGTGCTCCGTGACGTTGCTGAAGAGTTAGAGCTTCATGAGTCTACGATTTCACGTGTAACAACCCAAAAATATATGCACACACCAAATGGTATTGTTGAGTTTAAATATTTTTTCTCAAGCCATGTTTCAACGGATGGCGGTGGTGAGTGTTCCTCAACGGCTATTCGTGCGTTAATTAAAGAACTTATTAGCAATGAAAACATCGCTAAACCGCTCAGTGATAGTAAAATAGCTGAATTTTTAAAAGTAAAGGGCATCAACGTTGCCCGCAGAACAGTAGCTAAATATCGCGAAGCGATGTTTATTTCCTCCTCTAGTCAGCGCAAGCGTTTATTGTAAACTCGTTCGCTGACTTTTTATGTTTCATTTTTTATAAGGAATTATTCCATGCAAGTTATTATTAGTGGTCATCATTTAGAAATTACGGATGCTTTAAAAGCGCACACAGAAGAAAAATTCGCCAAATTAGCGCGTCATTTCGATAAAGTGACGGATGTTCACGTTATTTTAAGTGTTGAAAAATTAGTCCAAAAAGCTGAGGCAACTTTACATTTTTCAGGTACAAAATTCTTTGCTGAAGATCACCAAGAAGATATGTATGTTGCAATCGATGAATTAGTGACTAAATTAGATCGTCAAATTCTCAAGCACAAAGAGAAACACGCATCACACTAAAATACCACGCAAAGGTGTGAAAATGTCATTTCGCACCTTTGATATTTTCTTTTCTTTCACATGCTTTTAATATCGTTGAAATCATGTATCCAATCACAATTCATGTCACTTCTCCTCTTTGGTACTCAGGGCTGTCATTTGTGTGAGCAAGCACAAGCGCTCTTATCGCAACTAGCGATTCCTGTCGAAATCATCGATATTGCTAATGAAACACAGTGGCAAACAGAGTTTGCTGTTTTAATTCCTGTGTTATACCATTCTACATCAAAGCGATATATCAATTGGCCTTTTGATTCAAAGGCCATTTTTTCATTCATTCAATCTTTAAGCGAGACATAAACCATGTCAAACCCTCTCTTAACACAAACTGATTTACCGCATTTTGATCAAATATTACCTGAGCATGTTCAACCTGCGATATCAGAATTATTAGTTCGCGCTAAAAAGACGGTTCAAGATTGCCTTCATGCAACATCAAATTACACTTGGGAAAATTTAGTAGCTCCCATTGAGAATGTTGAAGATGATTTAAATAAAGCGTGGTCGCCGGTTAGTCATTTAAATGCCGTTATGAATAACGAACAATTGCGTGAAGAATATAATGCCTGCTTACCTTTGCTAAGTGACTATTCGACTGAAATGGGCCAAAACGAAGATCTGTTTAAAGCATATCAATATATTGCTCAAAGTAACAATTTCGCATCCCTTGAAAAAGCCCAGCAAAAAATTATTAGCAATGCACTAAGAGATTTTAGACTTTCTGGTGTTGCTCTTAACGCGGAAGATAAAAAACGTTTCAAGGAAATTTCTCAGCAACTTAGTCAACTTGCTAGTCGCTACGAAGAAAACGTTTTGGATTCTACTAATGCGTGGTCTAAATTAATTGCCGATATTGACGAATTAGCTGGTTTACCACAAAGCGCTCTTGATCAAGCAAAGCAAAGTGCTGAAATGTTCCACGTGAAACAATCAATTAATGATGCAAATGACAGTGCCATGTTTCACGTGGAACAATCCAAGGAATCTGTAGGTTGGTTAATTACATTGCAATATCCCTCCTATATTGTGGTCATGACCTATGCGGACAATCGAGAGTTGCGTCGTGAACACTACACCGCTTTTGCGACTCGTGCGACAGAAAGTGAATTTGACAATACACAAATCATGGAAGATATTCTTGCGCTTCGACATGAAGAAGCGCAATTACTTGAATTTGAGAATTATGCGCAATTATCCATTGCGGCAAAGATGGCAAGTACAACAGATGAAGTAGTCAATTTTCTTGAAGACTTAGCACACAAATCTCGGCCTCAAGCGAAAGAAGATATGATTGCATTACGGAAATTTGCTTTAGATAGCTACGGTATCGAAAAAGTAGAGGCGTGGGATATTACCTATTTATCTGAAAAGATGCGTCTTGCAAATTATCAATTATCACAGGAAGAAGTGAAAAGTTATTTTCCGGTGCCAAAAGTATTAAATGGTTTATTTGCAATTTTAAATCGATTGTATGGTTTAAAAATTACTGAATTAACCCATTTCAATCGCTGGCATGATAACGTGCAATTATTTGAAGTGCACGATAAAGATGGCAACAAGCGTGGACGATTTTATTTGGATTTGTATGCACGTGAGAAAAAGCGAGGCGGTGCGTGGATGGATGATTGCATGGGTCGTAGAAAAATAAATGCTGACACCATGCAGTACCCTGTCGCTTATTTGGTTTGTAATTTCACGTCACCCACAGCAATACACCCCTCATTGTTAACCCATGATGATGTCACTACCTTGTTTCATGAATGTGGCCATGGACTTCACCATATACTAACGCAAGTAAATTATTCAGGTGTGGCAGGCATTAATGGCGTTGCATGGGATGCTGTGGAGTTGCCAAGTCAATTCATGGAAAACTGGTGCTGGGAAAAAGAAGCGCTCGCGTTAATTTCTGCACATTATGAAACGGGTGAAACGCTGCCTGAAAGTTTACTTGAAAAAATGTTAGCGGCGAAAAATTTTCAAACGGGTATGAGTATGGTGCGTCAATTAGAATTTAGTTTATTTGATTTTTATATACACCGAGATTTTGATCCTAATAAAGGTGGTCGTATTTATGAAACACTTAATCAAGTTAGAGAGCGTGTGAGTGTTTTACCTGTTCCTGAATTCAATCGTTTTGCACATGGTTTTTCACATATTTTTGCAGGCGGTTATTCTGCAGGGTATTACAGTTATAAATGGGCCGAAGTATTGTCGAGTGATGCGTTCTCATTATTTGAAGAAAATGGTATCTTTGATGAAGAAACGGGACAGGCTTTCTTAATAAATATTTTAGAAAAAGGTGGAAGTGACGATGCTATGGAGTTATTCAAAAATTTCCGTGGACGCGAACCTTCTTGTGGTGCCTTGTTGCGCCATAGTGGGATTGAACACTAAAGACCACCTGAGCTAAATGACCTATTTTTTAAAAGCCGAGAAACAATTTATTTTTTGCGGACGATTGTTTGTTATATCGTTCGCGTTAAATTTACTTTCATTTTCTGTGATTGCTAAAGAGAGTGTGATTCATTTAAAAAAACGCGCACAACCGCAGTTGTTATTTATTGGTGATTCGCATTCTGTTGGTGTATTTGGGCACGAATTAACCAAGTTGCTTACTGAGTCATTGCCGGGTGTGGATGTCACAACTGTTGCAAGTTGTGGTAGTGATCCAAAATGGTGGATTGAAAGCAAACCAACCAGTTGTGGTTTTTGGCAAAGGCACCCTGATGGTTCGCAAATAGAAGAACATAAAGCGAATACACCGAAATTAGAAAAATTGATGCACAATAAACCTAAATTAACTATTGTTGCACTTGGGTCTAATATTGTTTTAATGAATGAAGATGAGCGTATAACATATACGGATAAACTCATGGAGATGATTGAAAAAAAATCTAGCCGTTGTATCTGGATTGGTCCTCCCGATTCAAGAAAATTTAGTGTGCAAGAGATAAATTCAGTTTATAGTCTACTTAAAAAAATGTCTAAACCACATCATTGCCAATTAATAGATAGTCGAAAATATACTCTCTATCCGAGTGTGGGTGGTGATGGTTTACATTATGGCGGAAAAGAAGGTACGGTAATTGCTTTACACTGGGCAGAGAGAGTTTTTTCTCATGATATGAAACCACTACTTTTGAAATCATTTAGCCATGAACGTGAATATAAAAAAAATTGACACATTACAAGATATAGCAAAGCTAACGCCCAAACATAGCAGTTCATATCTCGCCTATTTAGATGGATTACGAGCGTTTGCGATTATTGCCGTTTTACTTTTCCATGGTGACAATAATTGGTTGCATGGTGGATTTTTAGGGGTTGAGATTTTCTTTGTGATTAGTGGTTTTATCATATCAAAACTACTTTTTGACGAATTGAATAAAACAGGTCGTGTCGATTTAGGGCGTTTTTGGATTCGGCGTTTACGGCGCCTGTTACCTGCGGCATTTACCATGATGATTAGCACATGGATTTGTGTGGTACTTTTATTTCCCGATGAAATTAACCAAATATATGAAGATTTGCCTTATGGGTTTAGTTTTTTAAATAATTGGAATTACATTATAAATGAACGCTCATATTTTGAACTTATTGGGCGGCCACGGCTATTTGAGCATTTATGGTCACTTGGTGTCGAGTTTCAGTTTTACGTGGCGTGGGCGCTTATTTGCTGTCTATTATTTAAGCAACCGCGTTGGTTTGCGACGGTGGCAATTATTTATATGGCGTTATATTCTACCTGCCAGATGCTCGCACTTTACACACCTAATGAAGATCCCTCACGCGTCTACTTTGGAACCGATACACGAGCGAGCGCTCTGCTTGTTGGTGCATTACTCGCGTTATTACTTCAAAAAGTCAAAGAACCACTTAGCTATGCCCAATGTCAGCTCACCAATTTATTGAGTATTTTCAGCATAGTTGGATTGATATTGTTTTGTGTGTATGCAAAATCAACAGATTCAGCTTTATTTCAAGGTGGTTTTCTATGTGTATCTTTATTGACAGCAATCGTTATTGGCTCATGCTTGTTAATGTCAAAACAAAATCATTCTAGCGTTATATTATCCATATTGAGCAGCAATATATTAAGCATTATCGGTATTCGCGCATATGGTATTTATTTATGGCACTGGCCTATTTTTGGTTTAACACAGCCTTGGGTAGATGTGCCTTTTGAAGGTGCTACACTATTTTTTTTTAGATTAGTCTTAACCGCTTTTTTCTCTGAAATCACGTATCGGTTTATTGAAAATCCAATACGTAGTGGATGTATAGCACGAACATTAGAATCTATAATCACTTCGAGTGGTACAGAAAAGAAAAAATTAATTACTGTATGGTCATTAACTGGCTGCCTTTGCCTAGCTGGATGTTCAAGCCTTGTGATTGCAACTGAAAATCATTTGGACATGATTCAACGCCCACAAATTAATAGCGACGCATTTGAACCCATATTGGTGGAAAAAAATGACGATGCTAGCATTGCAACGCAGACGCCTGAAATAGTCAGCGCCTCTATGCAATATTACGAAACAACGTTAACAGAACCTGCAAAAAAATATAAATATGATAATTCGATATTGTCTAATACGAT
>CAINHP010000222.1 GCA_903848905.1 uncultured Pseudomonadota bacterium
CGGGGTGACAACGGTTCACCTTTTTGAAGTAGCTCGATCGAAATCCCATCAGGCGATTTAATGAATGCCATGTAACCGTCCCTAGGTGGGCGATTTATTGTAACGCCTTGATCAATGAGGTTTTGACAGGTTTGATAAATGTTGTCTACTTCAAAAGCTAAATGCCCGAAATTGCGACCACCTAGATAAACTTCATCATCCCAGTTGTAGGTTAACTCAATCAAAGGAGATTGGTTATGCTTGGCCCCAGCATCACTTGGAGCGTATAAATAAACTAACGTAAATCGCCCTGCTTCATTTACATAACGTTGACTTTCTAGTAATCCGAGTTTATGGCAATAGAAATCTAAAGCTTTTTCTAAGTTACGAACGCGAACCATTGTATGTAAAAAACGCATATTTTCCTCTCACCGTATTCTATTTTGATTAAGTGCCTCAAGCAGCCAATTTGCATCTGCTTGTAAGGCGAAATCAAGATGATATTACACTTTACTTTCTTATCTTTTTAAAACAGCATCATTAAACCATACAGGTGTTTTATTTCTTCTAAAGGACTGATTCATAATTTTCAATTATCTGTTTTAAATCCCCACCAATTTTCAACCAATCTGCTTTGAGCACAGTAGCCTCTTTTACATTCGGATATCGCAATAACTCAATAGGCCGAATCGATAGTAATTTCCGATTCTTAAACGACGTCGCCGGCGATGTGATACTTTTCATAAAACCATTAGTTAAAGCCTGCGTTTTAGAATTAGAATCATCAAGAATCATCAAAACCTCTTTCTGTATTTTCTTAGATTTCATCATATCAAAATCTTACATACTGAAAAAGTACCCATATAACTTTTACAATTTTTAAAAGACAATATCATTAAAAATCAACATGCACACCCAGCAGAACAATCAGTATTATCCAATGTAATGATTATCCTTTAATAACTCCGTTGATTATTAAAGGATAATCGCATGCCATTTAATAAATAATAAATGTTTTTTAAGGCTATAAAAGCTATACATATTTTTATTGCAACTGAAGTGATTGCGTTGTTAAATGCCTGATAGTTGGAAATCAATCTAATTTATGCTCATGCTCAGCTAAAAGCTCCATTATCACCACATCACAAGCCCCACATCCTGAGCAAGCACCTGTTTGCCTAGAAATTAAATCCAATTCAATGATTCCTTGAACAATTAAAGCATTAATTTGCTCTTTAGTGGTTCCGCTACAATAACAAATAACATCTTCTTTTAACTGGTTCATAGGGTTTTAAAATTTTGTTGCAAAGGCTGATAGATAATTAGCGCTAACAGATTGACTAATTCTGCTATTTCAGGTGACTTTACCCTGGATAGAAATCCAACTTACATAATGCTTGAGCGGCATGTATCCGACCATCAATGAGCATAGCCGTTAATTGTTTTGCTCGCTCCATATAAATATCCGTGAGTTCTTGATATGCCTGTGGTAAATGATATTTTTCAAGTCGAGATAATTTGCCATCAAAGGCTGAGGACACGCAAAGCAAATCGAGTAGAAAATAACGTTCATGCTCTTCAACCGTATTGAGTATTTTCAAAAATCTATCCCAATCATCGTATTCAGAGTGATTATCCATATCAAAGGTTGCACTAATACGGGTTAAGAGAACCAGCATATTGGGATGATAATTTTGTGCAAGCACCATCATGGTTGCCACGGCTCGCACCGCCCCTTCCCTTGCTTGAACACTCAGGCTACCCATTAATTCATCCGTGAGAATCTGCTGGGCAAGATATTCCGCTAATTTATGCCCAAATAAGCGTAACCGAGCCTCTTTAGCGACTTTATACAGTGTGAAAGCATCCCAAAATCCGGTAATAGGAATAGCAATCCAACTAAACGCTGTTCGAGAGCCCCCTTTACCAAACGTATCCGTCAACACAATTCTTGCCATCAAACTACTCAATACCACTTTTACCTTGTATAAAATCGCCACCATGAATAATTTTGATTTTGATAAATGTTTAAGCGGGTCAATGCCTAGATAATGGACAACCGGATCAGGCAACTCCATTGCTGCACGGGCAAGCATGGTTGACGTTGCATATTCAACGGGTAAAAGGCTATCCATCGACGATTGATGATGCCCTGTCAAGCAGGACAAACTGTATACGGTTCTCAATCCTAACCAAAATAGTACCGCAAATTCAATAATCAGCATGAAAGCTAAAACGCAGAGATACAACGTATAGTATTCGGTAGAGGGAAGCATACTTTTGTAGTGCCATTCAATCCAAACAGTCACAAAAGTGGTCAAGGATCCCACTCCAAAGGCCACAATCGCCGCAAACCCAGTGATATTAGCCGATAATGATTGCAACACAGCATCAGCGGGCAGCTCATCAATCGTCAAATTTTGTAACGCTGCCGTACCAAATTTCCCCCCCAAATAATCAAAATAGCGTACACCCCAACGCTCAAGCAAACTCGGTTTGTATTCGCTAACAACTAGGTTGGTCAATGAATGTTCAGATTGCATATTTTTAACCTACGTTGAATAAAAAATTTTGATCGGCCTTGATAAATGAATAACCCAAATGCTTGTACCCTATTCTTCGTTTTTCACTCATTCTCTCAAGCATTGGAACCTTACTATCCACATAATCATAAATTCGCACTTCTGTTTTTGCATCATATAAACGATGTAATCTGCCCACATACTGAGCTAACGTTCCTTTCCAGGATATTGGCATGACTAAAAACAAGGTATCTAATCGTGCATAATCAAAACCTTCTCCAAGATAACGCCCTGTTGCAATAATAACAACCTCTTCATTAGGCAAAATGGCCTGTAATTCACTAATCAATAGTTCCCGCTTTTTTGCATCCATACCGCCTTGCATCACAAATACATTCTTGACGAAAACTTGAATTTGATTCGCCAATAACAACACATGCTCCCTACGTTCAGTTAATACTAGCAACGATCGTTTTTCAAATAGGGCTTTTTTTATATCGTTAAGAATAAATTGATTGCGCAAATCATCATTCACCAATGCCTGATAAATGTGTGTCATCGAATGTTTAGAAGAAACGGGCGAAGGCATCTCAAAATCCGTATGCCGCTGGATAACAAAATGATCAAAAGGCCTCTCTGAGGCTTGCTTTTTTGCGCTCACTTCATGGCGTATTGGACCACACTGCATAAAGACTATGGGATGATGACCATCTTTTCGTGTCAGTGTAGCAGATAATCCCAGTACATATTTTGCTCTACACGCTAAGGCAACCAGCTCGAAACTCACTGCAGATAAATGATGGCATTCATCAAAAATAATCTGCCCATAATTCGCCACCAAATCATCGACAACTTGATTTTTCGACAAACTTTGAATCAGTGCGACATCAATAATGCCAGTGGCTTTATTTTTTCCACCGATAATTTTCCCAATCATCTGTGTAGGCAAATTTAAAAACATCTCAATCCGCTCTAGCCATTGATCTAGCAATTGCCTGCGATGAACTACAATTAACGTATTCACCTTGCGATGAGCCAATATATTGAGTGCAATCACCGTTTTACCAAACGCTGTCGTTGCTGATAACGTTCCTGTATCATGTTGAAGTAGCTTACCAACCACCTGCTCCTGCTCGATGGTGAGTTTCCCTTGAAATTGGACATCCCCAATTTTATTACCCTCAAATCGTTTATCTTCAGTGATAGATTCAATTTTCAAATCATCAAGTAGATTCAATAACTCATCCTGACAGCCTCGTGGTAAGGCAATATGCTTGGGATAATACTGAGCACAGGAAATAATTCTAGGCGTATTAAATGTAGACAATCGCATAGCCTGATTCTTATAAAACTGCGGATTTTGGAAGGCGGCCAATCGTATGATTTTGCTTTGTAAAACAGTAGATAGATTCTTGGTATCTATAAAAATTTGATTACTAACGACAATCGTTACTGACTTGGGTAGCGGATCAGCAATGACAGTCTCTTTTATTTTGCGCGAGGGTGATATTTCCCATGGCTCAACATCACCTTCACTGAGAGGAAGTTTCACGCCTAGAATGGTATTTTGCTGCTCAGCTTTCTCTATTAGATTATGTAATTCTCGTGGAGATAAACGCTGAATAGAAGATAGATAAGACCATTGATCCGCATAAACCATAAAATCATCATTCACAAAAACACTATGCCCCTCATTACGAGGCTTTTTCTGCAGAGGCAGTGCTATGAGATTCCCAAAACCGCCTTTGGGCAAGGTATCTTGATTAGGAAATAAACGATCGTAAGATTCAAAGCCTAATTCAGGATGTGCATCCATCGCTTGCGTTAGCAGATAAGAACCTAATTTCCGAGCCTCTATAGCCAACACCGGTTCACTAAAAAATATCCATACATGCGCTCCTTTACCAGAACGAGATATTTCAGTACTGTAGGGAATGGCATTTTCTCTGCAGGCAGAAATAAACGCGTGGACATCCTTTTGCCATGATGCTTTATCAAAGTCAATGGCTAAAAACCAACATCGCTCATCCTTCATCAATGGATAGATACCCATCACAAAATCATTTGAAACTCCGCGTGCATTATCATAACCCGCCAAATGATTTGTAATAACCTGATCCGTAATCGGTAAAAAAGCACGATGAAGACAATCGCCACATTTTATTTTAGGCTTTTCACAAACCCGAGGTTTCCACTCATGTTCACAAACGGGTGAATACCCCGATTTCCCCGTTTTACTATTCACAAAACGCCTTGGGTAAATATCCTCACGAACTTTAAATAGACGGCGAAAAAGAGCAACTTTCTCTTGAATAGAGGATTGATGTGTAAGACTTGAAGCCATAGGCGGCTTAATTTGATTCTGCTGATGAAGTAGGCTTTTTAATTGGGCGATTTCGTGACATACGCTTGCCCGCTCTCTATCGAGAATTTGGATTTTCTCTTCCAATAATACAATCTGTTGTTGAAGACTGATCACCACGTTATTAATCATTTACGGCAAAGTATTGGCGATAGTCGATAAAGGCAGAAAAAGATTATCCAATTGATCTGGCAGGGCTATAAAACCAAATTGATGATAATACTTTTTTGCGGCTTCATCTTTCGCATCGACAAAAAGCCCTGCTATTCCCATAGTGTGAGAAACGTGCAGCGTCTTTTGCATTGCATCAACTAGCAGTATGGCACCGTAACCTTTTCTCTGTTTATCTTGTGTTACTGCAAGCTTAACTAACTTTGCAGCAGGAATGCGTCGAGGATATTTGTTGACCCATTGGTGAGGAATATCTTGCGCTAACACTTCGCATACCACCATACTCATGTAGGCAATAATGTCATTGGGATGAGCTGTATCAATTAAAACAAACGTTTTAGAAAGTCCTTTCTCATTGTGTTGGCGTGCATTTTTTTGCAAAAAGTGATTTAACACTGCATTGCCACAATCAAAATCATCGCGGTGGTGTGATTTAGAAAGTACCTCTATTTTTAACGACGAGCTCACGATATATTTGCTCTATAGTGCTTCACAGCATCCAAAAGTTTGGTGTTAGGTTGAGATGGAGTCTCAAGTGCATGAAAAAAAGCTTCTGCATCGTTTTTACTCAGATGAATCAATGTGTCTTTTTCTATAATGTGTTGCGCTTTTTCGAGAGCTGCTTGCACCAAAAATTGATTCAACGTTGCCCCAGAAAGATTGGCTGCATCTGTTAGGGTTTGTTTGATTTGCGCGGATACTCTAGCGGTAATGCGCTCACTGCTGATGGCAATCATAATTCATTCTCAATGGTGACAAAATGACACCATAAATGAAATACTGCTTTATGTCAAATTTATTCTGAATCTGAAATGATAATAAATTTTTCTAATCAATAGCATTAACGCCAGACCTTAATTATGTTAGCAAAAAAGGATTATGGTTCAATGAAAATCCTGCTGCATTAACATGACCTCCTCCACCATATTGCACCGCTAAAGCACCTACGTCTAAATCTCCAATGGAACGTAAACTATAGGTCCACCGCAGCTTACCACCATCGTAGTAATAAACCATCCCTACTCCATTCGACTTTTCTGCTAAAAGATGTCCTAAATCACTCGAAAAACAGGGACCCGCATTCACGGCTAAACCTGATACATTGCCTATTTTGATTGGATGAGCATATCGGGCTAATCGCTTAACCATCCTTGCCATTTGTGCCACTTGAATACGGCCTACTGAAAATAAACTTTTCAAGTTTAACGAGCCAAACGTCTTAAACGATAACGGCATTTTTTCATAAATGGCTGTTGTGATTTCCTGCGTCCCTGCTAATTGAAAGCGCCATAAATCACGATCTTCAATATGTTGTAAAATGATTGGTACCTCAAGATCGGGGAAGAAATATTGCCAGGCTAAAACACACCCACTGTGATTCATGTCAAAATAAACGGTTACATTCTCAGGCATCGGCACATTTTCAAACTGCTTCATTGCCGTGACGTGATGATCTATTAGCGTTAAGTGCTTAACAGTTTTAGCCGCATCTAAAATAATATCTGGCGAATACGAAAAATCAAGAATATAAACTTCACAATTCTCGTTATGCTTTGGAAATGATTCAC
>CAINHP010000223.1 GCA_903848905.1 uncultured Pseudomonadota bacterium
CTATAGCGCTGCGTCATAGCACTAGTGGAGTGGCCTAATATTTTTTGTACTTCATATAGGCTGCAACCCGCATTGACTAAAAATGAAGCGAAGCTATGACGCAAATCATGTATACGAACATCACCCAAACCTGCATTAACACGTGCTGTATGCCAACTGTGGTGAATGGTATTAAACGGTTTAAGCGTTAATGGATTAGCGAAAATATAATCACAACTTTTAGGTATTTTATTCAACAACTCTATTGCTGCGCCGCTAAGGGGTACGTGCCGTTCACTGCCTGATTTAGTACTTGGAATTCGCCAAAAAGTACGATTAAAGTCAATATCCTTCCATTTTGCGTCTAACACTTCACGTTTACGCGCTCCGGTTAGCAGTAACATTGACACAATGTATTTGAGCATCGTATTGGGTGAAATGTTTACTTGCAACATCAATAATTGAGTTTCTTCAGCTGATAAATATCGTTCACGAAAATGGCTGTCTGGCGTCAATTATCTTGTCCGGTTCGCGTCAATTACCCTGTCCGGTTTTTAGTTAAAAACTAGCTTAGTTTTTGATGCTTTGTTTTTTTCGATAACTTTCTCCTTCTATTTCAATAATCGTGGCGTGATGGATAATGCGATCAATTGCTGCAACTGTCATCATGGTATCTGGGAAGATTTGATCCCACTGACTAAAGGGTTGATTAGACGTAATGATCAAGCTGCCGCTTTCGTAACGATGGGCGATAAACTCAAATAACACCTGTGTTTCAGCATCTGTTTTTTTAACATAACCAATATCATCAATAACCAAAACTTGATATTTATCCAGTCTCGTCATGATGATCATTAAATCTAGATCCCGCTTGGCTTGCTGTAGGCTTTGAACAAGGGCTACGGCTGAGAACCATTTAACGCGTACATTTTGCTCTATCAATTGAGAGGCGAGTGCGGCGGCTATATGTGATTTTCCAACCCCAGATGGTCCGATTAGCAACACATTCTCTGCGCGATGAGCCCAATCAGTTTGCTCCTTCAGAGCTATGACTTGCTGCTGTAGGTCGTTACTAAACTCGGATAACGCTAAGGTAGCAAAGCTTTTTCCAAGCGGTAATCCAGCTTCTCGCGTCCATTTTTGTACACGTTTTTGATAACGATCTGCGGCTTCTTGTTCGCATAGACCGGATAAATAGCGAATATGCCCATAACCTTTTGCTAACGCTTGTTCTTGATGAATAAGGTAATGTCGGCTAAAAGTGGGCAATCGGAGTTCTTTTAGTAATAGTTGAATCGTTTCAGGCATGACCTACCTCCGGCTGATACCAGTTACCCTGTAACAAATGATCATAGCTGGCTAAGTCTTGTTGTCGTGAAGCAATAATGGGTACTGTTTTTTTGCCTAAATAGCGCTCTTGTAAGGCACTGAGTAATGGTAATGGTTTGTTGTTATTAACACTGACAAGCAACTCATTACCCAAGGCATCTTCACAATCATAATCCATGGCGATACGCAGCACGCCTACCATCCATTTACAGGCATCTCTGGATTGAAACTGCTGATCACACTGCTGCCATAATTTACGATAGATCTCGGTAGGTAATAGCTCTTCCCTGAACTGTAAAAACCGAAAGGCTTGTGGTTTGGCTGATAGGCTATGAATAATGTGGCGGTAATCAATACATCGACCTCTTATCTGACCGGCTTTAAGATACGCACGCGGTAAGATGCACGCTTGAGTCTGGCCAACAAAAAAAGCTAGTCGATCATGATAGACATGGACGCGAACGTTTTCGCCAATCATCCGTGAAGGCACCGTATAAATGATCCGCTTGATTTCTAAGGTACTGCTGCGAGTCACTTTCAAGCTCAACTCACTATAGTCCATGAAGCGTTGATCTGGCAGTGCTTGCAAGGCCAACTGTTCTTCTTTAAAACGACTTTGGCAACGCTTATTTAAGCGCTCAGTAATCGTATTCAGAAATACCTGATAGGCTTTAATGGTGACAAAATCACAACTGCCTCTCAGCTTCAACGATTGATCCAAACGGCGTTTGAAGGAACCATGTGCACATTCAATGGCCCCATTTTCATGACTCACACCTCGATTGTTACGCGTTGCCTTCAGGTTGTAATGATCGCAGAGCGCATTATAAGCCTTGGTCAATGTCTCTTCCTCTGCACTGTTAATAAAGGCTGCACTTAAACTGTCGGTACGATGCTCAATAGGACTGCCGCCAGCCAAGGTTAACGCTGATTGTAAGCCATCAGCTAGTGCCGAATAACTTTCACCGCCTAAAATAATTTGCACATAACGCCAGCCACTGTAGGCAAAACGAAACTGGTACAGAAGATGGCTAAATGCAACGCCCTGAATAGTAATTTTAGTATTTGGATGGCTAAAATCGGATAAGCCCTGCTGACCTGCAGGGACCGACTGGCGGAAGATAACGACCTTATCAGGGCCTTGGGTCGCTTTCCAAAGTTTTACACGGCGTTGTAAGGTTCGCAATACACTGTAAGGGAATTCACCTGCGTGTTCATCATCCAGATATTCCCAAAGAGTTAGACCTGTAAGCTGGGATTCTTTCTCTAACAAAGGCAGCAATTCCTTTTCCCAAATCGTCTCAAAAGGATCTTCTCGAGTTCGCCAATGCCGTTCTCCTGGAATCGATTGGTGCTCACCTTTTTCTATTCTTCGGCCAGAGCGCACAGAAATGGAGGCTTTAGCAGCAGCCGTATCTTGGTTTTTTCCTGATTTACGTGTGTTCATATACAAACTCTCTTGCTGTTGAGTGATACGTTTTCCAGGCAAGGGTGGACTCCAAATAAATTGTAATCCTCACTTGTCCTACATATCGGTCAACCGGTCAAGATAGTTGTCGCCGACCGGACAGGGTAATTGTCACCGAACATTGATTTAGGATTTTTTACTTGGTTACAAGTATCAACGTCTTTATTAATTGCTTCTTCAATGCTATGTGTATGTTGATAATCTTCGTACCATTCTTTAATTTCACTAGATAATTTATATTCATTTTGAATAGCCCATTCAATTATATCTCTAGGCTCAAAGTACATTTCTCCAGTAACGTACTTCGATTTTATTTTTTCTGCAATTGCTTTTGCTTTAAGTATTTTGCTTGTGATAAGGAAATTATCTCTATCATTTTGGGTAAACCCATCATAGTCAATATTGCAAATTACTTGAGATGCTTGATCGCACGTCCATAAATCATATTCTTCGTAAATCAAAAATATGTACTTTTCGAGACGCAATCTTATAAATTGAAAGTCAGGAGGAAATTCAGGTGATTTTCCGTTCATTTTCTGTTCTCCGTTTATAGTTATGCAATATATTATTTAGAAAATGGAAGTTTATTAAATTTGACCCCATTTCCTTAGAATTATTCATCTTGTTGCTTATCCAATTCCATTAAACACCTCCAAATATTTTTTCATTCATGGATGCTACGACGTTCGATACATGAGAATCGCTTAAATGTGAATAGCGTTTTACCATACTTAGCGTTTTGTGGCCAAGTACCTCTGCTATCTCTGTCAACGAAGCTCCATTCATTGCTAAATAGGATGCCGTGCAGTGTCGGAGGTCGTGCCAATGAAAATCTAAGATTTCTGCTCGATTTAGTGCATTCAACCAAGCCTTTTTTAATTCGATAGGTTGCTGGGGTTTAGTCGAGGAGGGGAATAGTAAGTTAGTGTCGATGCGTCTAATTTTTGAATGATCCCTTAAAAGTTC
>CAINHP010000224.1 GCA_903848905.1 uncultured Pseudomonadota bacterium
TCCCACGGCTAAAATGGTGAGAGGATGGACAGCTTCATCGATTCGCAATCCTTCAGTGTATGGCCAATGCAAAACAGATTGATTGCGCAAGTTGGGCATAACGTCGGGTTGCTCTACGGTGGTAAATTTTACAAAATTAGCCGTTGAAAGCGGTTTTGCCATATTGAGTAAATTGACCAACGGAAAACCTACCCAAGGGACAACCATCGACCAAGCTTCAACACAACGGAAACGGTAAATCCTCTCTTCAAGAGTTTGTTTGCTCAAAATGTCTTCTAAATTAAATTTTCCCGCATTTTCAACTTCACCACTAATCTCAATTGACCATGGGTCAATGACAAGCGGTTGTGCGAGTTTGGTGGAATCTTCTTTGCCGAAACTGAATTCGTAATAATTGGTATAGTCTTTAACCAACTGTTTAGGCGTTGGCGTAAGTGTTTTAGATGACAGGTCACTTTGCGCAAGAGTTTCCCATTTTGCAGAATCGGTTTTCGCCATAAGTGAATGGCTATTTCCAACCACCGTTGCGGCAAGTAGAGATTTGATGAGTGTACGTCTCTCTTTAAATACTTTCTCATCTGTAATTTCATGGCTTGGAATCGATTTTGTTGTTTTTATTATCATCGCTAATGTTCCAAATATAATATGATGACTTGACAGACCATGTGGCGGTTATTTTTTACCTTTAGGGATTAAACTCCGTATTTTCATGAATTTACGTTCTGTGAGAAAAGCGAGAGAGAAAAGTTGAACAAAATTATCGGCTTCAATTAAGTCTAATCCGATATTAACAGGAACTAATTCTTTTCGTGTTCCAAAAATACGATCCCAAAAAGCTAACACAATCCCGTAGTTACTATCATGTTCTGACCGAACTTTAGAGTGATGAGTGCGGTGCAATGAGGGAGTAATGATGTACTGTGACACCATATCTTCATTTTTGACTTTAATATTTGCATGGTGAAAAAATATGAAGAATAACTCGATAATTTCAATAGATAAAACTAAATAAGCATTCACACCAATAATGACAACAAAGACGCATTTGTATACAATTTCAAGTAATAAATCAAAAACGTGAAATCGAAAACCGGTGGATACATTGAAGCTTTTGTCACTGTGATGAATTTTGTGAAAACGCCATAAAGGTTCAAATTTATGGCTATAATAGTGCCAAACATAAATAGCTAAATCGAAAAACGCAAATGCCAGAATCCATTTAATCGGACCATCAGAGAGTCCGCTGAGTAACCCGTAGGTGGAAAACTGTTGTGCAACAAGAAATAAGGATGAAGCTCTAAGTGTAGTTATAATCACGTTGTTAATGACAAACGCCATGGTGTTTGTCACAAATGATTCTTTATAGACTTTAGATGAGAATGTACGAAGAGGTTTTTTCTTCTCAAGCATTAGCAAGAAAAAAAAGGCAAGAATTGCCAAACCAAAAAGCACTTCGTTAAAAATCAAGCCACCACTTTTGGCGGCAATTTCTGCTTCGTTCATAAATACTCACCTTTCAGTCGTTTACACATAAATTCAAAGTTACATAAAATTAACGATAATTATTTAGATAACGCCTCAATCAATGAATTGAGTTCTTTAATTTCGTTATTAGCAACAACATGTTCTGTAATATCGTATTGCACGCCTAAATAATAAATAACGCGATGTTTTTTATCAAATAAGGGCGTTATTTTTAAGCGATTATGAAATAACGTGCCGTCTTTTCTATAGTTGCGCAACGTGACTTCTACAGATTCGTTCTTTTCCATCGCATCGGAAATGATTTTTCTAGCTTCTTGATCACGATCATCTCCTTGCAAGAAACGGCAATTGATACCTACAATTTCTTCTTGCGGATAACCGGATAAATTCTCAAATGCTTTATTCGCGTATACAATGGGTGTGTCTTCTAAATCGGGATCCGCTAAGGTGACACCATTCACACATTCATCTAAAATCGCAGAAAGTACTTGAGGAATGAACCCACCACCATCTTTTTCAACAATAAAAGGCATAATTTAAACTCCAGAATAGATAGATAAAATTAAAGACGTATTTTTGTTATTTTGAATATTTTACGTCAATGAGATTCTTAATGTTTTCAACAGTGCTTTCTGCTCCGTCTTCAATAGCGTAACGAATGAGTTTTTGAAATGGCCTCATGAACATTTCCAGTTCCAGCAATTCAAAACGAAATGTCAGTCTTGTATTCATCTTTTGATTTTGAGTTTCATTTTCCATCAGGTAGCTTTGCCGATAAGGCGCGCTTATACCTTGACAAATCAAGCTGTTATTAGGATGGAAATCAATGATTTCAAAAACGGATTCAACATTTTCTCCGTTATCATTTCTAACCTGTTTTGCTTTAGCTCCTAAACATGCTTTATTGGTTTCAGGTTTGAATTCAACGACTTCAATTGCCCATTTGGTGTAATTTTCAAAAAATTCATTACCCACGTAGGCATAAATATCTTCAATAGGTTTCTCGATCTCAATAGTGGCTTCGCCAGTTATGGAGTCAGATGAATCAAGTAGAAATTTAATCTGCATACTATTTCCTCCTAAATCTAATTACCAAGTTAAACACTAGGTTTTATAATTATAATGTCACTCTAAGTGCAATGCAATACTATACTCGATTAACTAAAACATCTACTGTTTTTTAACAATTTAAAAAATTATTTTAGGGGACGATTTTTTGAGTCTTTATGAATGTGTCCACCAAAGAGGAGGACAGTATCAATAAAGCCCCAAATGACACCGTAGCCATGAGTGAGGATAGTTAAGGCAATTTGGGCTAGGGCTAATTTGTAAAATCCCAAGTAAAATCGATGCGCACCAATTGCCCCCAAAAATAGACCTAGTAGGGTTGCAATCGTGCGGCTTTTGACTGCTTCAACAGGTTTCATTGACTCAGCGAATAGGCGTATATTGATTACATTACCGTCATTGACTTCAAAGGTAACTTCATCACCTTGATCAGGTGGTACCGTCGATTTCCAGCTATGATTATCGAATTCAAAATAATCGTCTTGGCTTTTTACAATACCTACATTTTTTTCATTGTCGTAAGATTCAATTTGTCCGATAAGCATGACTGTTTCCTGTTAATTATTTTTAGTCGATTGCGTTAATAAACCATCGATTTTATCGTTTAAAGTTTGCGTATCACGCACTAAGTCCGTAATCTGTTTGTACAGTATGTCAACTTCTGCACTCGCGGGTAAATCACGTGTTTCTTCTTGCAGAAACTCGAGTATATTTTGCTTGAGTGTGGACAGTGTTTCATTATGCCATGCTTGTCCAGCATGAAAAAGTGTTTCTAGGAGCATATTAAATTTTGTAACCGCGATGAACAGCCACAATTCCTTGCGTCATGTTGAAGTATTCGCAACGCTCAAGTCCCGCTTCTTGCATCATCGTTTTTAATTCAGCTTGCTTTGGGTGCATACGAATAGACTCGGCTAAATAACGATAACTGTCTTCATCATTAGCCACAAATTTACCAATTTTGGGTAATAATTTAAATGAATAAAAATCATACACCTTTTCGGTAATAGGGTCGATTGGATGTGAAAACTCAAGCACGATTACGCACCCACCTGGTTTTAAAACGCGTTGCATTGAGCGGAGTGCGGCAGCTTTATCAGTAACATTACGTAAACCAAATCCAATACACACGCAATCAAATGTATTATCTGCAAAAGGCAAACATTCCGCATTGACTTGAGCGAAGCGGATATTGTTAGTTAAACCGCGATCAATTAAACGATCACGTCCCGTAAATAACATGGCGGCATTAATGTCGGCTAAAACCACTTGACCACTTTCACCTACTCGCGCACTAAAACGCGCAGTTAAGTCACCTGTACCACCTGCTAAATCAAGGACACTGTATCCTGCATGCACTTGGCTTAAATCCACGGCAATACGTTTCCAGATGCGATGTACGCCAACTGACATTAAATCGTTCATAATGTCGTAACGCTTGGCAACAGAATCAAAAACGCCGCGAACCAATTTGACTTTATCTTGAGTGGCGACTTCTTTAAAGCCAAAATGCGTAGTGTTTTGCGTCATAGGGATTTCCTTGGAGTAGCGAATAATAAATTTCAATTAATAGTATGAATTATAGCCTTAAAACTAGCAGACTCAAAAAAACAGCACATGAATTAATTAAAATAGATCAATTTTGGTGTTAGCTTGTTCAATTTACTGGCTTGGTTTAGCATAGCCCACTTTATTACCGTATTGTTTCATGATAATTAACAACGAGAATTCAAAATGACCACAGAAAATGCCCCTTGGACACGCGACGAATTTGAAGCCCAATTACGAGGTATGGAAAAGTTTTATCACATCCATCATCCCTATCATACGTTAATGAACGAAGGGAAATTAACGCAAGCGCAGCTAAAAGGGTGGGTGGCTAATCGTTTTTATTATCAAGTGAGTATCCCTATTAAAGACGCCAATATTTTAGCGAATTGCCCAGACCGTGAAACTCGCGCAAAGTGGACACAACGTATTTTGGATCATGATGGGCATGAGGGGGATGTGGGTGGTATTGAAGCGTGGATTCAACTTGGTATTGCGGTAGGTTTAACGCGCAAAGAAATTACGTCTTTAAAATATGTTCTACCGGGCGTTCGTTTTGCGGTGGATGCCTATGTCAATTTTGCTCGTCGCGCAGAATGGCATGAGGCGGCAAGTTCGTCATTAACCGAATTATTTGCCCCTAAAATTCATCAGCAACGCCTTGATAATTGGCCACAGCATTACCCATGGGTAGATCAAGAAGGCTATAACTATTTCCGTAAACGTTTAAAAGAGGCGCGACGTGATGTCGATCATGGTTTAGCAATTACGCTGGATTGGTATAAAACGCGTGAACAGCAAAATCGCATGATTGATATTTTAAAATTCAAATTAGACGTTTTATGGTCGATGGCAGATGCAATGCATCTAGCTTATATTGATAATATGCCGCCTTACTTTAATGTTGAAAAATAATAAAAACCATTAAGTGCAACATCATAAATTCAACCATACTTTTCATGAATAAATATTCTTTCTTGCATCGTCACGCGCTGTGTTTACCTATTTACTCCACAGCGTTGCTTTATGTCTTTTATTATTGCATTAGTGTGTTTGAATTTGATGTAAAAATTGAACCAACATCCGTACCATTGGATTCTTTTGCACAATTGATTTTAGCTTATATTTTGTATTCGATTTCGCGTCGTGCATGGATATTTTTTATCTTACACGCACTGATTATGGGCGTTTTGTATATTGGTAATCCAATTAAAATTGCTTTTTTCGGTGGACCATTGATGCCTGACGATATTTTTGCGCTGCGGTCATTACTTTTGATTTTAAGTGGTTGGAAATTCTTTGCGCTTGCTTTTCCGCTGGTTGCGCTAGGGGGGTTGCTTTTTTTGAATTTCAAATTGCGCCGACTTCATAACTATATTGGTGGGGTGTTAGGTGGCGTTTTAGCCTTAACGGTAATTTATCAGCCAAATTTAATTGTTTATCCCATTGATACCTACATTGGCACAAAAGAGTGGGATCAACGGTCAAATTATTTGTGGCAGGGTGCAACGATTCATACGCTACTTGAAACGGCTCGTTATTTTCTTATTGCAGATAAAGCGCCTGATATTGATGTGGCGCGCGCTGCGGCGAAGCAATTACTCGCACAACAGCCTTTTATTGATAAAATACCTTCAACGAAAGATTTCAAACCTCGCAATGTTCACATTGTGTTGCTTGAATCTTTTTGGGATGCGAACAACCTCAAAAAAATTAAATTCAGTCAAAATCCACTCTCAGATGATTTTCGCAAACTTTGGAAAACAGCCAATAATTCCGTCGCACTGGTGCCGGTTTTTGCAGGAATGACAGCCAATTCAGAATTCGAAGTGTTATGTGGTTTCCCAGTGACAAAAAACACGGTGAAATTTGAGCGGCAATTATTAAATGAGGTACCTTGTTTACCGCGTTTGCTTGCGGATAAAGGGTATAAAACGGTGGTTTCACATCCGAATGTTCCTGTTTTTTGGAATCGGGTGAATGCGTATCATCGCGTGGGATTTCAAACTTACTGGTCAGAAAAAGATTTTGAGCTCGATGATATCAACCGTGAATTTTTAGGTGATAGTTCGCTGTATCGTCAGGTACTTGGAAAAATTTCCAGTACACTTGAATCAAAAGCGCCCATATTAGATTACATTGTGACTTATTTTGGGCATTGGGATTATCCCCTAAATGAAAGTCGTCCACCTCAAATTACCAGCACATCACAGGTGGAAGAAGTGAATGGTTATGCGAATACAACTTATTACAAATCACGTGAGTTTGTGGAATTTGTCAAAAATCTACAAAAAAGCGATCCTAACGGCATTATTGTCGCATTTGGTGACCACTTGCCGTTTTTAGGCGAACATTTTGCGGGTTATGTCGAGTCGAATGTGCTCAAAAATAGTCGTGGTGAATTTTCAGATGCGATGTACAAAACCTATGTCAGCACGCCATTATTAATTATTGATGGTCAAAAAGGGGCGTTAAAAGTGGGGCGTTTACCACTTTATCAAGTTCCTAAATTGATTTTAGGGTTGCTCAATATTCATCAACCCACCATTATGGATTACACCATGCCGCCAGAAAAGGAACGCGTGAGACCCTTAACAGGCTTGCATTTTGATGAATGGGCAGATGGGCAGGTTCGAGTTTGTAAAACGCCACCTTATTCGCCAGAATGTGAGCGTTCACTTGCGTGGATTGAAGCAGTAAAAACGGTGAGCAATGATTTATTTATCGGTGGACAATTCACACGACCATTACTAGATAAGCTCTAAAGCAAACATGAGTGCATCTTCACGATTATTGTTATCTGCTGGGTAATAATTTCTTCGCACACCAATTTCGTTAAACCCCATGGATTCATAGAGCGAAATAGCGTGAATATTGGTTGGCCGAACTTCTAAAAACATGGTTTCAGCTTCAGTGTATGCCACTGAAATAAGATGTTCTAATATTTTTCGTCCAATGCCTTGTTTTTGCTCTTTAGGTGAAATACATAAATTCAAAATATGCGCTTCACCTACTGCCATGCTCATAATGCCGTAACCTAGGATTTCATCACCAATTTCGCATACCCAATTTTGATAGCGCATATTGATGCAATCTCTAAAAATGTCTTCGCCCCATGGAAATTGATAACTGGCTATTTCAATAACGACCACTTGATCTAAGTCTGTGCGGTTCATTTTACGAAGGCGCATTAGCTCTTTACGGCCAACGGATTCAGGGAAAACTTTGGCGTAAAATTCCACATCGGCATCATAAACAACAAAGTCTTTTATTCGGTCTAATAGGTCGCGCATGATTATATTATTAAGTTGAGGTGAATTGTATAGAGTTACATTTTTGATTTAAAGCATCGATTTTGCAATTAATGCTAAACCGGCTAAAAAGAGAAAAATGGCAAAAATACGGCTGTATTTTTCATTGTCGATATTGCCATAAAGTGTTTCTTCAATAAATAAAAATGTCAACATGCCTACTTGCACGAGTGCAGCCTTGGTGCTGTAGGCAATGGTAAATTCCGTTTGCATGACAAGTAGTGTGAGAAGTTGAAATACAGCAAATACAGCGTAACAAGCTGCTGCAGTTACGCGTGTCGTATCTTTGGGGTGGTTTTTGCTGTAAATCATGACAGTTAAAAGTGAGCCCCCTAAATTACTGACGCCATGAATTAATCCCGTCACTACAAGATATAAGCGCTCAAATTTTACGATAGATTGCAGGGCGCTTTCCATTTTTGGCAGAAAACTTTTAATGGCAACCAGTAGTAAAAATAGGCCCATGACAAAGCCAACATTGATTTTTACGGACGCGATCAATGCCAAACAAAGCACAATAAATGGAACACAGTAGCGCATTACATTTTTAAAAAAATCACGGTCAACATAATCAACGTGTTTCACCACTTGCAATAAACTGATTGCAATGGAAATGGGCAGTACAATACCGAGGGCATCAACAAAACTGTATCCAAGTAGCAGTAGGGCAGGCGTGCCAAAAAGTAACATTCCTACGCCAAAAATGGATTGAATGGTGGCTGTAACGAGAATGGTGAGCAGTATATCTATGGGCATTGGGTTTTCCCTATTGTCATGGTATTTCTTTAATGGTAATTGAACATTTATTCGTGTTTTTTAAATACTTCTAAAGCAAATTGCAAATCTTGCCATGCTTTGCTTTTTTCAATAGGTGAGCACAACATATAGTTAGGACCATAAACGGTAATTAACGGTTTTTGTTGAAATTGATGAATTTGTCCTCGTAGGTTTTCGATTGAGTCCGTTTTTTCTAAAAGTGTTTGCGCAGAGACTTGCCCTAAAGTTATAATCATTTTAGGGTTAATCAACGCAATTTGTCGATGTAAATAATCACGGCAAGCATGAATTTCATCAACGTGTGGATTGCGATTATCGGGTAATCTACATTTTAGAATGTTGGTAATAAACACTTCTTCTCGAGTTAATTGCATCGCGCGGAGCATTTCAGTTAATAAATTGCCTTCCTCGCCGATAAAGGGGGTTCCGTGAAAATCTTCTTCTTGTCCAGGTGCTTCACCAATAAACATCCATTTCGCGTTCGGGTTACCTTCACCAAATACCGTTTGTTTTCGTGTGGTACATAATATGCACTGTTCACATTGTATGACTTGATTGCGAAGCGCTTCCCATGAATCAAGAGGTAAAGCGTCTTCATTCGCGCTTGAGGGTGGTAATGAAATCTCAGTAATAGTAGCGCGTGTCTCGTTGATACGCGATTGCCAAACAGTGATGCCGAGGGCATTGAGGTAGTGTAAGCGTGTGTTTTCAGAGATTGCCATAGTTAATACAATAGAAAAAGCCGTCAAAATAGTGACTATTATAGCGATTAATTACTTAGACGAATCATTAAAAAAGTTACCTTTATGTTCAATTCAAATTTACCTGTAATTCTGTTATGGTAAATAACCTCAAATTGAAAACAACAAAACTGTTTAATTTATATCATGAAAAATAAAAATATTATCCCAACAGACAAAGAGCGCTTTATGCGTGAACATGATTTTATCGTGTCTAAAACTGATTTAACTGGCCGCATTATTTATGGTAATGAAATTTTTATCGAGTTTTCAGGTTATGAAGAACATGAACTATTAGGGAGTCAACATAACGTTGTTCGCCATCCCGATATGCCACGCTTAGTATTTAAAATGCTGTGGGATTATTTGACGGAAGATAAAGAAATTTTTGCTTTTGTAAAAAATATTTCAAAAGATGGGAGTTTTTATTGGGTTTTTACGCATGCTGCACCTATTTTGAATGAAAAAAAGCAAAAAATCGGTTACACCTCTGTGCGTCGAACGCCAAATCCTAAAGCAATTCCTATTGTTGCCGATCTATACAAGATGATGTTGAATGCTGAAAGACAAGCGGGCGCGAAAAATGCGATGACGGCTTCTGGCGATGTGTTAAATAAGGTATTACAGGAAAAAGGCGTAACTTATGATGAGCTTATCAATGTTCTTCAAGCACTTTAAAGTCAAAGAATCCATTGCTCAAGCAGCGATGACGTTTCTTTGGAGTGGGTCGTTAATTTACATTTGGATGATCAGTGTCAATTGGCTTATTCCGGCTTGTTTAACGATAGGGGCGGTAATTGTTGTTTTTATTTGGCAGTTTTCGCGCAAAGATGACAAGGTATTATTGACTCAGTTGCTCAATGCCAGCGATGAATGGCGTAAAGGTAAAGTTCATGTGCGCATTACGCAAATAGGGGGTAAAAAAAATGAACTACAGCAATTATCGTGGGCGTTAAATGATTTGATGGATCAAGTCGAGACGGCTCAAGTAGATATGTATTACTCGATGGCGTATGTGACGTATGGTGATTTTACTCGTCGTAGCTACCCAGCTGGTCTGCACGGTGGTTTTGCTCAGGCTTCAACGCGACTTAACGCATTAACAAAAGTTTTATCATCGACAACTACTGGCATCAATGAATTGATGCGGGCATTAAATTCAGGTGATTTTAACAAAACAGTGAATGTGAGTGTGCGAGGGGAATACGGGCACGCTATTGAAAATGCAACTCAAGCGATGCGGACTATGCAAACGCTAATGAATAACATTGGTGAGGTGATGGGGCGAGTTGCTCAAGGGGATATCAGTGAGCGTGTTGAAGCGACTGCTCAAGGGGACTTTGCGACACTCAAAGAAAATATTAATTTATCACTTGATGCGCTTGAAGGGAGTTTGAATGATATTTCACTTGTTTCTACTGCGCTTGCACATGGGGATTTAACGCTTAATATTGAGAAAGAGTACCCTGGAACATTTGGCGAAGTGCTTTCGGGAATGAATCGCACGGTTGAAAATTTAAAAGTATTGGTTGGGGAAATTAAAGATTCAAGTGAAATAATTGAAGTAGCGGCAAAAGAAATTTCGATGGGGAATTTTGATTTATCTAATCGGACGGAGGCGCAGGCGCATAGCTTAGAAGAGACGGCCGCGAATATGTCTGAATTCACCTGCACAATTGAGCAAAACAGTCAAAATGCCAATCGCGCAAACGAATTAGCCCACGCGTCATCAATGATTGTGCGTAATGGGGTGACAGCGGTTAGTCAAGTTGTTCAAACGATGGAAGGTATTAATGATTCATCGAGAAAAATTGTTGATATTATCTCGGTGATCGATGGAATTGCGTTTCAAACGAATATTTTGGCGCTTAATGCCGCAGTTGAAGCCGCGCGAGCGGGTGAACAAGGTCGAGGTTTTGCGGTAGTTGCAACGGAGGTGCGTAATTTAGCACAACGTGCAGCGGCGGCAGCAGGTGAGATTAAACATTTGATTGGCGATTCGGTTGATAAAGTTCAAGAGGGAAGTTATCTTGTCGCAAAAGCAGGGAAGACGATGGAGGAAATTTTAAGTTCTATTCAGAGTGTGACCAATACGATTACCGAAATTACCGTGGCATCCAATGAACAATCATTGGGGATTAATCAAGTGAATGAAGCGCTTCACAATATGGATGAAGTCACGCAGCAAAATGCCGCACTGGTTGAGCAGGCAACCTCAGCAGCGCAATCCCTTGAGCAACAAACGCAAAATTTATCTGCAACTATTGCGAACTTTAAATTAACATTATAAATTGATTGTATTACAAAAAATTACTTTCAATATGCGATAAAGCGCGGCAATTAGGGCGAATTTTTGAGTGTTGTTCTAATTTCGCGCTAATTTGATAATATTTTTTTATCGTGAGACAGCCGTTAAATTTATTATTTTTAAATTATCCCTTGTTTTGTATTACCATTATTTGCAGTGAGTGGTTATAATTAAGGAAAATGTAATTTTCAACTCAATTCCCCTAATCGTTATTTTGATTACTCAACTATCCATAAATATGTGTAAAAATCTTCATTCGTGGTGTTGGGGATTCAAATCATCATGAAAAAAAATCGACGTATACTTTCTCGATTACTATTTGTCTATATTTTATTTAGCTGGCTTGGTATTATCGGGATTATTGCTAAATTGGGTTACAGTGAAATTCAGACCTCTAAATATCAAGCGTATTATTTAAGTGAAATTAGTAAACAATTAAGTTTTAAGCTTGAAAATAAGCCGAGTGATGCGATTCGATATCCAACGCATGGGCCTTATGATCAACGATTAGGCTATACCTTGCTGTCAAATCAAATTGATCGATTGCAGAAAGCAGGTTTTGGCGTGAGTGCGCAAGCAAGTTTGTCACCCATGATGTTGTCTTTAATGGATGAATATGGGTTATTCCCACTTTATCACGAAAAAAATCAAGCAGGTTTGCGATTAGTTGACGAAAGGGAAAATCCTTTATTTACGGCTGTGTATCCTACTTATGGCTATCCCAGTTTCGATGATATTCCACCCATTATTTTGCACACACTGCTTTTTATTGAAAATCGTGAATTACTCGATGAAAAATATAAAAGTGTAAATCCCGCTGTTGAATGGGAGCGTTTAGGTTTTGCTGTGTTGCAAATGATGGCAAAAAAACTAGGTGCTGATGTGAATGTCCCAGGTGGCAGTACACTCGCCACGCAGCTTGAGAAATATCGTCATTCGCCTAATGGCTACACAGAATCGATTGTTGAAAAAATACGTCAAATGGCAAGCGCGTCAATTCGTGCTTATCTTTTAGGCGCAGATACCCGTCAAATGCGTCGTCAAATTGCACTTGCCTATTTAAATACGATGCCGCTAGCTGCCTCTGAAAAATCAGGTGAGGTTCATGGTTTGGGTGATGGGTTGGTTTCTTGGTTTGGTGCAGACTTTAAAGAAACGAATCAGATACTTGCAGAGCAGGCTATCAAGACTCCAAATCCTTCGCCTGAACAAGCTAAAGCGTATCGTGAAGTGCTGAGTATTTTGCTTTCACAGCGTCGTCCAACGTATTTGCTCGGCGCAGGTTATGATGCGCTTCAAAATTTAACTGACAGTTATTTGCGTTTGCTTGCTAATCAAGGCGTTATTTCATCAGAATTGCGTGACGCTGCGTTGGCTATTAAGCTTGAGCGTGTTCCCAAAAGTAGTTCACATTATATATTTGTCACTGAGCAAAAAACTCAAAACGTTCTACGTGCGCGCTTAGCTCAAAATCTTGGTGTTAAGACAAATTACGATTTGGATCGTTTAGATTTGACAGTGAAAACAACGCTTAATTACGACGTTCAAAAACAAGTCAACATAGCACTGCGTAAATTAAGTGATTCTGCAAATGCGAGAGCAGCGGGTTTGTTTGGCGAACGCATGCTCAATCCAGACACGGATTTAAATCCTATTATTTACAGTTTGATGCTCTTTGAGCGCAGCGATCAAGGTAATTTACTGCGAATTCAAACGGATAATTACGATCAACCGCTTGATATTAATGAAGGTATTCGCCTTGATTTAGGTTCTACGGCTAAATTGCGTACCTTAGTGCATTATTTAGAATTGGTAGCCGATATTTACCAGGTTTATCAAGGGCAATCACCGCAGGATTTAGCAAAAGTCGAATTACATCCACGCGATTATTTATCAGCGTGGGTGATTGAGCAACTTCGGGCACGACCTAAGATGACGGTTGAGGATATTCTCAATCAATCGCTTGAACGCCAATATTCTGCTAGTCCGGCTGAGTATTTTTACACGGGCGGTGGGGTACATCATTTTAATAATTTTACAGATGATGATGATTTTAAAGTTATGACGGTGCGTGATGGGTTGCGAAATTCAGTTAACTTGGTGTTCATTCGAATGATGCGTGATTTAACGTATCATCATTTGTATAAACCTGAAGGAATTGCGCGTTGGCTGGAAAGTCCCGATGATAATAAGCGAAAAGAATATTTAACCCGTTTTGCGGACAGAGAAGGTTTGGTGTATTTGCGTCGTTTTTATTCCAAATACAAAGGAAAAAATACGGACGATAATTTAGAAACGCTAACGCAAAAAGTCTTTGCAAAACCTTCGCGTTTAACAATGCTCTACGAATCGATTTATCCCGATCGTGATGTGCAGTCGCTTACTACTTATTTGCAAGAGCATTTACCCGCCACTGTGCTTGCAAATGAAAACATTGATACGTTGTTTTATAAATATTCATCTGAAAACTTTGATCTTCAAGATCAAGGGTATATAACAAAAGTACATCCGCTAGAACTTTGGATGGTGCAGTATTTATCTAAGCACCCTAATGCAACCCGTGACGAAGTTATCGCAGCCAGTGTTGATGAGCGTCAGAATGTCTATCTTTGGTTATTTAAAAATATGCATCACTACGCGCAACAGCGTCGTATTATGACGCTTTTAGAGGATGATGCCTTTAAGCAAATTCATGATGCATGGGAGCGTCTAGGTTATCCTTTCGCATCGCTAACACCTTCTTATGCTACGGCCATTGGTGCATCAGGTGATCGCCCAGCTGCATTGGCTGAGTTAATGGGTATTATTAACAACGATGGAATACGTTTGCCTGCTGTGCGCTTTTCACATTTGCATTATGCTAAGGCAACGCCTTATGAAACTATCTTAGATAAAACCCCCGAAACAGGGCAGCAAGTTCTGTTGCCTGAAGTAGCTCATGCAGCTCGTAGTGCGCTTATTGGTGTCGTTGTAAATGGAACAGCGGGTCGGTTAAACGGTGTCTATAAAGATGAAAACGGTAAGCCATTAGCTGTAGGCGGTAAAACAGGAACAGGTGATCACCGCAAAGAAAAATGGGGAGCAGGGGGGCAATTGATTGAATCTAAATTTGTTAGTCGCGCTGCAACGTTTACTTTCTTTTTGGGTGATCGGTTTTTTGGTGTTATCACGGCTTATGTAACCGGCGATAATGCGGAAAGTTACCATTTTACCAGTTCGTTGCCGGTACAAATTTTAAAATTTTTAGAACCTACACTCTCACCACTACTTTATAAAAGTAATTTAAAATCAACGCCCATGGCTCAAGTATTAGACTCTAATGAAACTAAAAATATGCGATGACAAAAATCATCAGTTTATTTTATGCTATGCTACGCACAATAATTTTTACATTTTTTATTTTTGATTTATGCGAACACGCCTTAAGATTTGTGGTTTTACCAATGTGGAAGAAGCTGTTTATGCAGCCAATTTAGGTGTTGATGCGATTGGATTAGTTTTTTACGCATCAAGTCCACGTCATGTGTCGGTAGAAACGGCTCTTGAAATAACAAAAGCGCTACCGCCATTTGTTTCAGTTGTCGGATTATTTGTGAATGCACAAGAACAATATATTCGTGATGTGATGTGTCAAGTTCCATTGGACTATTTGCAATTCCATGGGGATGAATTAGCGGCCGATTGTCGTATTTATAATAAACCATACTTTAAAGCGGTTAGCATGAAAAAGGGGCTTGATTTCGACGTTTTATATGAAGAATATCACGATGCAGTCGCTTTACTATTGGATGCGTATCATCCAAATGCTAGAGGCGGAATGGGGAGTGTATTTGATTGGGATTTAATACCTAAAGAACGCAGTTTACCTGTTATTTTAGCAGGTGGATTAAGTTCTAAAAACATAAAGCGCGCTATCAAAACTGTAATGCCATATGCCGTAGATGTCAGTAGCGGTGTAGAATTATATCAAGGTCATAAAGACATCGTTAAAATGACCGCATTTACACAACAAGTACAAGAAGGTGACCGAGAAACACTATGACCGAAAAATATAACATGCCCGACGCTCGAGGACATTTTGGCGTTTATGGCGGCATTTTTGTCGCTGAAACTCTCATGCCAGCAATAGAGGAACTCAATACAGCTTATCAGCATTATATGCAAGATCCGGATTTTATTGCCGAATTAGATAAGGATTTGCAGTATTATGTTGGTCGTCCTTCACCGCTTTATCATGCGGAGCGTTGGAGTCAAAAACTCGGTGGCGCACAAATTTATTTGAAACGTGAAGATTTAAATCACACGGGTTCACATAAAATAAATAATACGGTCGGGCAAGCTTTGTTAGCGAAACGCATGGGTAAAACCCGTATCATCGCAGAAACTGGCGCAGGGCAACACGGTGTTGCAACGGCGACTGTGGCTGCGCGTTTAGGTCTTGAATGCGTCATTTATATGGGTGCTGTTGATGTGGCACGTCAATCACTAAATGTTTATCGTATGAAATTGCTTGGCGCAACAGTGGTTGCAGTGGAATCTGGTTCAAAAACATTGAAAGATGCACTTAATGAAGCGTTGCGCGACTGGGTGACTAATATTGACGATACATTTTACATTATCGGAACAGTTGCAGGTCCCCATCCCTATCCAGCGATGGTAAGAGATTTTCAAGCCATTTTAGGTCGTGAAGCACGGGCACAATGTTTAGCGCAAGCTGGAAAATTACCCGACGCGCTTGTAGCGTGTGTAGGTGGTGGTTCGAACGCGATGGGTTTGTTTTATCCTTTTATTGATGATGCAAGTGTAAAGTTAATAGGCGTCGAAGCCGCTGGTGATGGCGTTGAAACAGGTCGTCACTCTGCTCCTTTATGCGCAGGTCGCCCTGGCGTTCTGCATGGTAATCGTACTTATTTGATGTCGGATGATGACGGTGAAATTATTGAAACACATTCAATTTCTGCTGGGCTTGATTATCCCGGTGTGGGTCCTGAACACGCATGGCTAAAAGATTCGGGTCGTGCACAATATGTCAATATTACAGATGATGAAGCATTGGGGGGGTTTTATGCCCTAACCCGCATGGAAGGGATTATTCCCGCTTTAGAAACAAGTCATGCGACGGCCTATATATTAAAGCTTGCACCTACAATGAAAAAAGACGAAATCATCATTGTCAATTTATCAGGGCGTGGCGATAAAGATATGCAAACTATGGCAAAACGAGAAGGAATTGAATTATGAGTCGCTTAGCTGCAACTTTTGCTGAATTGGCACAAAAAAATCGTAAAGCGCTTATACCCTTTGTTACCGCAGGTGATCCAAATCCTCAATTTACAGTGCCACTGATGCATGCAATGGTTGGTGCTGGCGTTGATATTATAGAGCTAGGTGTTCCTTTTTCGGATCCAATGGCTGATGGCCCGGTTATTCAACGTGCTAGTGAACGTGCGCTTGCGCATCATCAAAGTCTAAGAACGACACTCACTATAGCCTCCGAATTTCGCAAAACCAATGGACATACACCAATTGTAATTATGGGATATTTAAATCCTGTGGAAGTGATGGGATATGAAAAATTTGCTGATGCGGTTCAAGCTGCGGGGATTGATGGTGTACTGACCGTTGATTTACCGCCTGAAGAAGCGCAAGAATGTACGGCCCTTCTCAAGTCACGCGGCGTCGATCCCATTTTTTTACTTGCACCAAATAGCAGTGCAGAGCGTATTGCAACAATGGACACGATTGGTGCAGGCTATCTGTATTATGTTTCACTTAAAGGTGTCACGGGCGCTGGGCATTTAAATGCGGCTGATGTTGAAACTAAATTAGCCGAGATTCGTGAAAATACAAAATTGCCGATTGCGGTTGGTTTTGGTGTAAAAGATGCGCAAACTGCTAAAACGATTGCTAATTTAGGTGATGGTGTTGTGGTTGGCAGTGCTTTAATAAGTCAAATTGAAGCCAATTTGCACAGCCCAGCACAAGCAAAAGAAGCTATTATTGATTTATTAACCGCGATGCGGCAGGCAATGGATAACTAATTATGAGTTGGTTTGAGAAATTACGACCGTCGATTATTCGAACAGAGTCAACAAATAAAAAGAATACGGTACCTGAAGGTTTATGGGCAAAATGCCCAAGCTGTAATGCTATTTTGTATAACAGTGAATTAGAAAAAAATGGCAGTGTATGTCCGAAATGTGATCATCACATGCGTATTTCAGCACGCGCACGGCTAAATTTATTTTTGGATGAAGATGGACGCGAAGAAGTTGGTAAGAATGTTAAACCGCTGGATCCATTGAAGTTTAAAGATAGCAAAAAATACAAAGATCGTATTCTGCAAGCACAAAAACAAACCAAAGAAAATGACGCACTGGTTGTGATGAAAGGGCAATTAAATGGTCACGATATTGTAGCAGCAGCTTTTGATTTTAATTTCATGGGCGGATCGATGGGATCGGTTGTCGGTGAAAAGTTTGTACGTGGTGTCAATAAAAGCTTAGAGCTCGGTGTACCCTTTATTGTCTTTACGGCAAGTGGTGGTGCGAGGATGCAAGAATCTTTGTTTTCATTATTTCAAATGACGAAAACCAGTGCGGCATTAACGAAACTGTCTCAACGTGGTTTGCCTTATATTTCATTCATGACAGATCCAACAATGGGCGGTGTTTCTGCTAGTTTAGCCATGCTTGGTGATATAAATGTAGCTGAACCTAATGCGTTAATTGGTTTTGCTGGACCGCGCGTGATTGAACAAACCGTTCGTGAAAAATTACCAGAAGGTTTTCAGCGTAGTGAATTTCTGCAAGAACACGGTGCCATTGATATGATCATTCATCGTCGTGATATACGCGAAAAAATAGCAAGTATTTTGGCTATTTTGATGTCACATCAATATAGCCAGGAAGCAGTGGCAGTGGTGGTGACTCAAGACGAGACGATTGATCTTTTGGCAAATGAAGTAGAAGACGCAGGCTAACGCTTGGCAGAAATAATGAATCGTTTTAATAGTTTAGCGCAGTGGTTGTCTTGGCAGGAAAGTTTACATCCGCTTACTATTGATTTGGGACTTGAGCGCGTTAAACGTGTTTATGAAACACTTTTACCTAAAGATCATTATCAACCCATCACGCTAACTGTTGCTGGAACAAACGGTAAAGGGTCTAGTGTCGCTTACTTGGAAGCCTTTTATATAGCAGAAGGTCATAGTGTGGGGGCATATACGTCCCCACATATTTTACGCTATAGCGAGCGTATTAAAATTAACGGAATACCTGTTAGTGATGAGGTTATTTGCGCTGCATTTTCGTTAATTGATGAGGCGCGTGGAGACACGACACTGAGTTATTTTGAATTTAGTACGCTGGCCTCGCTGTTGATTTTTTCGCAAGCGCGTGTGGCAATTCAAATTCTAGAAGTTGGACTTGGTGGGCGTCTTGATGCTGTCAATATTGTGGATGCAGATGTTGCAATTGTGACGAGTATTGCAATTGATCATGTTGAGTGGCTTGGAAAGACACGTGATAAGATTGGCTATGAAAAAGCGGGAATTTTTCGCCCTAATAAGCCTGCCATTGTAGGAGAGCAAAATCCACCTCAAACGCTTATAGATCATGCAACACAGGTCAAAGCGGATTTATTTCGTATAGGTGATGTGTACAATTATTCGAAAAATAGACAGACATGGACCTGGCAAAGTACGCGTTATGTAATAGATAATCTTCCTCCACCTGCATTGAAAGGTGAACATCAATATCGTAATGCAGCGTCAACCATTTTTGCCACGCAATGTTTGAAATCTCGATTGACTATGCGAGATGAATCAATTCGCGCAGGGTTGCAAAATGTGAAATTGTTAGGGCGATTTCAACTTATTGAAGGCGATATCCCAATTCTTTTGGATGTTGGGCATAATCCTCAAGCTGTAGAAACATTGGTTTTGTATCTTAATGAAAATTTTCCAAATACCCGCATTCATGCTATTTTCTCCATGATGAAAGATAAAGATATTGCAGGTGTGTTGTCATTGATGAAACCGATGGTTTCACAATGGTTTTTTACCCCTCTAACGCATAATGCGCGGGCTGTCACTGAATCGGCTATGCGCGTTATTTTTGATGAATGTCAAATTAATACGGGGCATTGGGGATTCTCAGGTTTTGCTCAAGCATTTACTGCAGCAAAAAGTACAGCGCGAGTGGGAGATTTGATTTTGGTTTTTGGGTCATTTTTTTTAGTATCAGATTGCTGTATTAATTTAAAAATAGGTGAAATTAAACATGAACATTGATCATGAATTAAAACAACGTTTAATGGGCGCATTTGTAGTCACAATATTGTCGGCAATTCTTATACCGATGTTGTTTGATGACAGTGTTGAAGAAGACGGTCAGGTAGTTAGTAATTTAAGCATACCTGTTGAGAATCAATTTGTAGAAGAGCCTCCTGCGAAATTGCCTGTTAGTGCCGAGCAAGTTTTAGCGTTGCCTCCCCAAAATAAAACAGCGGTTGCATCCGTTAATGGTGTAGCACCAAATACTTTACGTCCAGATGAAATGGAAGATATTTCACCTGTGACAACAGCGGCTAGTTCATCTACAGAGGTTGCGCCAGTACTTGCAAAACCCGTTCGAGAAAAACCACGCAGTGAAAAATCGGTTTATTCAGAAACAACGAATTATGATATTCGTGGCGACGAAGTGGATGATGAACCACCAATGAAACCAAAACTTACCCCTAAAAAATCACCTGTTATCATTGCTGAAGATGATTCATCTGTGGTAGATACGAAAACCAAGAAACCTGCAAGTAAACTCGAAGAAGAGTTATTAAAACAAGTGCATGCGGCAAAACTTAACGACAGTGCTACTGTAGCACCGGTAAAATCAGTTTCACCCGTTGTAGATAGCTCTGCAGCAGATGCAAAGAAAATTGCAGCGGCTGTCGCAGCTCCTAAAACCACTGCAGCACCATCACGCTGGTATATTCAAGTCGGAAGTTTTACAAAGAAAGAAAATGCAACCGCCCTACTTGAAGGATTGCAAAAAGAAGGGTTGCCAGCATTACTTGAACCCGTTCAAACTGAAAAAGGGGTTAGCTATCGTTTACGTGTGGGACCTGAGCTTGATGGTAAACGCGCAGCATCAATGAAACGAAAAATGGATGAGCAAAATATCAAATCTATTTTAGTAGCAGAATAAATTCTATTTACAAAAGTAGGTCAATAAAGTTGCACGATATTTTGATTGTGCAACTTATATCAATCAAATCTTTATTTTTAAAACTTTCCTCCTCAATTTAGGTAAAAAAAATGTGTGGTATTGTTGCTATCGTTTCTCATCAGGCGGTCAATCAAGATTTGTACGATGCACTCACTGTGCTTCAACATCGTGGTCAAGATGCTGCAGGTATTGTTACTTGTGAAAACGGTCGATTGCATTTACGCAAAGACAATGGTTTAACGCGAGATGTTTTTACCAATGATCAAATGCTTCGTTTACGTGGAAATATGGGTATCGCTCACGTCCGCTATCCAACAGCAGGTTGTACAAGTTCAGCTGAGGCGCAGCCATTTTATGTGAATTCGCCTTTTGGTTTAACGCTTGCACATAATGGTAATTTAACGAATACAGAAGAACTCAAACAAGCCTTATTTGAGGAAGATCAACGTCATATTAATACGGATTCTGATTCTGAAGTATTGCTCAATGTCTTTGCGCACGAGTTGCAAAGTTTGCATAAATTAGATTTAAGCGTTGCAGATATTTTTGAAGCGGTGAAAGGCGTACATCGTCGTTGTCGTGGCGCTTATGCGGTTGTTATTATGATTGCAGGTGTTGGTATTTTAGGCTTTCGTGATCCAAATGGTATTCGACCTGCTGTTTTTGGCGAGCGTAAAAGTGAGCAGGGTAGTGAATTTATGATTGCCTCAGAAAGTGTTGCACTTGATGTTTTAGGGTTTGATGTCATCCGTGATATCGCAGCTGGTGAAGCCATTTTCATCGAGCAATCAGGAAAACTACACACGCACCAATGTGCCGATATCGTGGATCATTGTCCTTGTATTTTTGAGTATGTGTATTTTGCACGTCCTGATTCGATTATTGATAATATTTCTGTTTATAAAGCTCGCCTTCGTATGGGTGAAAAACTGGCGGCGAAAGTGCAACGTGAATGGGGTGATCACGATATTGACGTCGTGATTCCAATTCCTGATACAAGTCGCACAGCTGCGCTGCAAATGGCGAATAAATTGGGGGTTAAATTCAGCGAAGGGTTTATTAAAAATCGCTATATTGGTCGCACGTTTATTATGCCGGGCCAGAAGATGCGGGAAAAATCAGTACGTCAAAAACTCAATGCGATTGATTTAGAGTTCAACGGCAAAAATGTATTACTCGTGGATGATTCCGTTGTACGCGGAACAACGTCTGCGCAAATTATTCAAATGGCGCGTGAAGCGGGGGCAAAAAAGGTTTATTTTGCTTCAGCTGCGCCGCCAGTTCGCTATCCTAATGTGTATGGTATTGATATGCCTGCTGCGCATGAATTAATTGCACATAATCGAACAGAGCAAGAAGTGTGTGAGGCTATTGGCGCAGATAAATTAATTTATCAAGATTTAGAGGATTTGATAGCTGCAGTTCAAAAAGGCAATCCAGAGATTTTACATTTTGATACGTCCTGTTTTAGTCATGAATACATTACAGGTGATGTGGATGATGCCTATCTGGAGCGTATTGAAGCACTGCGAAATGATGCAGTCCGCGGTGGAAAAAATGCAGAGAATTTTATTATTGAAATGCAAAGTTGGTAATGAATTGATTAATTACTGTAGAATCAGCCTTTATTAATATTAGAAACTGGATAACAACGCATGGCACTTGCTAAATATCGCTCGATTTTCACACCGTCAACCAAGCAGCAACGTATAGAAAACTTTGAGAATTATTGGGAATTTACCCAACAACATGGTGGCGAGTTACTGGAAAATGACCGTGATTTAGCAATTAAACGTGATAAATTGGTCTATTTTAAAAATAATCCAGTGAAACTGCGTAAACCACTTGCTGATCCAGATGCGTTTTATCGCAACTATGTTGAAATGAAGGATAAACCCGAATCACTCGATCGTATGACGTTGATGCTGACAGGGATTTATAAGTTTGCAAGACATGAGTGGGTTGGCATTAAAGGGGCGTGGGATGTGGTTCCTGATATGGCCAATTCACATCATATTGAAGACAAAATCAGTCGTGTGCATTTAGCTGAAGAATTCTGTCATGTCCGTTTGTTTGATGAAATGCTGTTGACTTGCGGTCTTGATAAAGTGGAATGGGTGCCATTGTCACCTTGGAAAGAAAAAGTTTACGAACAATTCCCCAAATTTCCTGGATTTTTGATGGACACGCCTGCATTTGTGACTGAATTGATGGGTGTTACGTTTTATTGTCATTTGTATCGCTTATTCGATGAAGTGCTTGCAGATGAGCCTGAAGTTTGCGAGCGTTTGAAAGCGTTGCTTGATGAAATTACGATTGATGAAATTGCGCACGTTGGGCAACGTCGCAATTTCATTGGTGATTTAGGAATTAAAATTTCACAATGGCTCGTAAAACCTTTTTATACGCTTTTCTTTGATGATATTCCTGAAGTTAAGCATTTGTTTGATGTACCCAAAATGATTAAAGATGGCGAAACGTTTGATTTCAACTCGATTCCTGAAGAGATGATGGCGAGAAGTTGGGTGCCATCTTATTGCAAAATTTAATCAAATTTGCTCATTTCTGCTCTAATCCACGCCTCAGCCTCAGCGTTAATGTCTGAGGCTTTTCGGCCTACAGTTTGAATTGGCTTGCCGATTTTTACTTTTATTGTGCCCGGATATTTAAAGAAATTATAACGTGGCCAAAAATCCCCCGCATTATGGACGACCGGAATGACTGGATAACCTGATTTTTGAGCGAGCATTGCACCGCCAATACTAAACGCTTTAACTTCACGAGCACCTGAGCGCGTACCTTCAGGGAAAATCAAAATATACAAACCTTCTTTTAAGTATTTTGTCCCATCTTGCACTAGATTTTTTAATGCTTTACGGGCATTTCGTTTATCAATAACAATCGATTTGAGCAGAAGTAGTGACCATCCCCATAAAGGCAAGTAGAGTAATTCACGTTTCATCACCGCAGATTGCGTTGGCATAATGACGCGAAGTGCTAATGTTTCCCATGCAGACTGATGATTGCTCAAAATGATGGCGGCTTGAGAAGGATCAACATTCTCAAGACCTTCTACCTCGTATTTTAATCCGACAAATACTTTCATACACCAAAGCATAATGACACACCAAACTTGCCCAAGTTTGTAGCGGATATTAAACGGTGCCCAAAAAAGTGAAAATAAAAGAATACCTTCAATGGTGGCGGTAAAAAAAATACTAAAAAAAAGTAAACTCGACCCGATATAATTTTTTTTTCGGCTATCGGGTAATGAGGTAGTTTGCTGCGTCATGTAAGTTCTCAAAAATTAAAAGTGAAGTTTGAAGTTGTGGATTGTTGCGTAGCGTTTGTTGACCATTTCCAGTTTTAACTAAAATAGGGGTTGCACCAACACTTTGCGCTGCTTGTATATCACGAAGTGAATCACCAATGAAAAAGGTATTGTGTAAATCAACCTGTTTTTCTGCTGCAAATAGTATTAATAAACCGGCTTTAGGTTTTCGGCATTCGCATAAGTCATTTGTGTTGTGTGGGCAATAGTAAATGTCATCGATGTGTCCACCCTTTTCATTCACACTACTGCGCATTTTTTCATGAATGCGATTAAGCATAGGTTCGTCAAATAAGCCTCTTGCTAAACCCGATTGATTGCTAATGACCACTGTGCGAAACCCATGTTGATTTAATAAGGCAATCGCCTCTAAACTGCCATCAATAGCATGCCATTCATCGGGGGTTTTAATAAAATCAGCTGAATCATGATTAATAACCCCATCACGATCAAGTAGTACATAGTTTACCATTAAAATTTATAAGATAAACGAAGCATCAATTCACGCGCTTCAGCTGGTAGGGCGGGATGACCACCATTGTATTGCTGTACATATTGCCACCGTGCGTTGAAAACGTCATAAAGTCCTAGTCCGACTTCAGCACCTTTAATGGGCATATTTTGATAGCGCAGATAGGTATTGTAAATAAATTCGGGTTTATAGTGCATCACATTTTCACCGCTGTAACCTAAACGATCACTAAAGAAAATCACAGAATGAGTAAATGAAAAATCGGGTGTGAAATTGAACGTATGATTGAATGTGGCTTTATGTGTAGGAAATCCTAAATTCATTTTTGGAGAAATGAGTTGTCCATTGATAAACGCTTGATAATTTTTTGATGGTTCGTGTTGATGGGCTTGATAAATTGAATAATTGATATCAAATTTTCCTAAGACATCATGTTGATACTTAATGCTAGACTCGCCACCATAGACATCTGACTCAGGTCCATTAATGTAATAATCATCATAATTTACATCAATGCTATACGTCAGTAAGTCTTTAATATGTGTTAGGAAAATATTTGAGGTCCAGTCTAGGTGACGCGAAAAACGATATCCTAGTTCAACTTCGTAGGTTTGTGTTAATTCGGGTGCAAGCGTATTTAAGTGACGATCTATGGTATTGATTTCATTGTAGCCGACGTTGAGTTGATAATTTCCGGCTGTTGGCGTATGGAAGGCGTGTGTATAAAGTAGTTTATAGTGAAATTGATCAAATTGTTTGGTAAGGGCAACGCGAGGGGCTAAATTGGTGCCAAATTTATTGTAAGAATCAAATCGCAAACCTGCTAATAAATCCCCAAAGGGTGTTTTATAAACACCTTCTGTATAAGCCGTATAGTTGTCGAAAGTCAGCGGCACTGCTGGACTCACAATGAAAGAATAATGATCACTTTGAAAACTATTTCCCACCGCTAAATAACTTCCCGAATCATCCATCCACGTTGCTTTTGTGTTTACTTTGTAATTATCAATCACAACTTTTTCTAATATTTTTGTTGGCGTACCATCTTCATAATGTCTTAAACGCTCCCAAGGCGATTGGCGTGAAAAATTGGCGTCGGCGTTAAGTTTGAAATGTGAATTAAAGGGATGTTCAAATTCCAGTTTTGCTGCTTGTGTTGAAAATTCATTAGAAATGTAACGCTTTTTAGGCATCATTACGTCTGAAAAACCATCTCGAGCCTCGATATTATAGTCATCGGATATAAGGCGAAGTTTCAGCTCTTTATAGGTCAAACCTAAATTGCCGTAAAGTGAATCGAGTTGACTGTTATTTGCCATATCAAAACTACTTTTATGCGCGTCTGTGTAAATTCGATCACTGCGTTGTGATTCATTTGCTTTGCCTGAAAAACTCACCTCAAGGTCATCAAATACTTTACCTGCGGCCATATTGATATTTTTTCGTGCTTCACCACGCTCAAAACGCCCATAATCGGTTGTTATAGCAAGCCCATCTATTTGCTTGGCGTTTTTAGAAATAATATTAATCACACCCATTTCAGCAAAGTTGCCGTTCATAATAGAACTTGAACCACGAATAATTTCAATATGATCAATTTGCTCAATAGGATAATGTCCGCCAAAGACATTTTCACCAAATTCGCGCTCAGTTAGCATAATACCATCAATAAATACGGACATCTTGCCATCATTAGCGGAAATGCCGCGAACGCCTGCAGACACGGTATTGGCCATATCATTACCAAAAAAGAATCCCGGAACCAATTGAAGTATATCGATTAAATCACGCGCACCGCTCGTTAATATTTGTTCTTGACCAATGTAGGTCACGATATTTGAGGCTTCATTTGTGCAAGCGGCTTGTTGCGATACGCTCAAGAAGGCGGGAAGTTCCATTAATTCTTCAATTGACGTATTGTCCACATCTGAGGGAATATGTTGACACGTTAAATTCTGTTGAGCAAAAACGAGGTGACTGAAAATAGATGTGACAGCAATCAATAATAATCGTTTTTTTTTGCAAAATTGAGTCATAATTACCTTAGGAATGGAGTAAACGGACTGAATATTAAAATACTAAATTATTCACTCTTTGTTGTTTCCCCGATATTTTAAACCAAATTACGTTCTATTTTTATATTTTTGCGCAATTTTATCAATTGCGTTTAGATGTTAAGCACTCTCTTATTAATAGCATTTTATATTACAGTTATTACGGTTAATCCCCATGTTTTTTGCCAATTATTGCCAGCTTGTTGAGAAAATGACTCAATGGAATTATGCGTATCATGTTCTCGATCAGCCTATTATTGCTGATGCTGACTATGATGCGGCTTTTTTTGAACTGCACAGCATTGAAATAGCGCACCCTGAATGGATTTTGCCGCAGTCGCCAAGTCAGCGCGTGGGAGCGATTGCCAGCAGTTCATTTGAAAAAATTACGCATGACATAAAAATGCTTTCGCTATCAAATGCATTTTCAATTAGTGAAACATGGGATTTTTTTGTAAAAGCCGCAAAAGAGCTTGAATGTGACGTTGAAACCATTCCCATTTTTAGCGAACCTAAATTAGATGGTCTTGCCATTAGTTTACGCTATGAAAAAGGAATTTTACGTTATGGCGCCACACGTGGAGACGGGGAAATTGGCGAAGATGTCACGCATACGATAAAAACAATCGCTAGTATTCCCTTGAAGTTATTTACGTCTAACCCGCCAGAAATTTTGGAAGTTCGGGGCGAAGTCTTTATGAGCAAAGCCGTCTTTGAGCAAATCAATACGCAGGCACTACAAGAAAATGGTCGTCAATTTGTCAATCCACGTAATGCGGCCGCTGGCACCATTCGTCAGCTGAATCCGAAAATTGCTGCTGAACGCGCTCTTCATTTTATTCCTTATGGTATGGGGGATTATTCAGGTGAAGAAATATTTACTGCACATTCTCAAATACTGACTTATTTCAGTGCGCTTGGATTTCAAGTAAATATTCATGCATGTGCTTTTTATGCTAGAGAAGGAGCGTTTGAAGCGGATTATCAACGCATGGCGGCGTTGCGAGAGTCGATGTCAATGGAAATTGATGGCATTGTTTATAAAATAGATCATTTAGCACTTCAGAAACAATTGGGTTTTATTGCGCGTTCGCCAAAATGGGCGGTGGCGCGTAAATTTCCGGCTCAAATTGTCAAAACAACGTTACTTGATGTTATTTTTCAAGTGGGTCGAACAGGCGTGTTGACCCCTGTTGCGAAGTTAAAGCCCGTGTTTGTGGGGGGCGTGACGGTCAGTAATGCTACGCTTCATAATATGGATGAAATTGAGCGTCTAGGGCTTTGCATTGGTGATGAAGTTGAAATTCATCGTGCTGGCGATGTGATTCCTAAAGTGGTGAGCGTTGTTGCTCACGGTGAAAATCGTCAATTCATTCACATGCCAACACATTGCCCCATTTGCCAATCACGAGTCAATCGCATTGATAATCAAGCGGCTTATCGCTGCACGGGTGGCCTTATTTGCGGTGCGCAACTCGCTGAACGGATTAAATATTATGCGTCACGTGATTGCATGAATATCAAGCAGTTAGGCCGTGTGTTAATTGAAACACTATGTGAACAAGGTGTTTTAAATAGTGTGGCAGATATTTATCGATTAACGATTGATGATATTGCGAATTTAGAAGGACAAGGCGAAAAAAATGCAATGAAAATTCTAGCCGCCATTGAAGCATCTAAAAAAACAAAATTTAACGTGTTTTTAACGGCGTTAGGTATTCCTGAGGTTGGTGAGGAAGGTGCAAAGAATTTAGCGCGATATTTTAAAAATTTAGCCGCATTGCGAACAGCGGAGTATGAAACGTTGTTGCAAGTTCCTGATGTGGGTGCGATTACAGCGAGTAATGTTCAAGCGTTTTTTAGTCAGCAGGAGAATAATCAGCTAATTGATGAATTATTAGCCGCTGGTTTACACTGGGATGAGGCAGATTTTGAGCCAAGATATACGCCACTTTCTGGGCAAATTTGGGTGTTAACTGGCACGCTGCAGCTGCCACGCAAAGAAGTAAAAGAGACGCTGGAAAAATTAGGTGCAAAAGTATCAGGCTCAGTATCGGCAAAAACCACGTCTGTGCTGGCCGGTGAATCAGCTGGAAGTAAATTGACGCAAGCACAAACTCTGGGTGTTGATATTATTACGGAATCCCAATTTTTAAATTTAATGCAAACATTCGATATTAACTTATGACCAAAACGCCATCGTCATTTGTCCTCGCCAGTGGTAATGCAGGTAAAATCAGAGAGCTACAAGCTTTATTGCCCGATTTTTCATTACGACCTCAAACCGATTTTGCGGTCCCTGAAATCGCCGAAACAGGGGGCACGTTTGTTGAAAATGCGATTTTAAAAGCGCGAAATGCAGCGCGTTATTCTCAATTGCCGGCTATTGCCGATGATTCAGGTTTAGTGGTTCATGCTTTAAATGATGCTCCCGGTATTTACTCTGCCCGTTACGCGGGACCGGATGCAAATGATGCACAAAATATCTCGAAACTTTTAAATAAGTTGGACGGGGTAGCGATGCCTGAGCGACGCGCTTACTTTTTTTGTGTACTGGTTTTTATGCGTCACGAAAATGATCCCTGTCCTTTTATTGCTCAAGGACGTTGGGATGGTGCGATTTTAGAGCGTCCCGAAGGCGAGTTTGGCTTTGGATATGACCCTGTTTTTGGTGTTGCGTCTCACCATTGCAGTGCGGCGCAATTATCACTTGAAGTGAAAAATAGCCTTAGTCATCGAGGAAAAGCCTTAGCATTACTTAAACACGCTTTATTTGAAAACAGGGTCGTGTGAAATCGTCTAAATGGTGCTATTCTAAAAGCATTTATAACTACTGATGAAAACGCATGACGCAAGCATCTATTGAAAAAACGACTTTAGAAACCCTTATTCGCCAAGCTGGGGAGATAGCGTTAAGTTACTTTAATGATTTAAAAAATATTAATGTAGATAAAAAAAGTCCCCGTGATTTTGTAACGGCTGCAGATATTGCAGTAGAGAACTTTTTAAAGGAAAAATTAGGGGAACTCTATCCTGACTACGGTTTTTGGGGAGAAGAAAATGGTCAAAGTGCAAATCAAAATACGCGTTGGATTGTAGATCCTATTGATGGCACTCATTCTTTTTCACGCGGTCAATACTATTGGTCGATTAGTGTGGCACTGGAAATTAACTCGGATATTGTCTTTGGTGTTGTCTATGCCCCTGCACTCAATGATTATTACTGCGCGCTGAAGGGTCAGGGCGCATGGCGAAACGATAAAGTCATTCATGTGTCGTCACTCGATAATTTAGATGAAGCGATGATTGGGACAGGCTTTGCGTGTTTGCGCTCGTATTTAGAAAACAATAACTTAGCGCGTTTTTGCCGAATTGCGCAGGCAACAACAGGGCAGCGCAGATTGGGTTCTGCTGCGATGGATATTTGCCTTGTAGCAGATGGTCAGCTCGATGCGTTTTGGGAACAGGAGCTCAATTTATATGATGTCGCAGCGGGTGCATTGATAGCAAAAGAGTCGGGCGCTACGGTCACTGATTTTAAGGGGATTGCGGGCATTTTCCCCAAGCAAATATTGGTGACGAATGGAAAAATTCTAAACCAACTATTACCACTTATGTGATAATTCAAGCTAATTTTTTAATTAGCTGTATGTATTTATATCCTAATTTATTTTAAGTAAGCGAGAGTGTTATGTCTAAAAAAATATTGATTGTTGATGACAGTAAAATGTCGCGCATTTTTATTGGTCAACATGTTAAAGCAGCGCATCCTGATTGGGTCATTCAAGAAGCTGGAAGCGGGGAAGAGGCGATTGCGTTAATTGAAAATGAATTGCCCGATTTCTGCACGATGGATATCAATATGCCCGGTATGCTTGGAACGCAGGCGGCTAAATTGATTTTAGAAGCGCATCCTGATATTCGCCTTGTTATTTTTTCTGCCAATGTACAAGAATCTTATCAAAATGAAGCACGTGAGCTGGGCACTATTTTGGTGGCTAAACCAGTCACGCAAGCTTCCGTTGGACTTGCTCTTGATTATTTTTTAGGTGCTTAAATTATGACGGAAACCTTGAGGCAACGTCATTTTGAGAAATTAGCTAAAATTATCAATAGAGGGACTGGGCGCGCTGTACAAGGATTTCAAGAAATAATAGGTGAGTCACAGCCTTATTGGCTTGAGAAAAACGGAATTGATGTTAATACACTGCAATTAAATGCGGGCAATTATGGTGTGGTTGAGCAAGAGTTTACAGGGCTTTTAAATGGGAAAGTGCTCGTGCTTTTCACTGCTGAAAATGTGCAGTGTATTTTGCAAAAAATGCTCGGCGATGAAATGGATGCGCAAGGCCTTAATGATATTGAATCTGAAGCAATGGGTGAGCTTGGCAATATTATGGTGAATGCGGGGCTATCAGCAATTGCAGATAGTTTACATGTCTTACTTGAAAGCACGGTCACTTGTTATAAGCAATACTCAAACGATACGATTGTGACCCTAATCCAACAAGAGAGCAATGTGGATAGTATATTAGTGACGCACGTTAACTTAATGATTAGTGGCACTGCACTTCTAGGCGGTAAATTAATAATGTTATTGAATAACGAATTTAATCAAGAGATTACAGAGAAAATTGAATTATCTGCAACGTAGTGCACTACGCTCTATTGCGTTTCATCTTTTTATATAAAATCTCGTTAGGCTATTTTTATGAATAGTATGTTTTTAAGGCGTTTGTGTCTGATTGGTTTTGTTTTGAATGTGAGTGTAAGTTCTGCGGTAGAGATTGATAATTTGAATCTTCCTGAAATGGGCGATTCGGCAGGTACGTTAATTAGTCCTCAAGAAGAGAAACAACTCGGCGAAGCATTTTTTCGCGGTTTACATCAACAAGTCGACATCAATCAAGACAGTGAAATTCAGCAATATATTCAAACTATCGGTGAAAAATTAGTATCACAAAGTGATACACCTGCTTATCCGTTTCATTTTTTCGTGGTCATGGAAAATGCAATTAATGCATTCGCTGGGCCGGGGGGATACATTGGTGTGAATTCCGGCTTGATTTTAATGACTGAAGCCGAAAGTGAGCTTGCATCCGTTATGGCGCATGAAATTGCACACGTCACACAGCGTCATTTATATCGCTCTTATGAAGCCAGTTCACGCTTATCTATTCCTATGGTTGCCGCCACATTGGGTGCGATTTTACTTGGCACGCAATCGGGGGCCGCCGGGCAGGCTGCGATTATGGCTATTCAAGCAGGAAGTGTGCAGTTTCAAATTAATTTCACACGCGAACATGAAGAAGAAGCAGATCGTGTCGGTATGCAAACGTTGTCAAAATCTGTTTTCGATCCACGCAGTATGCCGACATTCTTTGAGCGACTTCAGCAGTCTACTCGCTACGCAGGGCAGAATATACCAGAATTTTTACGAACTCATCCCGTCACCGCATCGCGTATTTCGGATTCACGCGGTCGCGCAGAAGGCTATCCTTATAAACAATATCCCGATTCTTTAGCGTATCAACTCATTAAAACAAAGTTACAGGTTTTATTAAGTGTTGATAACGATGAAATACGAGCGCTTTTGCAAGCGAGACTAAATCAAGGTCTGCAGGAGCAACGTACTGTTGCGAATTACGGTTTGGGGCTTGTTGCACTGAAAACACAAAATTTCACACAAGCAGAAAGTATTTTTCAAGGGTTAGCGCAAGAGTTTCCACAGCAACCGCATTATTCATCGGCTTTAGCGCGAGTTGCACTGGAGTCAAGTAATTACAAAATAGCGCTTGATCGTTATCAAAAATTAACGA
>CAINHP010000225.1 GCA_903848905.1 uncultured Pseudomonadota bacterium
ACATTTAAAAGAAGAAGAAATTAAGCGTGACGTGATGCTTTATGAAAAAGAAAAAGCGCAATGGCAAGCTGTAAAAAGTAAAATATCAGAAAACAAAATATCAGAGAAAAAAATATCAGAAAACATAATGTTAGAAAACAAAATACCCGAAAATACAAATATTCCGTCTGCAGATAATGGTTGATCTAAAAAGCATGTAAGGGTTAATTAAAACAGAATATATGTTGAGTGAGTACGCAAATCATTAAAATAATCAAAGAAGTGCCACACTAGAGCATCTTTTTTCTTTTTGGCTAATCTGACTCTATATCAACTCGCTTAAACGCGTGTTGCAAGTCTTTCAATTATAAATACAATCACTTTCTTTATGAATCGACATGTTGCTTGTCTCATTATTTTGGTTTTACTCACGAAATTCTCACTAGTAAAAGCAAGTGAGACTATAGACGTGGCTAAAGTTGATCAAGCAATGATTCTGCTTACGTCCCACTTGTCTATATTTGAAGATGCCAGTCAGGCTTTGACTCTTGCCGATGTGCAAAAAGAAAGCGTTCCATTCAAAAAGGATTTACCTCAGAGTGAATCTATCAATTTATCTTATACAAAATCAGCGTATTGGCTACGTTTATCTTTGGAGAATAATGGAGACAGATCCATTGATAAAATTCTTGAAATCAAGCATCCACTGCTTGCCAATATTGATTTTTATTGGCAAGTTGAAAGTGAAAACCATCAAACTATTCATACAGGCTATGCAAGACCACTGGAGAATCGCGCGTATAAAAGCCGAATTTTTGCTTTTCCAATGCTACTTTCGGCACATAGTCACAACGTGATCTATTTGAGAATTGCAACACCCAATGCAATGGTTATTCCGATGCATTTATGGGAACCTTTAGCGTTTTATCAAAATGAAAAAAGTGATTTCGCGTTTCAATCTGCCTATTTAGGATTGGTCATTGCGATGGGGGTGTTTTGCTTGGCATTGTCGCTCTTATTGAAAGAATTTGATTTTTTTCTTTATGTTAGCATGATAGTGTTTGTTGCCTTGGCTGTGATTGCTTACCGCGGTATTGGTGCGGAATTTATTTGGCCAGGTATACCATGGCTGACGCAATCAGGATCATTATGGTTTGGATCTATCTCGTTAGCTGTCGAATTATTATTTATTCGACGTATGTTAAATGCATCCGCCTTAATGCCAAAATTCGATGTTATTTTAAAATATCTTATTGGATTGAACTTATTGATTGCATTGATATTGCTTTGGACATTCTCGATTGCTAAGTTTGTCGTGATGTCGTTTGCAATTTCTTCTGCGTTTGTTTTGGTGGTTCTTTTGGCTGGTGTATTCAATAAACAGCGAAATGCCTATTTTTTATTGGCCGGTTTTTCTTTATTAGCCATCGGCATTATTATTAATCTCTTACATGCCTTCGCATTAATTCCGACAAGCTTTTATACCATCAATGCTACTCAAATTGGCTCAGGGGTGGAATTATTGGTTTTTACACTTCTATTATCGGATCGTTATCAAGTTATTCTATTTGAAAAACAACGTAGTGAGCTTGAATTAGCCATAGAAAAGCTAGCACGTCAGGACATTGAATTATTAAAACAAACCTACTTCGAACATCATTATGCCCTTGATAAAGCGGCCATTTTTGCAGAAACAGATACGCAAGGGTGTCATTACGTTAGCTAATGAGCATTTTTGCCGTATTTCGGGATATAGTCAATCAGAGTTAATCGGCTCAACGCATAGTTTATTGCAGTCGGATATATTTCCACCAACATTTTATGACGAGATTTGGCAAACCATTAAAAGTGGAAATATCTGGCGTGGTGAAATGTGCAATCGGCATAATAATGGAACGCTTTATTGGGTTAGCGCAGTCATTGTGCCAATTGTTGATGAGGGAGCGATTCATCCCAAAAAATATATCACTCAATTCTTTGATATCACTGACCGAAAAGAAGCTGAGCAGCGTCAATTTGAGCTGACCAAGCAAATTAATCACATGCAAAAAATAGAAAGTCTGAGTCGTTTAACATCGGGTATCGCTCATGACTTTAATAATATGTTAGCTGCGATTGTTATCTATAATGAATTGAACAGATTTTTCACTAATGATTGTCAGGATGAAAAGTTAAAAGAAAAGCTGTTATTTAATGCACAGCAGGTTGATATAGTGAGTGATCGCGGTAAAAATTTAATCAAAAAAATGATGATGTATTCGCGACAGAATTTAATCAATAAAAAAGTAGATGTTCGGCCAACAGTTGATGTCATTGATGAAGTGCTAGCGATGATTCGCCCTGCGATAACCAGCAAGTTTCAAATCAATACGGATATGGATAATGAACTTACGATTCAAATTGATTCAACTGATCTTCACCAGACGATCACTAATTTAATTATTAACGCGCGAGACGCAATGAAACAAGGCGGGGATATTGCCATTTCATTAAAGCAGGTGATTAAACATGAGTTAACATGTCATTCGTGTGCACAAACGATTGAGGGTGAGTTTATGGAGCTGTGTGTTGCGGATAAAGGGTCTGGTATTGAGCCAAAAGTAATGGCTAATATTTTTGACCCCTTTTTCACCACAAAACCCGTTGGAGAAGGCACGGGACTTGGGCTTTCAACGGTGAGTAAAATGGTACACGATTGTGATGGTCATATTATTGTGGATTCAAACACCACAGGAATTAGTCGAGGAACAACCTTTAGATTGTTATTTCCATTCAGTTAATGGTTTAAAAAAGCCTTGAAACCATAAAGTGACTATTTTCAGTTTATAAGAAAAAATCAATTGGATAGCCTATTATGTGCCGCTATAAAAGCGCCGTAGTGATATCTTAATTGATCATGTGCATTACCGTCGGGATTGCTGATGTAGGCTTGCTCAAGCGTTCCTTGAACTAATTGCGACCATGGCGTACTGGGAATTAAATCGTAAAGTGTTTGCCCAGCTAAACCAATCATTTTTTGTCCAACGCTATAGTGCGTTGAAGTTAGTGTAAGTCCGTAGGGGTTTTCTTGGGGCATTGCTATTTGAGGAAGTGGTTCAATATCTTCCCAATTATCATCTGGAAAAACGGTTAAATCGTTGGTATCTGCAAATGAAATCAGCAGAGCAGGTGTTCCCAATATAACAATGATTAATGTGTAAAATGCTGTTTTACCGTTAAGCACCCAAAATAAAGTGACATTCATTGTGGCGAATAAAATAGTGGCACTCACAAACATAGTGGGGAAAATTTTTATTGGCAGGTCAATATTTATTTGGGATAGCAATAATTCGCTATAGCATGACGCGGTCGCTGAAAAGACCACGATTGGAAAATAAGCAATTCGAAATGCCAAAAGTTGCAATAAAACAAATGTAAAACGCGTGTTCCTTGTTGGCAACTGTTTTAAGTAAACCAATGAAATACTTGCAATGGCCACTAAGCCTGCTAAATGAAATCCACTAAATAGTTGCCACGATTGAACATGAGGATTTATTTCAACGCTAAAACCAAATATTCCCAGTAGCAATAATGTGAATAGAAAATAGTTCATGTGAATTAGCCGCCTAAAATGGATGAAAAAGTGCTTAGGATACAAAAAAGGTTTGCGGGATATTGAGTGATAATACTCATTTAGCGTATGTGATGCTAGGTCATTTTAAATTTAAAGCGCATAATCTATTTAAGAAAATAAGTGGTCTTCATTACCAATGCGTATCATCACGATAAAATTGATTCTCTTCATAAGTCGAACGCGGTTGACGCTCTAAATCCATACGGCGTCTACGCTCATCTCTTTCATGCTCACGCCATTCATGCTTAAACCATTCACGCTCGTCATGTTCTTGTTCGCGTTGCTGTAAATAACGTCTTTGACTATCTCGATGTTCAATATTGGGATAAATGTAGAGTTGAGGTTGTTGTTGATATTGACGCTGTTGTTGAATGGAGGTGCGATCTTTATTGCTGCGATACCAATCATCGTCATTATTATTTTGACGGGGTGGATGAGGATAATTAGTGGAATATTCGTATGCGTAAAGTGAATCTGCCTGCGTAAAATTTACAGAACATCCTAATAGGATACAACCACAAAAAGCAGTAAGTTTTGTTTTCATCTCTTATGCCTCAATAATTTTATTGAAAAATTCAATCTTCTATACCACTAACTTCGCCAACATAAATAGTAGGGTACAGGATTAAAAAATCTAGTGTGACGGTTGTGGTGGGGTATAGCGATGCTCAAGGATGTCATCAATTTTGACTGTTAGGCTTTCAACAGCCTTTATGGTCAGATCAGAATTTGGGCCTTTCGATTCTGAAATGAATTTACCCATCAACCGAGCATCAGAAACCCGCACTAAATCACCCATGACGTAAGCGAACAAAAAACTAGGTTTATGCAGTCTACCCACTAAAACGTAATCAGCACCAAATTTTTTCCCTAACAAAGCCACCACATCTGGGTGATCAAAAAGGTAACCCACCCCACTATCGGCTTCTTGTTGGTCTGATAAAGGAATGTCGGTAATCTGATAGCCAGCAGATTTCAATTCTCTCTCTAGCAATGGCTTGATGGAAGCGGTGCGTTTTATCTCTTCTGGAACACCAGGTTTCATGGTTAAATCTTTCAACTCAAACTCTAATACAGCAATACTTGGCATTGACGCTGCGTTTAAATGAATACTCGTTAAGCAAAACAATATAACAACTATTATGTATTTGGTCATGAAACCTTACTCCATTTGGGTTGTATGGAAAAATCAGCCTTTATGAAGAATAATCTTAACAGCTAACGTCATGTTTATCACAATTAGTTTACTGCCGACACTACGCCCTGCTGACACTGTAGTTTTAATATTGTGAATAATATTGAGTTTGAGCGATGCGTAACTTTAGTTGAAGATATTTTTGAGTTTTGGACTAATTGACAAGGGCTTCTTAAAATCCATAATTGAGTTGATTATTTGTCGATTCATCTTTCAAATTTACGCCAGAAAACTGGAGTTTTTCTGATTCGTCTATCAAATAGCGTAATTTGGTTAACGCCTCGTTATAGCTTAAGCCTTGAAGATGAATATTTGAAATACAATTACGGTCGGCATCTGTACTGCCTTTTTTTGCTTTATAAGTAAAATAAATCCCCATGCTATTGGGTGAGCTAAGTCCTGGGCGCTCACCAATTAAAACCACACATAAGCGTGCTGAATAATATTGAGCAATGGAGTCGCCAATAGCCACTCTTCCATGTTTGACAAGGCAAATAGGCGGCATTGCATACTCTTTTTCACGTAGGTGGGGAATGAGTAATTGCAAAAAAGGCACTGCATGATGCTTGATAGCACTAGACGATAATCCATCAGCAACAATTATCACGATATCTACTGGCGATAGTGGATTATCTTGTAGTGCTATATAGGCTTGTTCATTAAGTAATCGCCCTAAGTCTGGCCGTTTAAGATACATATTTTGATTTTCTGCTTGTGAATGTAAAACGACGGTTTTTTCATCAAGCGAAACGAGAGACTGAGCAATGGGTTCGAAATTAATGGGGACGGTTACTGCATCGCGCGCCATGGCATGTGCGAGTGAGAATTCTAAACAAGCACGTGTTGGCAAACTCATTCCAGATCGCCCTAAGGCAATTCTTGCTGGCGTGAATTGTCTTAAATGTTGCCAATCGTCTTCATATATAAGGAGATCATTACTCATGACTTAATTGACCTAATGTTTCGATGGCGGGTTTAAATAAAGCGGGAATGCCTTTTTGATGATTAAGTTGATTATTGGAATTAAAAATTTGTTGGTTTTCAAGCCAGATGGCAAATTCAGGACTCGGTTTTAAATTCAGTAATTGACGAAGATAAAGTGCATCATGAAAAGAGGTTGATTGATAATTAAGCATGACATCATCTGATCCAGGTACACCCATTATAAATGTTCCGCCTGCAACGGCAAATTGTGTTAAAAGCATATCCATATCATCTTGATCGGCTTCTGCATGATTGGTATAGCAAATATCGCATCCCATGGGTAACCCGAGTAATTTTCCACAAAAGTGATCTTCTAATCCAGCACGAATAATCTGTTTTCCATCATAGAGATATTCGGGTCCAATAAAACCCACAACGGTATTTACCAATAATGGATTAAATTTTCGCGCAACGGCATAGGCTCTTGTTTCGCAAGTCTGTTGATCGAGTCCCTCATTCGCATTGGCTGAAAGTGCACTGCCTTGTCCTGTTTCAAAATACATACAGTTATTCCCAACCGTGCCTCGATTTAAGGATTGGGCAGCAATATGCGCTTCATGTAGAAGATCTAAATTAATCCCAAAACTCTCATTCGCTTTCTGCGTCCCCGCGATGGATTGAAATACTAAATCGACAGGTGCTTTTTTTTCAATGGCTTTGAGTGTTGTCGTGACATGTGCAAGCACACAAGATTGTGTAGGAATAGTGTAGCGCTCAATAACATCAGAAAGCAGATGAAGTAAGCTTAATGTGGCATCTAAATTATCCGATGCGGGATTGATTCCAATAACTGCATCACCACAGCCATAGAGCAAACCATCTAGAGTGCTGGCAGCAATGCCGATAGCATTATCGGTTGGGTGATTAGGTTGCAGGCGAGTGGACAGGCGATTTTCAAGTCCAATGGTGCCCCGAAAGCGGGTAATGACGCGGCATTTTTTAGCGACGAGAATCAAATCTTGAATGCGCATAATTTTTGAAACAGCAGCAACCATTTCAGGTGTGAGGCCTGGAGAAATTGCTGATAGTGTTTCTGTGGTTGCGTACTCAGATAATAACCAGTTACGAAAGTCTCCAACGGTCAAATGACTAATGGGCATAAAGGCAATGGAGTCATGTGAATCCATAATCAATCGCGTGACCTCATCTTGTTCGTATGCAACAAGCGCTTCGGTGAGAAATCGTTTTAAAGGCACGTCCGCAAGTGCCCATTGCGCAGCGACTCGCTCAAGGTGACTATCTGCTGCTACGCCTGCAAGATAATCCCCAGATCGAGGAGGAGAGGCTTTCGCCATTAACTCACGCAGTGATTTAAAATGGTAAGTTATATGGGCTACTTGTATTTTGTACATACTGGCTAATTTTATATGTATTTTTACGAAATAATTTGATGTATACAGGACAAATATGACATTTTGAAGTAGGTTAATTTGATTTTTGAGGATTTTGAATGAGATTCACCCACTCATTAGATGCCTTCTCCACACCTCGACCCGATAAATGACAACCATCCCATCTATCAATAGCGCTAATTAAATCGGTATTAGGCCCCATAAAAACGTTGTCTAGTTTTGTGATTTCACGCTGACTTTTTAAAATTGCGTCAGAGGAGATATTGGGACAATGGGCGCTGGCTTGAGAAACAAAAAATTTCGCATTGGGGTAGTAGTGTTGCGTTAATTGAATGACCTCGGTTAAGCCATTTTTATATTCAGATTCATACGTACCATTGTCACTTTCACCCTGATGCCAAAAAAAATGCGTGATGTGAATATGATTTTCTTTTGCTTCTTTTAATCGATTGTCTAGCATCCCATTCAAATCCCCACCATTTCTCCATTGCTTGATAGACGTTCCTCCTATGCCAGCAGCAATCAAAATGACTTTATCTGCCATTTTCTTTTGAATTAGCTTATTTGCCGTAATTGTCCACATACTGCCAGCATTACCTGATGCACCTAATAAGGGATCTGAGGCTATGTAGTAGTGATTGTCAAAATAATTGAATACATTATCGCTGTTTGCTTGAAAGCGTTCACCGCCACTATTGGCAGAGTTACTTTGACCAAAGACAAAGGCAACTATCGTTTTATCCGTTATCGCTGGTGCGGGTATTTGAAGTTTAGTGGGATCTTTAACTAATTGGGCAAATTCATTGGTCACTTGTCCATATTCATTTGTATTTTGAGTAATGATTGACTCTGGTGGCGTAACCATTTTTTTGACGTTCATGGCTAACTGGAAAAGCGGATCCTTATTGATTGCTGAGTTCATGCCAACGGCTAAGGTAATAAAACCCACCATAGAAATGGATAAAAAATAAAAACTATACCTTGCGGTCTTCTTTAAAAGAATGACTTGATTATTATTTTCAGATGTATTCATTTTTTCACCTTTGTTTCGTCACGAAGCAATTGCATGGACTAGAATAAAAAAATTCTATCACGTTATGGAGGTAATGATAGTAAAGATGTCAATACGGCAGGGTTTAGATAAAGTAATAACATTGCTTTATTTTTGATAATAATTCTGTTTTTCTCAAAATACATTGCAACAAAAAATAATTTTATTTAAAATAATTACCTACTTTTTTAGTAAAAATATAGTTTGACTTTATTTAAGTTTATTTTTTTATACACAATATTTTTTAAATTAAATTTCAATGACAACTGCTCCTGAAAGTGAAGTCAATTCAACGGCTAGCAAAGAATATGTCTTAACAGATCAAGACGTTATTGTGACTAAGACGAATTTGAAAGGCATTATTACCTATGTGAACGATGATTTGCAGCGCATTACAGGTTACAGTGAACAAGAGTTAATTGGAATCAGTCATAATATTTTCAGGCATCCCGATATGCCAGCAGAGGCATTTTCTAATTTATGGCGTACGATTTTAAGTGAATTTACATGGCGAGGCATTGTCAAAAATAAAACAAAAGACGGTGGTTTTTATTGGGTACATGCCGATGTGACACCGCTTTATGAAAATAAAACGGTTGTTGGTTTTATGTCAGTACGCGTTAAACCAACAATAGAAGAAGTTCAAAAAGCTGAAATTGCTTATGCTCAGATGAACGAAGGTACCTTTACAGGTAAGTTCATTTATGGCGAGATCGTCGAGCATAACGTTTTGGATGATGCACAACGTAAATTTGATGATATTAAAATTTCGACTAAATTTATCTTGCAAGTCTCTTTAAGCGTTATGGCAATTATATTGCTAACGGCGTTGGATTATATCGAGTTAAATAGGTTAAATAAAACGCATCAAGAATCGATAGCGCAAATTCAAAGCTATTTTCATGAGGTGAATTTACAAAAAGGGGCTCAACTAAATTCACTTGAAGAAAAAATGAAGATTTATGAACCTACAAAATCGTTAGAGAATAAAAACAATAAAGACGATTTAATGCTCGATAAGTACTTTTCTGAAATTAAAACTTTTTCAAATCAAGCATTACGAGATGTGCAAAATAAAAAAGTATTAGTTGTCAGTTCGCTACTTTTGGTGTTAATTTTACTTTATAGGTTTATCATTCGCAGTATTGTGAGTCCTTTAAAAGAAGCGCAAGGGGGATTGCGGGAATTGTCGAATGGCATTTATCGTTTTCCGATTCAATACCGCTCAAAAAATGAACTCGGTAAAATGATGGAAGCGCTGCGAACAACGTCAGTGCGTTTAGGGTTTGATGTTGCAAATGAAAAGAAAATCAGCGCTGAAATAATTAAAGCGCATGAAAAAAATCACTCGTTGAATGCGCAAATTAACCAATTACAACGCATTGAAAGTGTTGGGCGAATGACGGCGGGTATTGCTCATCATTTTAATAACATTTTAGGTGCGATCATTGGTTTTAATCAAATGAATATCTACGCAGGTGAAGATTGCCATGATGAAAGTTTAAAACAAGAAATTTTAGAGAATTCACAACAAATTCAAATTGCAAGTGGACGTGCAGCGGAATTGGTCAAGCAGATGATGAGTTATTCCAATCAAAATTTAGAAAAGTTATTTGTGTTGGATTTTAAACCCACAGCAGATGTGATAGATGACGCGTTGGCATTAATGAGGCCAGCATTATCGAGCACGTTCACAGTCCATACGGAGATAGATAGAGATCTTGAGGTGGAAATTGCCTCAAACAATTTACATCAAATCTTAATCAATCTTATTATCAATGCACGTGATGCGATGGATGGACGTGGGGTTATTGCGATAACATTAAAAAAAATAAAGCTAGATAAATTAGTTTGTAATGCGTGTTTACATAAATTGAAAGGTGAATTTATTGAATTAAGTGTTTCGGATAACGGTGCAGGCATTGAAAAGCGTATCATGACGCATATTTTTGATCCGTTTTTTACGACAAAGTTAGTTGGTGAAGGGACTGGACTTGGACTTTCAACTGTCAGTGGTATGGTGCATGAGGTATATGGACACATTTTAGTGGAATCACAATCAACAGGTTCTACTCAAGGTACGACGTTTCGGTTATTATTTCCATTGAAATAATCCGTAATTCCTCTATAAAGGCAAAAAAATATAATGACTTATTTTATCTCAAATTCGAGCCTTAATGTTTTGGTAATTGATGAAAATACTGAAATTTTAAATATGTTAGCAAAAGTTTTATTTTGTATTGGGCATTCGGCAACTGTTTTTAGTAATCCAGCAGATGCACTTGAAGAATTAACATTAAATGAAAATTATGATGCTGTAATTACGGATTGTTTTTTAGATATTAAGAGCATGACTTTTGCAGGAATAGATTTAATTGAATCATTGCTTGATATAAAAAAATTACCGGTGCTGGTTTGGAGTATGTATGTAGATAGATTAATTCCCCATATTCATGATAAAGAGCATGTTACGTTCCTCAAAAAGCCCGAAGAAAACTTATCTTATATTTTTACTTGGCTTGATAAGATAAAGAAAATTGAAAATGAACAGTTCGACACCTATCCGATATATCAACTTATCTATTCAAGTAAAGAAATCGACGGATTTACCGAAAATGATTTAATGGATATTTTAATTTCATCACGCAAACACAATAAAACAGCTGGTATTAGTGGCGCTTTGATTTATCACAATAAATGCTTTTTACAAGTATTGGAAGGCGAGCAAGTTGCTGTTGAAAATAGGTATTACGAGTGGATTGAAAAAGATAAACGCCATTTTGAAGTAACTTTACTAACAAAAGGCATCGTGAATAAGAGAATCTTCCTTAATTGGGATATGGGCTTTTTCGGTAGTCATGATGGTGAAGACTACGTCCTATTAGGCTTAACGGATTTTAATAAACATCCTGCAGGTCAATTCTTTCGAGACAAGCTTACGCATTCACAAAAGGAATTATTGAGTATCCAATAATTTTTTTGATTTCGTTAATAGGGTAATGAATAGGATTAAAATATTAATGATTGTCTATGTAATATAAATTGCGTTAACAATTTATTGTACGTGAAGAGATAATATAATTATTAGCGGCGGTTAGGATTAAACAATTCACCAATTGGAATTCCCCCTAAAATGATTTTTAACATCCACGAATCTGATACCTCTGTCCACCCATGCCCAACACCGATATGAACACGATAATTATCAATGGAAATATCACTAACTAAATACGTAGTATGATTTTGTTGATTACCTGTTGCAAATTGGCTAAATTGTCCAACATCAGCATAATGTTCAAAACCAACGTTAATATTATCAATAAACTGGTGCGTGACTTTTAGCGCAGGAGAAAACACAGGTACTTGATCATTTCCTGTTAAATCCATTTCAATTGTAGGATTAAAGGCAATGAGCCAATTTTCATCGTAATGTCCTAATATAGGACGAATCTCCATTCCAATCGGTTGATTAGAATACCTTTTGGGCACAACACCGATTTCACCATTCAAGCCATAAAAAAATTCAGAATTTTTTGCGTTCAACCATTTCATTCGAATTTTTGCATTGTCAACCATTGTTGCGTTCGATTTAGTATCGACACTCATAGGGACATAAAGACCGAGTTCAAGTTGATCAGTCAGTCCATATGAAAATTCAGCTGTAAAAGCAAGTGAGCCATCGGGAGGTAATTCGCCTAAATAATCTGGCTTTTTGCGACCAGCAATGACGTAATTGCTGTGCATTTCTAAACCGAATTGCCCAGCTTTGTTAATCCCATAGTCATAAATTTGAATTTCATCATACGCAATAGAAAATGTACTGTAAAAACTAAAAGCTAGTAGCATATTGATAGTTAAGATTAATTTAATTTTCATTATGCGCTGTCTTTTAAAAATGAGTATGGTGGTGTGATTAAAGAATGTCGTGATTAAAGAGTTGAGAATATCAAACACTTTAAATGATACAAGGATAAGGCCAAATGTATAATATAAAAATTTAGTCTAGAGGGGATGATTTATGTTATTTTTTGAAAAAATAGGGTTATAGTCACTTGATAATGATTCTGTATAGGGCTAATGAAAAAATGGGTTTTTAACCCAATATTGAAAAGTTTACCGCAAAGTACCCAACGCTATCTTCTTTAAACACAATGCTTCATCTACGTTAAAAAACTTTTCACCAAGTAAATAGTAGATTGTTCTTAAGGGAGCAGAGACAAAGCATTGTGTATATCATGATAGTACAATTTTTTTAAATTTATAATGCTTGTACTAGTGACGGATTATCACCCCTCACTCCATAATATTTTTTTTGCTGTTTTTTGAATTTCCTGCGTTCGCTGCATCATTTGCCGCCGCAATATGTTCTACGGCCGATTTTGAGTGAGAAACTGCTGAACTAAGTTGACCTAAATTACCTTGATCAATCGCTTTTTCAAGCTCTTCAGCGCCAGCATTTAAATGATTTTTCGCTATACTCTTTGCCGCAAGGGCGGCTGTGAGCGTGTGATCTAATGCTGCGCCTGCATGTTGAACGACATCGGCAGTAGTGGTTGCACTAGTCGCCATTTTAGCGTGATCGAGCGCCACTTCTGAATGATCTTTTGCAAAAACATAATTGGTTGAAACTAATAATAAACCAGATAAGATAATTGTTAATTTTTTCATAATACAACCTCTAATTAGAAATGTTTGAACATATGATTCTTGTTTTAATTTTGGGTATAGACCCTCAATAATTAAACAGGAATTAAAAAATTCTGGCAACAAATTAGTTTGAAATTTCTTAAAGTTTGTCAATGAGTACTTTATTTGCAAGTGTTCACGTAGGGGGGTGATAAATCGAGACTCCGCTTAATACTTGCAATGAGTGCAAGTTATAATAATGATTTTGTTGAATTCCTGTAAATACATAATGTAGTTTAAATGAAGGCAATTATTTTTAAAGGGATTATTGTACTTTGTTTAAGTTGGAAAATATTGGTAGTCGTAGCAGTTGTGATGGGCTTTAAAATTGTGTAAATGCAAGTGGTAACAAGGCACTCGTAAAATTAAGTTGTATTTAAATTGCAGATTGTGGTAAATTTAAATTGAGCAGAAATTATGATGCTTTTTGGTAACGAGGATTTGGAGTTAAATTTCTGTGTATTGCCATTAAATGACTTGAATGTTTTCATTTAAGTTATTTAAAGCTTATTAATGCGTGCTGTCACACAGACAGTTTTAAAGTATATTCTGTGTATTTTTGAATAGTTTTATTGTAGATTTTTTGTGCTGTAAAAGTAGTAGAAGTTCAATTGATGTACTATTAATACTTGATTAAGTATATTTAATAACTGCAAATATGCAGAAAGCCGCTTTTAATGCGGCTTTTTTAATGCCTAAAATTTACCGATTACCTAATTCATGGCCTGTCTGGTGCAAGTAACTAGAACAAGGTGTAATTTAGGTTATATGGTAATTTTTAAAGCATCTATGCGGGAAATTGGTCCAACAAGATTCACTGTATTTTTTTTGGAAAAAACTATTTCATTTTTGAGGTCAGCTGACGATAACTTATTGCTATCATAATATTCTGTCACGTTTATCGAATGCTCTACCCCCATAATTTATATCTATTTTTTAGAAAAATAAAAGTTATGCACAGGGTTATGAACAGGTTTATGCACAGGCAAGTATTTATTTAAATTAGAGTATTATCAGTTACTTAATTAGTTATTAGAGTAAAATACATTAATAGATATGCACAACTTGTTGATAATTTCCTTTCAAGCCTGTTGATAACTTATAACTGTCTGATTATGAGTCAGTTAATCGAAGATGGTAAGGATTGATTTAAAGAAACAGCACACGAATCGGACTGCCTAGTTTTATTAAATCGAATTACAAGGGCGTAAGTGTTAGACGCCAACTCATTTCAAAATAAATGAAATTGCAGGCGCAGGGCTTTGCGTTTTGTTAATGGTACCCTCAAGCACCTTAAAAATATGTGAGTGTTCAATATTATACAAGCAGTGTTTGAGGGTGCTATAAATCCATCTGGCGATTATAAAAATGGGTATTCAAAATTGCTATGGTTCATAAAATATCGCGATATGACTATTTAAAAAATTGACTACTGCCATCCATATCACCAGTTTCGCAGTACAACATTGGCTTACCTTGCTCTAAATATCCCGCGTCAATAACTTCACATACGACTAGCACATGATCACCAGTAGTTATCGTTTGTTTAACCTTGCAATCAAAATAGGCTGAACTTTCTGAGAGTATCGGTGATTTTGTTTTTGCAAATTGCCATTCATGATCGGTCATTTTATTCAAGTTTGAACTCGAAAAATGCAAGGCTAATGCTGTTTGGTCTTGTTTTAAAACATTGATAGCACACTCACCACTACGACCTAATAATTTATATGTGCGATGCATTGGACTGATACTGAAGGCTAACAATAAGGGTGAAAATGAAACTTGCATCACCCATGCCGCAGTGAAAGCATTACTCAGTTCACCATCACACACACTGATGACATAAACACCATGTGAAATTTGTTTAAGCAATTCGGGTAATGTTTTCATCGCTCACCTATCTTTGACCTACTTGAAATCTTAAAATACAAAACTCTTTTCTAAATTTATATACCATATAGAGCAACTAGCCACGTTTTTGTTTCATTTTAGTATCAGGATATATAAAACACACTAAATTAGTCAACTATATTTTATTTTCAACCAAATACTATTTAATTTAGCCACCATGCTTGACCTCTTGCATTATAGAAATACGTTTTGATTTTGACCGTTATGAAGGTTCAGATTGTATAATTATAAATGCCTAAGAACTGTCATTTCATCTATGTTAAGTCTATGTCCAAACCCGATTAAACGATTACAATGCATTTCATTGAGAAATGAGAGTAAAATTGGCTTTTTGTTTTTTATTTTATTTTGTATCATCAAATTGGGATGTCATTTTTATTTCAATATAATTGAAGTGTTTTTTGAGACCTTTGAGCAGTTGTCTCAAAATATATTTTTAAATGAAAATTTAGCTCACAATACCGATGATTAAAAAATGCATCAAAGCAATCAATAATATTCCTTATCTGGAGACGTCAAGTGAAACAACATTTACTCGGTTTATGGAAACAGTTGGATTGGCCATCAATAAAGGTGACTGAATCTCTGCCAACAGGTGAGGGCGTATTAGATGCCGGTGG
>CAINHP010000226.1 GCA_903848905.1 uncultured Pseudomonadota bacterium
CTGCCTTTTGAAATCGCGAAAAAATCGCACTCTACCGAGTTTTTACCTGTCAAACAAAATCGACGTGCCACGACAGAGCAATTAGAAGAAGCCGCAAAATTACTTTTCAATAAACGCGTGTTATTGGTGGAAGATATGCCGCTTAATCAGCAAGTAGCCAGTGAATTTTTGCGTAATGCAAAACTGAGAGTGGTGGTTGCTGACAACGGCAAAGAAGCCTTGGAAATACTCGAATTTAGCACGTTTGATGTCGTTTTAATGGACATCCAAATGCCCGTGATGGATGGCTTAGAGGCAACACGTTTAATTCGCGAGCAACCCCAATTTGCAACGCTACCCATTATTGCTATGAGCGCAGGTGTCACACTTGACGAGCAAGAAAAATGTCAGTCAGCGGGCATGAGCGATTTTATTGCCAAGCCGATTAATCCACTACATATGTTGGAAAAATTAAGCGAATTGTTAATCAAATGAAATAACTATGTCATAAAACATAAAAGGCTTTCAGGCGTTATTAGTAGGCTTAGAAGCCTTTTCATGCTTGACGTTTTTTTACAGGTAGATTAAATGTTACGCCATCTTAATCATAATAAATATCGATGAAATTCAGTTACCTCCTGCGATAGCAGGATTGTTGAGCGCTCAAATGTACACAATAATACGAAAAAAATATTGAACACTTGAGGCTTTAATATGCTCCAAACTCAGCACACTGAGAATTTTTATGTTCGTCCCGATGGGCTTAGTGACTCGGCAAAAAGTAAACGCCATGCAGTGGAAAGTGCCAGCACACATTCTCCATGTACATCAAAATCTTTTTATTGTCATTTAGGCAGCATCACTTTATCAGTGGGTACAAATATACCTCTGGATGCCCATACAAAAAAAACAATGAGCCACATTATGCTACCGATAACGGGTTGCGTGGTATATGAAAATCAAGGCAATAAACTTGAAGCGCGTGCAGGTCATACCGGCATATTTTTAGCTAACGCAAAATTTCTCTCTAAAACAAACAATTACAGTGGCATTAATGTGCATTTTGACAAATTTCAGTTAATGAAAACTGCTAGGATGATGATGGGTACACAAGAATCTGCCGAGATTAATTTTTCCAATGAAAGACATTTGTTTTTAAACCCGTACCCCACTTTCTCTTTTGATATTGCACTCAAACATTTACACAGCGTCATTATCCATAACCATGCACAACCTGAAATATTACGCTTGCTAGGTATGGAAGAATTATTTTATCGCTACATGGTTTTTTTATTCAAACCCGAACTATTACCGTCCATCTTAGGCCCTCTAACCGTTTTACCACCGCAACAGTGCCTCAGTAAATTAGACGAAGTTTGTGATTTTATTCTAACGAATCTACGCGGTGTCATTACACTGCCCGATTTAGAGGCACAATGTGGTTTATCAGTTCGCACACTGCAATACCAATTCAAAAAACGCTTCAACTGCACACCTGTCGAGTGGATACGCAAAGAGCGTTTGAAACTCGTATATTTAGAATTACTTGCCCCTGAAAATAAATCTACCACCATTTTCTGTATCGCGCTGCGCTGTGGTTTTAATCATGCAGGTGAATTTTCAAAACAGTTTGGATTGCAATATGGCGCAAGTCCTTCAGAGGTAAGGTCACGTGGTTATTAAATGACATTGAAATAATAGCCTAATGCGTGCTTGACTGTTAAAATTAGGCTTCAAAACCATTTATTTTATCGTTAAGGAAAAATATGAGCAAAATTACAATTGAACACAACCCAAGTGAAGATCGTCTTAAAGAATTAGGCGTTGCAGGTTGGGAAATTTGGGAAAAAGAAATTTCAAAATTCCCTATCGATTTCGATGAAACAGAGTGCGCGTATATTCTTGAAGGTGAAATTTTAGTGACACCTGCAGACGGTGAACCTGTTCGCATTGTGGCAGGTGATTTAGTGTCGTTTCACGCAGGACTTGATAGTCAATGGGAAGTTGTTAAACCTTTGCGTAAACACTACAGCTACGATTTCCCAAATGGTGTTTGATCGTTAGGAAACACATTTAGCAATATTTTACACC
>CAINHP010000227.1 GCA_903848905.1 uncultured Pseudomonadota bacterium
AACAGATGAAATATAAGAGCGTATGATGAAATCAAGCGTGATTTTGAGTCTGTTTAAGGGAATAGATAAGAAGATATCTTCCTCTGGTGTTTCCATTATTGAATAAAGATGGATACTCATATTGACACCTCGATATCATTAAACAATACTTCGGACAGTTTTTTGAAAAAATAGAGGCTTCCTTCATTTTCCAGTTAACAGTTTGACAAATATTTCTGAGATGTTGTGATATTCAAATACAAAATCACTCACCAGTAGAACGCCATTAAATTCATCAGACGCCCCGACCTCAATACACAAGCCCGTATCGATCTTGTTGTAGAAGCCTTAGCTTGCCAAGGTATCTACGGTGCTAGAACCGCAATAGCCAACCAATACCACATATCCAGGACCTTTCTGTACCAAATGATCAGTGTAACGGTGTTGTGTTTACACGAGTTATTTACTGCTCACCGACTTGAAATAGTACCCGGCCGTTTAGACCTGGATTCCATCATTGTCTTGTTACGCCTTGAAGGCCGCGTTTCCTTGTCAGGCATCAGCGAAATCTTGCGCACACTGGGCTATCCCCATGATTCAACGGGCATGATCAGCGAACGGCTCAAGACGTTTGGCCGTTGTTTATCCAATACGCTCAATGTCGATACTGAATGCCTGGTCTTTTTCTTGAGTGATGAGATTTTCGCTTTAGGTCGCCCAATCCTTGTGACCATCGACCCGGTCAGTACCGCCATCTTACGGATTGAGTTGGCGCCTAACCGAAACGCTGAAACATGGGAACTGCATTATCAGGCACTTAAGGACAACCTGATATTGGCAAAAGGTTTGGGCAGCGACCGGGCGATAAGCATTAACAAAGGGTTGCAGGCCGTCTTTGACAATCTAGTTTGGTGTTCCGACCATTTTCATGAGTTCAACGACTTGGTCAAGCTGTTGGCGACACTTGAAAAACAGGCCTATGCTGCGATTGCCGAAGAAGATGACCGCCTGCGTGTCTTCAGCAAAGCCAAATCCGAGGACAACCTCCAAAAACGCCAGGCACAATATGAAGCGGCTCAGGCCGACTGCAACCAAAGAATCGCGCAGTACCAGCAGGTCAGCGACAGTCTCGACCTGTTGTTTCCTGCCCTGTATTTTTTTGACCCCACCACAGGCCGACACCGCAAGGAACAACAAGTCAAAAACGAGGTATTGATACTGATGGATTGGCTGGATGAATGCGAACTTCCAAAGCTACAACAAGAAACCCAATCCATCCGTAACCACATCGATGACATTTGTGTGTGCTACCGTCAAGTCGAGGAGATCGTCCAAGAATTGGCCAAGACGCTACCGGAAGAGGTGCTCAACTTCATCGGCTTGGCTTGGCAGCATGACCACCAGTCGCACCAGCATAAAGGTAAACGCAAGAAATACCATATGGCTGAGCGGGATTTTTGGCTGGACGTGGCACTATCGTTATTGGATGAAAACGCTGAAAGCCAAATAGATCAAGCCTTTGAGAGCTTCGACGGCATGGTCAGGTCATCCTCACTCATTGAAATGGTCAACTCGCAAATACGCCCCCACTTAAACAATTGCAAGGGCTTGATAACCCAAGAGCTCCTCAATCTGATTATGTTTTACCATAACCACCACCTTTACAAGAGTGGTAAGCGTAAAGGTAAAGCACCGATTGAGATATTGACTGGCACTAAGCTTGATAAAACCTGGTTAGATTGTCTCTTCGAGACGATTCAAACCCAGGCGTAACTTTTCTTATAGGCCGGTTTCAAAAAATAGCAGGGAAACCTGAGGGTTGCTTATGCCTTGCGTTTTATTTTTAGTTTGAACTGTTCACTACTTTTGTACGGAAATGAAGGGAGCCGTACATAACGTCACAAAATACAATACTTCGGACAGTTTGTTGAAAAAATAGAGGAATCTTAAATACAGAGGACAATGTAGTTCCCAACACTCCACGACCTGTGAGATAAGATTCCCATGAAGCTACTAGAAACGATTTTAGAAAAAATGCCTACGCTCTCAACGCCACAAAAAAATTTTCTGTATTTTATTAATGACGTTGGTGAGTTTTAGAGGTCGTGCAAACTACACAAACCTGAGCCGTTACAGCGAGTTATCTGAAAAAACCTATCGTCGATGGTTTGAAAAAGAATTAAGTTTTATTGAATTTAACCGCCTCGGTAACAGCGAAATAATCCCCCATTCTGCGGTAAAAATTGCCGTAATGGATGCTAGCTTTATCAGTAAAAGTGGTGACAAAACGTACGGACTGGGAAAGTTTTACAATGGCAAACAAGGTAAAGCTGAAACTGGTCTGGAAATATCGACGTTGGCGATAGTTGATGTTGACTTCAATACGGCGTATCACGTTTCGACCCGGCAAACGCCCGTGCAATCAAAAGATGTTGATGGAACGAGGGTAACGGAATATTTGCGTCATTTCAAAGACGATTGTCAGATACTGCCCAGAGAGATTCGCTATTTACTCACCGATGCCTACTACACGAAGCAGCTGTTTACTCACGGAGTACTGGAATGCGGCTATCACCAAATAGGTAAAATGCGCTGTGATGCCAACCTGCGTTATTTGTATACGGGTGAGCAAAAACCCAAGGGGCGCCGCCGGAGCTACGCGGGGAAAATGGTCATTGGTGATGTCAGTCAGCTCGATTTTGCTGGGGAAAAAGAAGGGGTCAAGGTCTATACCGCGATAGTGAATTGCGTAACGCTCAAGCGTAACATCCGCATTGTTTATTTGCAGTACAACAACGGTTATGCCCTATTGTTTTCAACTGACACCGAGTTAGAGGCCATGACCATTTATCGCTATTATAAAGCCCGCTTCCAAATCGAGTTTCTGTTTCGCGATGCCAAACAATTCACTGGGCTAACCGATTGCCAAGCCCGCTCAGAATCAGCGTTGCATAGCCATTTCAACGCCTGTTTTACCGCCTTGAATTTGATTAAGTGGCAGGACAGGCAGCTGTCACCACAGCGAAAACCTATTTCTGTTTCTAGTTGGAAGCATAGGTTTTTCAATACGTTAATGATTGAACGCATTTCTTCAAACTTTGCATTGGACTTGAGTTTGATTAAATCATCTCCGCTTTACGAAGAGCTTTGTAACTTCGGGGCTATAGCTGCTTAAAACTGTCCGAAGTATTGAAGGGCGTATCATGACCAAGGAACTCAATAAAGAATCCGTATATAGATCGGCTAAGCCAAAAGAAAAAGATTACACCATTAATGATGGAGACGGCTTAGTCATGTTGGTAAAAAAAACCGGCGTAAAAACATGGCGGTTTATCTACCGTTATCAGGGCAAGCAAAACCGCTTAGGTTTGGGTAACTATCCAGCCACGACCTTACAAATGGCAAGGCTAACAGCCGTAACTACAAGGCAACAATTAGCCGATGGTATAGACCCCAGCGAGACCAAGAAACAAAGCAAACAAGCCACAAAGATT
>CAINHP010000228.1 GCA_903848905.1 uncultured Pseudomonadota bacterium
AATCGCATGGATGAATGGGCGCTGGGTGTTTTAAAAGCGTTTGATACGTTTCAAGTGTTATGCGCGACGCGGCAAGGTCACTGGGGCGTGGAAAGTGTGAATGATAGAATTGAGCAATGGTTGTTTGGGTCGACGAAAATATGGTATGAAGGGCGTCCTATCATGGTGACGCGTAATGATTACAATCTCAATCTCATGAATGGCGATATTGGTATCACGTTAAAAAATAAAGACGGTAAACTGCAAGTCGCATTTATTGATACCAATCCGCAAAGCGATGCGATTATTCGTTGGGTATCACCACTGCGTTTATCACAAGTGGAAACCGCTTTTGCGATGACGGTGCATAAGTCGCAAGGCTCTGAGTTTAGTTACGTTGTGTTAGCACTACCAGACAGCGCGAATCTTGTACTGACACCTAAATTGATTTACACCGCCATTACCCGTGCGAAAAAGAATTTTACACTACTTGAAAATAGTGCTGGGATATTTAGGGCGAGTATTATCAATTAATTTAGATTAAAAAAGGATTGTAAGCAGTCCACTCACAACTTGACTATTACCTAATGGTTGGCTAAATAATTGAAAAGTTAGGTTGCTGTAATTTAAGCTAAATTACAGCAATTTTTTTATCTTTTGATGTTTAATTATTTTGCTGCGTTAGCAAAACAATCGCTTGCACTGCAATACCTTCTTTACGTCCTTCAAATCCCAAATTTTCTGTTGTTGTGGCTTTAACATTAATTTGATCTATATTGACTTCTAAGTCGCTTGCAATGTTTTCACACATTTTAGGTGTGTGCGGGAGCATTTTGGGTGCTTGTGCAATAATCGTAATGTCTGCATTTCCTAAACAGTAGTTTTTTGCTTTGATTAAAGCGTAAACATGACGCAATAAAACGCGACTATCGGCGCCTTTGAAAGCAGCATCTGTGTCTGGAAAATGTTTACCAATATCGCCCATGGCAAGTGCACCGAGTAGGGCATCACAAAGTGCATGTAAAACGACATCCCCATCTGAATGCGCTTCAAGGCCTCTCTCATAAGGAATGGTAACGCCCCCCAAAATAATTTCGTGGCCGTCATTAAAACGATGTACGTCGTAGCCTTGTCCAATTCTTAACATATCCTGAAGTTTCCTTGAATGTAATGGGTTAGGTAATAATAATTTCGCCACCGCTATTTCGGGCGCTAACGATGCGAAATTCTAATGGAGTGGACGCAAAAAGGGGTTGTGCTTGCTGGACTAATTGTTGCGCAATATCTTCGTTGCCAACTAAACAAAATCCCGTTGGCCCCCAAGACGTTTGACCAATAGCAACTGCGCCTGCATCTGAAAAAAATTGCATGGATTTTGCCACATCTTGACTTGTAAAAATACCGCCTTGTGCGGGCAAAAAATGTTCACCTACGGTGCGTTGTAATTCCGTAATCACGTCACCAAATCGATTTAAATCGCTTTCTGCAATAGCAGGTAGCGCTTGCATTAAAAGTAAATAACTCAGACGCTCAGCTTGTGCGCGTGGAAAAGGGGGAAGGCTTTTAAATGCATCAATTTCAGCAGCACCATGTAGACCTTGACCACGTTTATCAAAAACAAGAATAAATCGCCAATTTTCAGGAATATTAAAATGTGCAAGCATAGGTGGTGTTACTGTATTAATACCTCGACCTCCATCCACAACAAAGCCACCTTGCTCGAAAACGCCAATACCAATACCTGAGCGCAAACCGCGATCCATCAACGCAGCAATGTCTCGCACACTTAAATTTAAATCATAAAAAGCATTCAGCCCAGCCCCTATCGCTATTGCCATTTGGGTGCCTGAACCTAGTCCAATATGCGAAGGAATAACGTGTGTTAATTCAATGTGTAGCGTATCGGGCACACCAAGTGCATTACAAAATAAGGTGAGATATTGATCAAGGCGATTATTTTCGATACCACTGATTTTGCGTTGTGGGGCATGTTTCATAACTAGATGGGTAACAGGCTCATTGAGTGCTACGCCAATACTGCCAAAATGCCGTTGCAGCGAACCACTTAAATCTAAAAAACCCATGTGCAACCGAGCAGGTGCACTGACAGAAACAGACGAAAAAGAAAGCATGGAAATAATGTGATTGAAAGCACTAGTAAAAATAAGAATGACAGTATAGCAAATATTTGACAACCTCCCCAGTCTATCAAGGCAAGGTTGTCTCTAATCGCTTTGATATTAACGTCTACACAAAAGATGTATTCACGTTTATTTTGCAGAAAAAGTGGAAATACCAACTGCATCGCGAAGTTTTGCAATGAATGGTGCACTAATTGCCCGAGCTTTTCTTGCGCCTTCTTGTAATTGTTCTTCAATATGCGTAGGTTTTTCTAAAAGTGTTTCGTAGCGTATACGTGCGGGTGTGATTTCAGTATTGATTTTTTCAAATAATACCGATTTCATGTCACCCCAACTGATACCTTCAACGTAGCGTTGGCGAACTTGCGCGACCTCATCAGGCGTTGCAAAGGCTTGATATAAACTAAATAAAGTACAATCGCTAGTGTCTTTTGGATCACCCGGTTCAAGTGAGTTCGTTTTGATTTTATTAATCAACTTTTTGAGTTTTTTTTCTGGCTCAAATAAAGGAATGGTATTTTGATAGCTTTTGCTCATTTTGCGACCATCTAAACCGGCTAATATGGCACCTTTTTCATCAATTACGGCTTGGGGAAGTGTAAAATGCTCACCGTAAATATGATTAAACCGTGCGCCAATATCACGCGCCATTTCAATATGCTGCTGTTGATCTTTGCCAACGGGCACCTTGCTTGCGTTAAATAATAAAATATCGGCAGCCATTAACACGGGATAACTAAATAAGCCCATTGTGAT
>CAINHP010000229.1 GCA_903848905.1 uncultured Pseudomonadota bacterium
CACGGATGGAGTGGTGTTGAATTTGAAAAAACGAACACATTAAAAGCGCTTTAATTTGGACCAAAGCGTGGCCTAAATCTCAACTTTTAAGCCGCGCGCCAAATTATTGACCATTTTTTCATATATATCTGCATTCAATCTAATGGCATAAATCCTGCTTTACTTACTACATTGCAAGATAAAAATAAGTGGAAAATTCATTTTAGATTCCCCTTGTTTTCAAGGCAAAACACACCATTATCTTAAGCAACGGACGTATTTTTTGGCCATTTGATTTTATAGAATGTGCTTATAAAATATGCGATAATGATAACTTCTATAAGTAAATTCTAATTTTGTACACATGAAAACAATCAACAAGTCTGATTTAGAAGAAGCCCTAAAATTATGTAAAGGTGCCTTTGTCGCCGCTGCGGGGTTTAGTTTGGTCATTAACATTTTGCAACTTGTACCCACTATCTACATGTTGCAACTCTATGACCGTGTAGTGCCTACCGGCAACCTTTCAACACTCACCATGCTTACCCTCATTATGATGGTATTGTTTGCCACAATGGGAACATTAGAGTGGGTGCGCTCACAAATTTTAGTCCGCGTGAGTACACGACTTGAAACGCTCCTTAACGAGCGTTTATTTAAAGTCGCCTACAAACAAGCACTTTATTCTGGTGGTCAACGCGCTTCTTCTCAACCGCTTGATGATTTAACGGCATTGAGACAATTTATGACAGGCAATGGCTTATTTGCGTTTTTTGACGCCCCTTGGCTGCCTATCTATATTGCCTTGATGTTCGTATTCCATTCCTTGTACGGTTGGATGGCGGTCGGCACCGCTATTTTGCTGATCATTGTGGCGATTGTTCAAGAAAAAGCGACCAGCAAAATGCTTGGTGAAGCTAATATGATGGCTATGGTTGGACGCGGCCTTGTCAATAAAAACCTCCGCAACGCAGAAGTTATTGAATCAATGGGAATGTTAAATAACATTCAACAACGTTGGCTCAAAAGCACCAATAAAGTCCTTGTGCTTCAAGCTACTGCCAGTTCTCGTGCGGGCTTAATTAGTGCAACATCAAAACTCATTCGACTTTCATCTCAGTCACTCATTCTTGCGGTCGGTGCCTATTTAGTAATCGGCAACGAGATTACTTCTGGATTGATGATTGGTGGCTCTATTTTGCTTGGCCGTGCACTTGCGCCTATTGATATTGTGATTGGATCATGGAAAGGCTTTATTAGTGCCCGCGGACAATATTCACGATTAAATGAATTGCTTCGTCAAATTCCTGCTGACACTGAGCGTATGTCGCTCCCAACCCCTGAAGGCAACTTCCAATTTGAATCAGCTGTTGTCGCCCCACCGGGAGCCAAAACGGCCGTTTTAAAAGGCATCTCACTCACCATTGCTAAAGGTGATGTTGTCGGTGTCATTGGACCCAGTGGTGCAGGTAAATCGACATTCGCACGCGCATTACTTGGCATTTGGCCAACCGCTAACGGTAAAATCCGCTTAGATGGGGCTGATGTATTTACATGGAATCGCGAAGAACTCGGACCGCACATCGGTTATTTACCCCAAGATATTGAATTATTTGAAGGCACGATTAGCGAAAACATTGCCCGTTTTGGTGATGTTGACCCTGAAAAAGTGGTCAATGCTGCAAAAATGGCCGATGTTCATGACTTAATTCTGCATCTTCCTGAAGGTTACGACACCATTATCGGTGCGACAGGCGGCAACTTATCAGGTGGTCAACGTCAGCGTGTGGGACTTGCGCGTGCACTTTATGGTGAACCTCGTATTGTTGTTTTAGATGAGCCTAACTCAAACTTAGACGAAGTCGGTGAAGCGGCGCTCGGCAATGCGATTCAGCGTTTAAAACAAAAACAAACGACCATTATTGTCATTACGCATCGAAACAATGTCCTCGCAAATGTGGATAAATTACTGATTTTAAATGATGGCTTAGTGTCAGTGTATGGCCCAAAAGATCAAGTCATTGCGCATTTGCAACAACAGCAAGCGCAAGCACAAGCCGCTCAATCTGCAGCAATCGCTAACTAAGACGGTGGCATGAATACTATGAAAGAACAAACAGCTCAAACTAATGCAAAAATTCCTGATGTGTCATTGGTCACAAATGACGGCCCTATTCGCGCTATTGGCATGGCCGTTTTACTCGGCACTGTAGGCATTTTAGGCACATGGAGTTATTTAGCGCCAATCGATAGCGCAGCCAGTGCATCAGGCTTTGTTACCGTCAAATCGCACAGCAAAACCGTGCAACATTTAGACGGCGGTATCGTTAAAGAACTCATTGCAAAAGATGGCGACATTGTCAGCGAAGGCGATATTTTATTGACCTTAGACGGCTCAGAAATTAAAGCGCAACTTGAAATTCTACGTGGTCAACAAATTACGTTTGCCGCGCAAGTTGCACGTTTAACCGCTGAACGTGATCGCCTAGGATTGGTGAATTACCCTAAAGAAGTGCAAAACCTAAGCGATGCTCGCGTCGTTGAAGCACAGCAAAGTGAAAATCAAATTTTCAATGCGCGTAAAAATGCACACGAAGGCGAAGTATCTGTTTTAAATCAACGTATCAGTCAATTAAATTCACGCATTCAAGGTTTACAAGGTCAAAAAACCAGCAAACAAGAACTCAAAGCCTCGTATACAGAAGAAGCCAAAGATTTGCGTGAACTGCTTGCCGAAGGCTTTGCAGACAAACAACGTTTACGCGATCTTGAACGTAGCTTATCTGCTTCAACCGGAGAAATAGCCTCGTTGAGCTCTGAAATAGCGAGCAGTGAAATGCAAATTGGTGAAACACGCTTACAAATTTTGCAAATCCAAAAGCAATTCCAAGAAGAAGTGGCTAATAAATTAAGCGAAGTGCAAGCGCAACTCTACGACATCAATCAACGCCTTACCGCAACGACGGATAAAGTGAATCGTATCCAAATTAAAGCCCCTTCTGCTGGTCGCGTTATGGGACTTTCGATACACAACGTCGGTGGCGTCATCACACCTGGAAGACCGATTCTCGATATCGTTCCCCAAGGTGAGGAACTTATTATTGATGCGCGTGTATCACCCATGGATATTGATCGTGTTCATGTGGGACTCGTCGCAGAAGTTCGTTTTAGTGCATTCAAACAAGCACTTACCCCTAAAATGATGGGTAAACTCACTATTTTGTCAGCAGATAAACTGACTGATGAACGTACCGGTGCGCCTTATTACTCAGCGAAAATTGAGCTCACACCAGAAAGTTACGTCAAACTAGGCAACATGGAATTACTCCCAGGTATGCCTGCTGACGTCTTAATCAATACCGGTGAGCGCACTGTATTTGAATACTTAATGCAGCCTATTACCAATGCGTTTGCACGTGCTTTTATTGAAGATTAATCCATGACAAAATTCAAATTAAAACATTTAGCGGCTTGCATTATTTTAGCGCAAGCACAAACTGTTCACGCTGAAGATTTATTGACGATTTACCACCAAGCGCTTGGCGCCGATCCTGAGTCAAAATCCGCTGCTTTAAATGTGGAAATCACTAAAGAGCAAACGGGTGAAGCATTAGGTGAAATGTTGCCTCAATTAAGCGGCAGTGCAAACTGGTCCAAAAACGAAAATGACAATGGACGTCCCGCCAGTAAATTCAATCCTAATCCTGTGTCAAATTACGAAGGTACCCGCTATTACGCATCACTCAATCAATCGTTATTTGATTTTGCCAAATTTTGGAATTGGCGTCGTGCAAATACAGTAGAAGAGCAGTACAACGCTGAAAATATTGAAGCGCAACACGCGCTCATGCAAAAGGTCATTGTCAAATATTTCGAAGTCCTTGAAGCAGAGGATCAATTGTTTTTCTATCAGACTGAAAAAAATGCGATGGAAAAGCGTTTAGAACAAGTACAAAAAGAATTTTCTAAGCAATTGGTAAAAATTACAGATGTTTATCTTGTTGAATCACGAGTTGATTTATTGAAAGCCAACGAAATTGAAGCGGAAACCGCTGTAGTAACGGCCAAAGAGACACTTAAGGAACTCACAAACACGCCTTTTTCTGAATTATATCAACTCAGAGATAACGTGCAATACATGCCACTAGAAGGCCAATTAGAACAATGGATTGAAGTAGCTAAAAGTGAAAATCCTAGTCTAGCCGCTCAGATCAAAGCCATTGAAGCAGCACATGATAGCGTCACCGTTCAAAAATCGAGATTTATGCCAACTGTCGATTTGCAATTGTATTACTACGATACAAATACGGGTTATCAACAATCACAACTAGGCACGCAAAACTCAACACAAGTGGGTGCGCTTAATGTTTCTGTCCCCATTTTTGATGGCGGCGTGAGTATTCATCGTTTGTTTGAATCTGAACATAAATTGGAACTGGCTAAAAACGAAAATGAAGCGAAAATTCGGGCGCTAGTCAAAGAAACCAGCGATTCATTTTTAAGCTCTAACGCGAGTGTGCGTCGCATTGAAGCATCGCAAAAAGCACTCAAATCAGCTGTAAAATCAAGTGAAGCCGCTGATATGGGCTTTAAAAAAGGCGTGATTACAATCACGGATGTATTAAATGCACAGCAAGAACAATTCAAAGCCAAACGCGAACTATCGCAAGCTAAATATGCGTATATTAAACATCGCGCCCGCTTTATGCGCTCAGTGGGTATGATTACTGAGCAAAATATTGAAGAAGTCAACAATTGGCTGCAACCTAAAGCACAACCTGTTGTTAACTTAAGCGTCAATTAATTTATATCTACATTTGTTATCCAACTTAAAGGGCGCATCAAGGCGCCCTTTTTGCATTTATCAACGCTGCCCTTTCGTGATACACAACATCCATATCAACTGCAACAATCTAAGAGTATAATAAGAACTCATCGACATTCATTACATTAATGTTTTGCCGATCATTTCATAATTATAAATTTTTACAATATAGGGGTTTCACAATGAAAAAAATGATGACACCATTTGCAGCGACTATTGGCGCAGCACTTATTTCTAGCGTATCAGCAACTGCTGTTAATGCACAAGAAAACCCATTTGGTGTAACCGAATTATCATCTGGTTACATGCAACTCGCAGCCGCTGAAATGGCGTGTGGTGCGGACATGAAAATGGATGCCCCAAAAACAGCTGAAGGTTCATGTGCTGGTAAAAAAACGGATGCAAAAACAGCGACTGCAACGGAAGGCAAATGCGGTAATATGATGGAAGGCGACAAAATGAAAAAAGGCATGGAATCATCTTGTGGTGCTATGATGAAAGGCAAAGAAGGCTCGTGTGGTGAAATGCACGGTGCGATGTCTAAAGAAGGCGCATGCGGTGGTGACATGAAAGCTGCAGCACCAGCAACACCAGGTGTTCATCCTTATAAAGCACAATAAAAATTTGTATAAAAAAACCGCTCATCTTTTAAAGGTGAGCGGTTTTTTTTGTATTAAAAACTTTTAAGCTGACACTGCATCGTAAGCGCGAATAAACTTTTGACCTATTGCCACTTTTTGAAATTCTTTGAGTAAATGCGCTTTTTTAAATTGCACTTCTGCAATGAAAATTTTATCCATTGCTTGAACTGATTTTAAAACATCTTCAACAAACTGACGCTCATCATCAGAAATATCACTAAGCAATAAATCTTCTAAATACGCCTGACGCGTGGTCAGTACATCTGAAAGTTCTAACCAATCATTTTTTTCAATTGCGTTAGAAATCTGCCCAGAAAACGCATTTAATGTATCTAACGGCATCATGAGATTAGGCCTTATTTATCGGTAATCTTCTGGAATCGCGTCCCACGCTTCTTTCACAGAACGCATCAAGTCGCTTACTTCATCAAGCAGCACAATACTGTTCTCAACGCTAGCTTGAAAAAGTCTTGTATTAATATATTCGTAAAGGTTACTCAAATTTTCAGCAATTACGCCACCACGCTCTAAATCAACACCATCAATAAGGCCACCAATAATAGATATGGCACGCGAAATATGAGTGCCTTTATCTTCAAGATCTTCACGATCAATCGCGCCCTTTGCGGCATTGACTTGCATCAAAAATCCATTCATTAACATTTGAATTAACGCATGGGGTGTGGCTTCCTCCACAATGCTTTCAGTATGCACAGCGGCATACCTATTTGCATACATTCTATTGTTCATAACAGCAGCCATGATTTAAACTCATTAAGATAAATTATTAGTTATTATTTTTTGTTGCAAATGCTTGTGTTAAGAAAGTACCTGTATTCTTAAATTGCGATACAGCCGCATCCATTGCATTAAACTGTGCTGTTAACGCTTTTTGAGATGCATCTAATCGCGTCTGTACAGCTGCTTTATCCACAGTTAATTGTTTAAGTTGCGCATTTAAACTGTCTTGTTGATTACTCAAGGTTCCTTTCGCATCTAAATACGATTTTAATTTTATATTTAATTGCGTAGCAATACCATTAGTTGAATTGAATACATTCGCAACTGACGTCATATCAGCGGAGAGTGCCGAATTTAAAATATCAGTATCAACTGATAATACACCTTTTTTATCAAAAGACACGCCTAACTGACTGAGTGAATTATAGGTACCTGAAGCTGACGCAACCTTACTTCCGAGCATGACTTTCACTTGTGAAATGATATTTTGCACCGTCGTGTTGCCTAGCAAAGGACCGTTATTAGCGCTTCCAGGTGACACGTAATCAGTTAACTGTTTAAGCGTATCACTTAATGTATTGTATGCGTTGACTAAGTTTGTTATTGGTGCAGCTACTGTACTATTGTCAAAACTGGCTTTCACTTCAGCTGTTCCCGTCGCAACCAGCGTCAGTGTTGCCCCAGGAATAGCGTCTGACATTGTATTTGTCTTACGCGTAATTGACAATCCACCTTCACCGACATTTGTCGCTTCAGTTGTAGTAAGATTACTGGTTGTTACTGTCGTAGTGTAGTTAGTTGTCGGCGGTGTTGCACCGTCAGCAACAACTACTGCGCTATCGGAATTAAATCGTGTATCGCCCGCAGTGGCATCAACAGAAAACCCGTTGCTTACGCCACCAGACATAGCCGTTAAAACTAATTTTGATACCGTCGTTCCTGGAGTCAATACTGAATCACTGGTGACAATACTTGCGACGACTAATTTATTATTTTCAGGCGAATAATTAATCGCGTCACGTAAACCGGCAAGCGTATTATTTCCTTTAATCGTTTCACCTGACACAGGATCTACTGAATCCGGTTCAACAGTTACCGTAAATCTCGGCAAACCACCCGCATCTTTTAAAACGATATTACCTGATGTAATTGCATCATTACCACTGACAAATTCAGTCGAATTAATCGATTTTTGTGCGTTCGCTGGGATAGTATCAAAATTTAAACGCCTATCACCCGCTGACGCATCAATGGTAAATTTATTATCTAATCCGGCTTGCTTTGCTGTAAAAACTAATTTAGAGACAGCAGTACCAGGATTAATTGTTGAATCGACATTAATGACGCTAGCTAATACACTCGTATTACCTGAGGCATTATTAATCGCCTCTGCGACAGATAATAATTTATCGTTTGTACCCGCTTTTATATTGACAGAAAATTTCTCAACACCCGCAGCATCTTTAAAAGAGATTAAACCTGGTGCGATAACATCTGTTGATGAAAATTCAGTATTGGCTACTGTCCGTTGGGGAGTAGCACTTAATGGCTGTGGATCAATAATGATATTCGCATCGGTTGCTTCTGCCGTATTGAAATTTGCTAGACTTTTTACTTTGTCCAAATTGAATCGTGTATCACCTGAAGACGCGTCAATGGTAAACCCATTATCCGTTCCTGCACCTTTTGATGTCAAAATCAAACGTAACACGGTAGTTCCCGGTGTTGTTTTAGAATCTACTTTTAAAATACTTGCCACAACATTGTTGTTGTTTTTGGCATTGTTAATTGAATCACGCAATGCAACTAATGTATCTGTTGACCCTTTTGATACAGTCACAGAAAATTTTGGCGCACCTACACCATCATTAAACGTCAAGATACCTTCACTAACCACATCCGTATCTTTAAATTCAACTGTCGAAATAGATTTTTGTGGCGCTGCAAGTGTATTGACTTTTACTGTATGGGACTGTGTTGAAGCACCTGTTATGATCGAAACTTTTAACGTTTTATCATCACTTGATGCGACACGTTGATTTCTAAACGCGTTACTCGTATCGAGCGCTGCAACCGAACTTTGAAAAGTTGACAAGGCGCCTTTTAAGGCACCTAGTCCACTGAGCTTGGTTTGTGAGACATTGGTTTTAGCTGCAATAGCGTCTAATTGAGGTTTACCTTCCGCAGCAGTCAATTGACTTACCGTTCCGGCAATATCAATCCCACTTCCTATACCCAATGTTGTTGTTACAGCAGCCATTTTGTCTCTCCACGCTCAAAAAAAATTAAACATTAAGCCTTAGCTTGAATAAGCGAACCAGAGTTACCCTCTAACTCTTTCATCCTTCTCATAAAGTCTAGCATCTCAACCGTTGGGATTTGGCGAACCAACTCACCGGTTTTGCTATCCACAATTTTAACTACGACTTGTTTTGTTGCACTGTCAATTTCAAAGCTCAAACTGCTACTTGCAGATTGAAGCATTGTATTACCTGATTTAACCGCTTCTTTTACCTCATCCAAACTCAACTTCTGATTGGAATCCTGTTTCAGTGCGTTTTCATCTACTGTTTTTACATCCACTACCGTAGTTGACTGTGTTTTTTCCCCAGATGCAGATCCCGGAGAAGTTGATGCAGCTTGTAATCTTACAGAAGTAGCAGGCGTTATATTAGATATTTCACTCATGACACCCTCTTAATTTCTAAACCAAGCGTGAAGTGTCGAGACTATTCAAGACACCCACGCTTAGACTTAATTGATCGAATAACTAAATGCTAAGAACTACTTAACATTAAGTATAATTCTTTATCTCAATAAAGCCATTACGGTTTGACCAGATTGGTTAGCTTGCGCTAACATCGCTGTACCTGCTTGTTGCAAGATTTGAGCGCGGCTCAAGTTTGCAGTTTCTACCGCGAAATCAGCATCCATAATACGTGATTTAGCAGCAGTTTGGTTTTCAATACCGTTTTGCAAGTTAGCAATCGTTGTTGTGAAACGGTTTTGAGTTGAACCCAAGTTTGAGCGTTCTGTATCAATCGCCGCAATTGCCGCATCGATATAGTTAATTGACGCTAACGCGTAATCAGCCGCAACATTGTCAGCTGCAGTTGAAACTGAAAGCACTAATGAGTTATTACCTACGAAAGACGCTTTGTCTGTTTCGTTAGCTGACGCAGTTTTCAAAGGATCTTCAACATAAGATGCACCAGCAACCGCTTTAGCTAATGCTAAACCAGCTAATGTTTTTTGCGCTTCTCTGTCAGAACCAAATGCATTGCCAGTTTTAATTGCTCTGTTCACTGCTTGATTTAATACAGTGTCTTGACCAGCCACTGTCATATCAACTTGACCAGTAACATCTCTTGTAGAAGCTGGAAGATCAATTTTATCACCAGTCAATTGATTCATAACAGTGACATAAATATTTTGACCCGCAGCCGCTACGTTAGCTTTTGCAGCGTCAGCCAATGAAGCCGCTGTAATTGACAATGAAGATGATTGTGCTGCATCTGTTACGCTTTTTGCTTGCACAACAAGATCTGTTGCAACAACTGATGTGTTAGTTGCTTGAGTAGCAAAATCAGCCGCGTTGACTTTATCTGTGAATTCTTGTGAAACCAAAACGTTAGTTAAGCTTGCTGCTGTTGTTGTTTTTGTTGCTGCTGATGAAGCAGCTAAGGCTGCTGCCGCTTTTGCATTGGCTAATGATGATGCTTTTGCAAGTGCTAAGTCAGTTGGTGAGTCCATTGCTTTTTTCGCTGCTACCACTGCTGCATTGGCTAATTTAGCTGCTTGGTTAGCAGGCGTCAACAATTGATAATAGGGAGATGCTGTATCGTTAATCGCGTCATTGTTTGCTTTAGTAATCGCAGCAGATAATGAAGAATCGATTGTTTGACTTGCTGGACTTAAAGTTGTTTTTGTAACTGGTGCAAGTAATGAACTCATGTTTGATACACCAACGCTGATACGACTGTTAGTATCTGTTGTTGCGCCAACTTGAATGTTTAAGCCTAAAGCTAAGTCACCGTTTAAGATTTTTTTACCGTTGAATTCACTGTTTTGTACAACACGCATTAATTCTTGGTTTAATGCTTTGAATTCTGTATCCATTTTAGCGCGGTCAGAAGCTGAAACTGCTGCGTTGCTAGATGATTGTACCGCTAAGTCACGCATACGTTGCAAGGTATCAGTTAATGAACCTAACGCGCCTTCAGCAGTTTGTGTCAGTGAGATACCGTCGTTTGCATTTCTAACAGCAACGGTCATACCACGAATTTGTGAATTCATTCTATCAGCAATAGCAAGCCCAGCTGCATCGTCTTTTGCATTATTAACACGTACACCAGATGACAAACGAGTCATCGAAGTTGTAAGCGCTGTCGCTGAAGAACTCAAATTACGTTGACCGTTGATTGAACTCAAGTTGGTGTTGATTATAAGTGCCATGATATTATCTCCAAAAGCCTTCTGAGCGGGATTGCTCAAAATTAATTTAAAATAAACTTCTACTAAAAATTTTTTTACATCTAAAAAGTTTTTACATTTACATTCGAAACTCGTTTTAGTTATCGGCTTTATTTTTTGTTACTTTAATTTTTTATCAATGAATTCTAGTAACCTAGAGAAAATGACTGGAATTTGTTTAAAATAAAAGCCCTGTGATAGCTAAATATTTAGTATCACAGGGCTTTTTAAGTATTAAACACCGTGTAAAATCATTACCTCAACAGCGTCATAACAGTTTGACCCGTTTGATTTGCCTGCGCAAGCATCGCAGCACCCGCTTGCTGAAGAATTTGCGCACGAGCAAGATTTGCCGTCTCTATCGCAAAATCGGCATCCATAATGCGTGATTTTGCAGCCGATTGATTTTCAACTCCATTTTGTAAATTGGCGATTGTTGTCGTAAAACGATTCTGAGTTGACCCCAAATTAGACCGTTCCGTATCAATAGCTGCAATCGCTGTATCAATATGGTTAATAGCCGATAACGCATAATCAGCGGCTACCGCATCAGCCTTTGTTGACGCCTCAACTACTAATTTATTCGTTGTAGCCACCGCCAATTTATCGGTTTCATTAGACGCTAATGTTTTAAGCGGATCATCAACAAATGATGAACTAGCCAAAGCTTTAGCTATCGCGTAACTCGCCAATGCTTTTTGCGCATCTCTATCCGCGCCAAACGTATTACCTGTTCGATACGCTCTATTTACTGCATCATTCAAGGGACTGACAATAGACAGTGTTCCATCCGCATTTTCACTCGATGCCGATATATATATAGAGTCACCCGTCAATTTATTGATCATGTCCGCATAAATATTTTGATTTGACGCATCAATATTAACTTTCGCGGCATCCGCTAATTGAGTAGCCGTAATTTGGAGCGACGCTGCTTGTGCACTATCGGTCACACTTTTATTTGCAATGAGTGCATCTGTTGCAATCACTGACGCGTTAGTAGATTGATTAACCGCATCACTCACCACCACTGAATCAGAAAACGCTTCCGATACATGAAACTTGCTTTTATTAGCTGCTGTCATAACTAATGTCGCCGCCGAAGACATAGCAACTGCCGATGCCGCAACTGCATTAGCACGAGATGCTGCTTTTGCTAACGCCAAATCTGTTGGTGAATCAGCTGCTTTTTTGGCTGCAACGATTGCGGCGTTAGCTAATTTTGCAGCATTCACAGCCGCTTTCAAATCAGCATTAGAACCCGCCTCATTGACACTCAACGCAACACTTGACGCTAACACCGCATCGATGGTTTGATTGGCCGGATTTAGCGTGGTTTTAGTCACGGACGCTAAAAGCGCTCCCATGTTAGACACCGCAATATTAATTCGACTATTTGTATCGGAATTTGCACCTACTTGAATACTCAAGCCACTCGACAAATCCCCATTCAAGATTTTTTTGCCATTAAATTCACTATTTTGCACAACACGAAGCAACTCATCATTGAGCGCTTTAAATTCCGTGTCCATTTTTGCGCGGTCTGAAGCAGAAACACTCGCATTACTAGATGATTGCACCGCTAAATCTCGCATTCGCTGCAGCGTACCTGTGAGTGATCCGAGCGCACCTTCAGCAGTTTGCGTCAATGAAATACCGTCATTGGCATTTCTTACCGCTACATTCATGCCGCGCACCTGTGACATCATTCTGTCCGCAATCGCAAGTCCCGCCGCATCATCTTTTGCATTGTTTACACGCACACCAGAAGATAAACGTGTCATCGCGCTTGATAGCGCAAGCGCAGTCCCACTTAAGTTACGTTGACCATTAATCGAGCCAAAGTTAGTATTAATAATCAGTGCCATGCCAACTCCAAAGAATTTAAGAATAAAGTTCTATTAAATTTAGGTAATTTTTAATTCTGCGTAACGATGTTGTGTTTTTTTGATTTTGACTGCATCATCAAAAGATAAATCACACGCAAAAAAATTACTCGATAACATCCGTTGGAATAACATAAGCACAATAGAGACCATAACAACAAAAATACATATAAAACAATAAATTAAACTATTAAAAACACAAAAAAAGCCAATAAATTGACTTTTGTATCATTTAATTTTTTTAAATTCCTTATGCACCTCTTCACCGCACTATGACAATGAATAATCAAGCAACAACACTCAACGTACTTATTTTTGAATATGTCACAGGAGGAGGATTTTCAATCGAAAATGTGCCTAAAAGTTTAGCAAATGAAGGGAAAATGATGGTGGATGCGCTGTTGGAGAATTTTACGGCGCTGCCCTTTATTAAGGTTAGCGTGATGAAAAAAGATGACATATTAACTCTTGATGACAATTTTAAAACACAACTTCAAGATGTCGACGCAGTTTGGGTGATCGCACCCGAATTTGATGGTATTTTAGAAACATTTTGCCGCTACGTTGAAATAGCAGATAAAAAATTACTCACCTCCCCTTCTCATGCGGTTGCGATAGTGGCTAATAAATTCGACACTTTTATGCGACTCGAAGCCGCAGAAATTCAAACCGTTCCCACTAAAATATTTAGAAAACACGCTATTTATGATGAAACACGCGAATGGATTATCAAACCTATTGATGGTGCTGGAGCAGAAAATACATTTTTAATGACATCACCGGAAAATTGGTCCCATTTACCGCCATTAGATAAACCGTTCATTATTCAACCACATATTGACGGTGAAAAAATCAGCTTATCTTGTATAGTTGATCGGGGAAACGCCGTATTACTCTGTGTGAACTTACAGATTTTTGATGTGCTAAATAATGGTTTTCATTTAAAAACCATTCACGTGAATGAGCGCGAGGATAAAAATGGCGATTATCTAAAAATAGCCTTGCAAGTAGCTAAGGCATTTCCTGATTTATGGGGCTATGTTGGCATTGATTTAATTCAAACACCGCAATCTTGTTTTGTTCTTGAAATCAATCCGCGCTTAACCACTTCTTTCGTGCAAATTGAATCAAAACTCGGTATCAATGTTGCCGAAATGGTGATGTCATTATGTTATGATTAAAGAATATTTTAAATTTTCACAGGACGCCGCCATGACACAAGAAAAATCCTTAAATGAAAAAATTGAACAAATTTTGGCACAAGAAGAGTCCCTTGCGCAACGCAAAAGCTGGAAAGGACGTTTAACGCATATTTGGCAATCTGACGATCGCAAACAAGCATTAAAAAAAGAATTTTTTGAAGACTTAAGCAAAACAGCGTTATTTACACTTTTTCTTATCGTCGCTTTCATATTTACGCTGACGCTTTCAGTTTTATAACGCTACACCGTATGCTCTTGACATATTTTTTCACTGTCACTTTGAGTGAGTGATTGATGCGTCAAACCACAAGTAAATCCGGTGTCAGTTGTCGTGAAATAGTTGCAAGTTTGACATAGCCCAAATGTTTTTGATTGATTCGCTTTTTGTAGGGCAAGTAATGCCTTGAGAAACGTATCCTCATGACTTAATACATCCGTTTTACTTAAAATTTCACTGGCTTGTGAAAACAAATTAGTCGAGCGAATACTATCGAGAATGACCTCGCCTTGCGGACGTAGAAATAAATGCACAATACGCTTATCTTGGCTATCGATTCGCTTTTCAATAAGATCTCTGCGACTTAAAAGCAACAGCGTTTGAGACACTGTACCTCGTGTCATACCCAGATAGGATGCGAGTGCTGCGGGTGTATCGCTGTAACGATTGCAGCGTGAAATATAATCTAGCATTTGAAAATGCACAGGTTGCAATCCAAATTCCGTACACTTTTTCCTCTCTTCTGAACGGATTAACGCTACCATCCGCTCAATTGACGCATATACCTCAGTTGCCATAGTTATGTATTTTTTCAATCCCAATAAATAGTAACGAATCCCAAAAGGCGAGCATAAAAATCCAAACTGTCAGCAAAACCAGTACAAGAATGGTACATGATACACATTCTTGTACTGGCAATGGACATTAACTCTGTCCAGGTAACATTCCAACAGATCCAGGTTTAATACGTTTACAGGTAACGACAACGTCTTCTAAATGACATTGTTTTTTATTTCCTGTTTCACCTTTGCAATCCGTACAAAGTAACTTTCCAGTGTTTTTCACTCCTTCAACATGCCAACCATATCCCTGTTTTTGACAAAATATTTTGCTGTATTTATCGATCGTATACTGTTTTTGAGCATTTTCCTGTGCTGCACTTTCTGTCATACAAAGTGAAGGCAGCGTATTCGCCATTAAGTCACGATAAACATACTCTGTTGCCAGAGTGGTACTTGACGCTAACAGCAACAAGAATATTAAGCTCATTCTTTGTAATATCATTTCACCCTCCCTTAATTTAAGACGCGAATATTCATTAAGGCAGCTTCTTCTTCAAGTTGCTGTTTAATTGGCTCAAATTTATCGCTCTCACTTTTCTTCACAATGGCAAGCGTCGTTAATAAAGCCAACACTAACGCCCCCACATAGAGCCAGAAACGATCATTTTTTTCTATTTCTTCTTGAGACATCGCATATCACCTCATAGTGATTGTTATTATTATTTTTTTCTAAACGATTAAAGAGTTTGTCATTAAATCTCACCTTGTTATGGCGATTCGATACTATTGAATTCTTGTTACATTGTCAATTAAAATATCGAATCGCTATGATTTAGAATGCGATGATTTAAAAAAACGTTATACTATCGCTTTATTCTTACCGGAGGCCATTAACCCATGAAAATAACAACAAAGATTTTGTCCACGGCGGTATTCACCGTTTTATCTCTCAGCGTCAATGCCAGCGATGATGCGCATCATTCAAACCAACTTTATCAAGAAAACTGTGCCAGTTGTCATGGCGCAGATCATGGCGGCTATATTGCTCCTGCACTCAATGCCGACACGCTCAAAGGTCGCAGTCCAACTGCACTTCGCAGTATTATTATGACAGGCAGTTTCGACACCTTAATGCCTCCGTTTTATGGCAAACTGTCTGATGATGATATTCGCGGTCTTGTTAAACATCTTCAATCCACACCAAAACAACCCAATCCCGCATGGACACTTGAGGATATGAAAAAATCCGTCCAAGTTTACGTTCAAGACGAAAGCACCTTGCCAAGCAAACCCACCTATGAAATTGATAGCATGGACAATATCATCGGTGTGGCGGCACGTGGAAAATATGGACGAGGCGCTGGCTCGAAAGCCGTATTTATCAACAGCTCAACACACAAAGAAATAGGTGAAGTGCCTACTGGCACAGCGGCGCATATCATTGAATTCAATCCAACCAATCCACGTTGGGCGTATGTCAAAACCGATACAGCTGAAATTTTCAAAATTGATTTATATTCAATGAAAGCCGTGCGTAGCATTAAAACAGGAATGAACGGCCCTGGTATTGGCATTTCACGCGACGGCAAATACATTATGGCCGGATCATTTGTCCCCCATAATGCCGTGATTTTAAACGCTGATACACTTGAGCCGCTCAAAACCTTTGAACTTGAGGGCGTTGATCCCGATGGCAAAATGGTGTCTTCAGACTCTGGGATGATTATCGGTACACCCTTTGCGGATATTTTTGCCATTGCGCTTGAAAATGCAGGTCAAGTTTGGGTAGTCGATTTAACAGAAGGCTTCCCTGTCACCAAAATTACTGACGTAGGTCGTCATTTACACGATGCATTTTTAACGCATGGCGGACAAAAATTGATGATTGCCTCCTATGATGACAGCATCGTGGCGGCCATTGATTTGAAAGAGCGTAAAATTATCAAAAAATTACCCGCTGGTTGCGTACCACACGTTGGTGGCGGCTCGGCTGTTAAAGTGGATGGACGTACACTCGGATTTGGTACCAACTTTGGCGATTGCGACAAAATGGTCGTAAGTGTTTGGGATTTAGATAAAATGGAATTGGTTAAACAAATTCCCGTTTCGGGTGGCACAGAGTCCCCAGCCGCTCACGCTAATGCGCCTTATGTAGCCGTGGATATTATCTCAAAAGATAAACGTGCAAGAACCATTCAACTCATCGACAAAAAATCACTTGAAGTGGCAAAAACTCTCGATGTAGGCGGTCACGCTTACTTCCCTGAATACAGCGCAGACGGTAAATTTTTATACGTTAGCGCTGGCTATAATGGTGATGAAGTGGTCGTTTATGATTCAAATACATTTGAAAAAGTGGCGTCAATTGGCATGGAAAGTCCAGCCGGTATCTTCTCACGCGGTCGCGTAAAATACATGACACGCGGCCTTGCCCCTGACGAAATGAAAGGAGCAAAATAATGAAACAACTGGTTTTATTAATGGCAACTTTCTTGATTGCGGGTAACAGCTACGGGGCAAATTTATTTGCAGGGCAATCGAAAGCTGAAGCGATGTGTTCTCAGTGTCATGGTTTGAAAAAACCATCGGTTGACTCGCCTTTTCCTCGCATATTTGAGCGCGATTTCACTTATTTACAAACGGCATTGCAACAATATCGTGACAAAACGCGTAAATCTGACATTATGAACGCCGTTACTGGTTCATTAAGTGACGATGATATTGATAATATTGCAGCCTATTATGACAACATTCACCCTTCAAAATAAGGTGCTCAAAATGAAAAAATGGCTATTGTTGTTATGTTTTACCGGTAGTTGTTTTGCTGGCGAACCGTCTGAGCCAAGACAAGCAGAACTGCGCACGTTAGTCAAAAACGATTGCAGTGCGTGTCATGGTTTGACCCTGCAAGGTGGCATGGGACCATCGCTAAAACCAGAATCATTAGCGGGCAAACCTGATGAGCTACTGATCACCACCATTTTAAATGGTCGCAAAGGTACCGCGATGCCTTCGTGGAAATCCATGATGAGTCAAGATGACATCACGTGGCTGGTTGCGATGTTGAAAAGCGGTAAATAATATTTTAGGGATTGACGCACGAAATAAATTTTTACCAACAAAATCAATTATTACGTCAATCCCTTTTGAATACGTTTACTATCAAAACGATTTAATTTGAGCGCATAAAATAGACTTTAGTTCTTAGGTGGATTAAATAAACTTTTTCATATCGTTATCAAAGCTAATTTTGTCCCAATTTTGACATTGGGCTGTTGCGTGAACAATAGCATCAACAATATCCACATTGTGTTTTGAGAACAGCGTTAAACTTAACAATAAGATTTCACGATTAGATTCAATAATCCCTGTATATGCACATATCTTTGCTAATTTCTCGCAAATATCACTTTTGGGAATTTTGTATACTTTGAGCAAAACAAAAATACATTCAGCTAAAACGCTATCCGGAATATAAGCAAACTGATTTCCTGCTTTTACTTCCAACATAAACGTTTTAGCGACTTCAAAATGCGCTTCGTGATCATTGAACAGATACCTTAAAATGACGTTGGTATCAATTACCGTTGTATTTATCATCGATAATATCTTCCCACGCTTTTTGAACTGCTTGATTGGTTGGGATATAACCGTTGGTGTATTGACTAAAACTTCCCGCCACATCATCTTCGGCTTGTTTTCTTAACTTTTCCTCAAATTGTTTCACTTCTCTTTGTATAAAAGATTGAGGAAGAGCATCTGGAACATTTACAACTATCTGCATTGCCTTACTCCAAAATGAAAATGTATATTATTGTGACACTGTATCAATCCAAAATTAATAGAACGCTTAGGGCATAGAATACGCCCCCTTACATTTTTATTAATTGCGTATCGCTTTAAAACCAATATCGGTACGGTAATAAATACCGTTCCATTGAATCGACTTGGCGAGTTGATAAGCGTTGGTTTGCGCTTCTTGAATAGAATTCCCAAGTGCACACGCACAAAGCACTCGTCCACCGTTAGTGACCACATCATCACCAATTTGCGCTGTTCCGGCATGAAACACTTTACTTTCAGCGCTATCATACGCCGGCAAACCTGAAATAATCTGCCCTTTAGCATAACTGTCTGGATAACCGCCAGCCGCTAAAACAACACCAAGTGCAGGACGCTCATCCCACTCTGTACTGGTTTTATCGAGTTCACCCGCGAGCGCCGCTTGGCATAAATCCACCAAATCACTGTTCAAACGCATCATAATCGGCTGCGTTTCGGGATCACCAAAACGGCAATTATATTCAAGTACTTTAATATCACCATTTGGTGAAATCATTAAACCCGCGTATAAAAAACCGCTATAAGGATGTCCTTCACTCGCCATGCCTTTTAACGTCGGCTCAATCACGTCACGCATCACGCGGTCGTGAATGTCTTGCGTTACGATAGGCGCGGGTGAATACGCACCCATACCGCCTGTGTTTGGTCCTAAATCACCATTATCACGCGCTTTGTGGTCTTGTGAGGTTGCCATGGGAAGTGCACTTTTTCCGTCGCAAATCACAATAAAACTGGCTTCTTCACCTTGTAAGAATTCTTCAATCACCACGCGATGCCCCGCTTCACCAAACGCATTGCCCGCAAGCATATCGTTGACCGCTGCAATGGCTTCTGCATTTGTTTGCGCCACAATCACGCCTTTGCCCGCTGCTAATCCATCGGCTTTAACAACAATTGGCGCACCGTGCTTTTCAATGTAGGCAATCGCAGCATTCGCATCGGTGAAACTTTCATAAGCCGCAGTTGGAATACCGTAGCGAATCATAAAATCTTTACAAAACGATTTTGAGCCTTCAAGTTGCGAGGTGTAAGCAGACGCGCCAAAACACGCAAGTCCAGCCGCTTGAAATTTATCCACAACACCTAAAACAAGTGGCACTTCTGGACCAATAATTGTTAGTTCAACGGCATTTTGCTTTGCAAACTGTAGCAAGCCGTCAATGTTTTCAACGGCAAGCGCAACATTTTCCATGCCTGATTCAAGTGCCGTTCCAGCATTACCAGGTGCAACAAAAATATGACTCACTTTTGACGATTGTTTCACTTTCCACGCCAACGCATGCTCACGTCCGCCACTTCCAACAATTAACACTTTCATTCTTTTATTTTCCTATTTGTAATCTCAAACTAATTTAAAGCTTAATGTGTACGCTCAAACTCTTGCATAAAACGAATTAACGCGTCGATTCCACTATCAGGCATGGCGTTGTAGATACTTGCCCGCATACCGCCTACTGAGCGATGACCTTTTAGCTCATTTAAGCCACTTGACTGAGCGGCACTTAAAAAAGCGCTATCGAGCGTTTCATCCGCCAGAATAAACGGTACGTTCATACGTGAACGGCAACTTTTCTCAACAGGATTGCGGTATAAACTCGACGCATCAATCGCTGCATACAATTTTTCTGCTTTGTGGATATTGCGTTGTTCAATCGCTTCAACGCCGCCTTGTGCTTGTACCCATTGCAATACCAGTCCCATCAAATACCAGCTA
>CAINHP010000230.1 GCA_903848905.1 uncultured Pseudomonadota bacterium
ACCTGTGAATTTTGTAGCGAAATGCAAACTTTTAGTCGTGAAGATGTAGAGGTATTGTTAAGTAATTAAGACCATTAACAATACTTACTAAAAAAAATGGAATGCGTAAATATATCAATTTACGCTTCCAACAAATTTAAATACAACCTGAAAGCTTTGCTCGACTATCGTACCCCAAACTCTATAGCATTTGCTCATAAATCACTTCCCAGTGTTGATAGCGATATTTCGGAAGTTATTTCCCCCTATCACCAAGGCTCACTCAATGTATTTACAATATCTCGACGTGACAAAACCGTTGCGCAACGCTCCCATAAATTAGATTCAGGATCGAGCGTATCTCTGTATTTTAGCGCGAAAGCATCCTGTGTTATTTTACGCTCGTGGATATATTCATCTACGCGTTGTTTTAACTGTTCTTCGTCTTGAATCCAGTCATCATCAATCGTATCAGGCAAACTTCCAAAAATATCGTAAGTATCTTTTAATCGCTCAGAGAGAACACCATAGATTTTTTCATCTTGCGTTTCACTGTAGACCAAATTAAGCATATCAACATATTTTCGAGCTTGACCAAATCGTTTGATACGGCCTAAACGCTGCTCTAAACGTGATGGATTCCACGGTAAGTCAATATTGATAAGTGTACCCAATGCTTGCAAATTGAGTCCTTCACACGCTGCATCAGTTGCTACCACTAATCTAAGCTCACGAGTTCGAACCGCATTTTTGATCATTTCGCGTTCAACATGGTTGAATTGCTCGCCTTTAAATAATCCACTTTTCCCAAGTCCAGCATACACAGCAACTACTTCACCATTAAATACCTTTGCAAGTGAACTCGCTATCCACTCGGCCGTATCGTAATACTGACTAAAGATGATGCAGCCATGCTCTAACCACGTTTTTCCATCAGTTCGAAACTCGGTCAAAAACCATTTAATTGTATCGAGCTTTGAATCAATCGCTTCAGGTCGAGAAAGTTGTCGTTTAATTTCTTGCAAACATGCTATTTCACCTGCGCCCATATTCGCCAAAATATGCTCTACTTCTTCAACATTATCTTCATCGTCATTTAATTGCGTATGCTCAAGCATTCTTTCTGCTGTTTTAAGTCCTGAAGCAAAGCTAGAACAAATACGTTGCAACATAAGCGATTTCATAAAACCGCCTGTTTTTGTCCGTGCATTTAGTAATTTACTGAATTCTTCTACTTTGCCATAAGCCACTTCAAAAGGCGTATTAGTTGGAATGCCTAAACCAACAAAACGTGCTTGATAAATGCTCTGATTTCTTAACATGGGATGTGTATTTACGCCCACTCTTTCAAGTAAGCCGTCATCCTCAAGTTGTTTTCTTTTTCGCAGAACGGTATGTCTTAGTACAGGATTATTGAATTGGAACAAATCCGGCTCAAGCCACTCTGAAAGCCACATACTCTTAACAAGATAATCGAGGTCATCAAATTGATAAGCACAATAAAACTCATTCGGTTTAATTTCTAATTTGTCACGGATGCTTTGAATCGTGTGATGCTCTATGCTCGGTGGCAAGGGATTACTGAGCCAATTCCACACATCCGATTCATCGTTTATTTGAAGTTTTCCCGTTATGAGCGCAGTGGCCTGCTCGTGGTCTTGCCAATGTGAAAGTTTATCTCCTAGTACAAACTCTGCCCCACTATTCAAAATACTCAATAAATCCCAAAGTTCACGCACATTGGTTTGAATTGGTGTTGCTGTACCTAATATAAGGTGTCGCGTTTGTTTACCCATCATGAGCATAAAGGCTAATAAATTATTGGGTTGCTCAGCGCTATCACCTAAGCCACCCTTTACTCTTGCCTTATGTGCTTCGTCGAGAATTACAGTACCGAATTTGTTTTTCAGTAGCATCCCTGCTTCTTTGACAAATTGATTATTTTCGCGCTGGTGCATAATGAGTCCAGTTGAAATAATGGCAATTCGATATGGACACTTTTTGATGGATGACGCCTCACCACGCGGCGATAAAATTTGACCCTCAACACCTAGCCACACTTTCTTCTGTGAAGACCAGACAGCACTAGGAACACCTAGCTTATCTTTCATTTCCACTTGCCACTGAACTGTTAACGTAGATGGAGCTAAAATCAATACTGGACCATCATCGAGTAACGCGCTCACCAATGCGCTACCTGCCATTGACAGGGTTTTACCTACGCCTACTTCATCAGCTAATAATAAACGGGCTTTACCGTAAATTTCACGATGTTGCAGAAAGAGTGTGACAAATGAGCGTTGCCAAGGCTGAAGCTGTTCACCGCCACGATAAATTGGTGCTTCTGCCATGGCTGCTGCGGGAATTTCATGCGGTTTTAAAACGCTAACGGTCACTTCTCGACGAACTGCGACACGATGAATCTCTGCTAAAATTGCTTCAGGTAACGGAATACCTTCTTTCCACAATGCCCAAAATTCTTCTTCAACCCAATCTGCACTGGATGCTTCGTCATCTTCCCAAATCAATTCGTAATTTCTAGCAAAGGCACTTTTAGATTCGTTGACTGACCCCACAAATGCTTTGCGTGTTCCATCGGGATAATGAATTGAACCTGCTTTACCGTGCAAAAAAAGTAACTCTTTAGGTACAACGCGAATTTCAACATTTCCTGCTTGAAGTAGCTGATCGAGCAGTTGATAACGCTCCTTCTTGAGAATGGCTTCTGATTCCACATCCACTTCATTCCAGCGTTCTTTGAGCGCAACGCTCCGATTCGTTGCTACTTGAAAATCAACAAAATCCAGTTCTGAATTACATATAATTTTAACTTCGGGAATTTTCGCAATTTGCTCACCTACTAACTCAAAAATAGAGCTGCGAAAGTACCCTGCAATTCGAAAATACTTTGTTGCACCGCTTAGCGATTTTGCTAAAAATTCCGTATCTAATCGCTCAGTGCGTGAAGAAAATCGAGTTAAAGTCATTTCTTTATTGCGTAACGGTATAAAGTTTTAGGCTCTATATCAATCATTCCATCATTGAATTCTAGGCAACCCCAATCCGCATCAATTCTTGCAGTGTCTAATTGAATCGTTCCAATATGTGGTTTGATCAAGTCACTTAAATCCACTTGTGTCGTTTCACCATTTTCAAATGAGAATTTAAAAACATAACCCTCTTGATAAGAAAAATTAACTAACTTCATGGCTCACTCCAAAGGCTCTATTTTGTGAAAATGTTGCGTATTCCACATTTCAATGAGTTCTTGCTGGTGTATCTCTGCCCATTCTCTCACTAATTGACGGCATTTTTTAGGCAATGTTCCATCAATGATATTTAAATTAGTCAATTCCATTACCGCTTCATATTCGCCATATTTGATGTGAATATGTTGCGGCGGGTGTTCGTTATCAATCAAATACATTCTGATGATAATTCCATAAAAACGACAAATTTCAGGCATCTTATTTCCTATTCATTAACTTTTTAAATCTGATTTATTGCTTATTTTAGGCATACATCAATTTTCTTCCTTTAGGATTAGGAACTAAATCGCCAAACTCTAAGGCCGTTTCAATCCATAAATCAATCGCCTCTTGAATGTTTTTTAGCGCTGTTTCCTGTGTGTCACCGTGCGCCATACAACCTCCAAGCTCAGGTACTTCGCAAATAAACGCTTCGTCTTCATCGCTCCAATACATCACAATTTCATATTTCATTCGTTATAACCTCTGATTACGCATAGATTCAGCTAAAATACGTGCTGTGCTAGCTTCTCTATCGGGATGAAATGTTTTTGTTGCTTTGAGTGCTTCACGCTTTTCAGCAAGATAATCGGCCATTTTGATTAAAATTGCTTTGTTTTGATTGTAATTAGGACAGTTATCCATCAAATGAAACAAGACATCTTCCACTTCAACTTCTTTGTCGATTTCATACATGCCGTACAGTAAAGCCCGAAGTGGTGTATTTGCTAATTCAGCATCACCCGACATCAGCGAACCTTTAAACTCAGTCGCTAATTTCAATCGCGCGGCATTCGCTTTTGAGGTATCACTGGTTAATTGTTCAAAATGATGCACCTTGAATGCTTTAGCGAAGTTTTGATAGTTGTCGAGCGTTTTTGCACCTTGATGCTCCATCTCTGCCATTTTGAGATAAAACCGTTCCACTTCTGCCATTTTTTGCCATTCGGTTTTTTCAAATCCAACAGGCACAAGGAATTGCACTGCTGTTAAAACGGCAAAATCAATCAATTCGTCTACAAAGGTTTTCTTGCCTTTTTGACGCGGAGCTTCGGCTTCGGTCATCATGTTTTTGCCGTCAATGTTCGAGTAAGCCGTCAGCACTTTTAACGCCGCCGCATAACCCGCCATTTGTAAATC
>CAINHP010000231.1 GCA_903848905.1 uncultured Pseudomonadota bacterium
GTTCTGCGGTCTGATCACGCTCTTTTGCGCTCATGCCGGCAACAGGTTCATCAAGCATCAAAAGCTCAGGGTCTTGCATAAGAAGCATACCAATTTCCAGCCATTGCTTTTGCCCGTGACTCAGTAGCGCCGCCTCTAAATCCAAATGCTCGGTGAGCAACACTTCAGCGGCAATTTTTCGCACTTGCTCACTTAATTCGCGCGTCCGTTTAAAGGTTAAGCTTCCCCATACACTGCGCCCGACAGGATAAGAAACTTCCAAATTCTGATAAACCGTTAAATTTTCATAAATAGACGGTGTTTGAAATTTACGTCCGACGCCAGCACGCACTATTTCATGCTCCGATAAAGTGGTCATTTCAATATTTTTGAATTTGATTGACCCCTCTGTCGATTTAGTTTTGCCACAAATTAAATCCAAAACCGTGGTTTTTCCTGCCCCATTGGGTCCAATCACAACACGTAATTCGTTTTTATCGATGTACATTGACAGCGAATCAACCGCTTTAAATCCATCAAATGACACCGTTAAATCTTCAATTGCCAAAATAAAGTCCGTGTTACTCATACTTTATCTCCTAGCATGTTGGCCTCTTTTTTAAACCATTTGGTATAACGTGCAATCAACCAATCTGCTAGATTGAAATTTTTGGCATGATCACGATAAACCCCTGCTAATCCATCTGGGAAGAACATCACCACGGCAATAAATAAGCCGCCCATTAAAAACAACCATAATTCAGGAAAGTTTTCAGAGAACATGGTTTTACCAAAATTCACCAGTAGCGCCCCATAAACCGCGCCAATGAGAGACATTCGACCACCCACTGCGGCAAAAATAACCATTTCAATCGATGGCACAATACCCACAAAACTTGGCGACATAAAACCAATTTGCAGCGTAAACATCGCACCACCTATCGCTGAAATCATCGCGGCATAGCAAAAAATAAAGATTTTAAAACTCGATACGTCATAGCCTGAAAAACGCACGCGCTCTTCTTTATCACGCATAGCAAGCAGCAACATGCCAAATTTTGACGAAAGCACATAGTTACTCAATATAATGACGCCAATGAGCAAACTGGCATTGATGAAATATAAAACATATTTCGCGCTATCGGTTCGAATATCCCAGCCAAGCAAGGTTTTCAAATCCGTAATACCGTTCACACCGCCGGTGTAGCCTTGTTGACCTACAATTAAAATACTCAAAATGAGTGCAATCGCTTGCGTGATAATGGCGAAATACACACCACCCACGCGACGTTTAAACATGGCGTAGCCAATAATAAAGGCTAAAAAAGTCGGAACCGCCAGCACAAAAAATACGGTTAAAGGGAAACTTTTAAATGGCATCCAAAACCATGGAATTTCAGTAATTTGATTCCAATCCATAAAATCGGGAATACCGGGCGTAGTTTGAATTTTAGTACTAATGGGATCTGACGCTTCCAATTTTAAAAACATCGCCATGCAATAACCGCCAAGACCAAAGAACATCCCCTGCCCCAAACTCAAAATCCCCCCATTCCCCCAAAGCAAAACAAGACTGACGGCAACGAACGCATACGTGACATATTTGCCGATGAGTCCCAACCGAAATAAATCCAGCCACAGCGGAAAAATAACCAACAGTAAAATCGCTAATATCGCTAAATTGACGGCGCCCTGTTTTCCACCAAAACATTTATCTACTATTACAGTCATAACGCCCTCCCTATTTACGCACTTTTGAGGCAAACAACCCTTCTGGACGCATCATTAAAATAATGACAATGGTCATCAAGGTGGATACTTTGCCCATCGAACTGGTCATGAAAAATTGCAAAATAGACTGCGCTTGGGCAATGCCAAATGCGGAGGCAATCGTTCCCATCAAACTTGCCGCACCACCAAACACCACCACCATAAAACTATCAACAATATAGAGTGAGCCGGTTGTTGGACCTGTTGAAGCAATCGTTGTAAAAGCCGCGCCCGCAACACCCGCAATACCACACCCTAAGGCAAACGTTAATCGATCGACTTTTTGCGTATTAATCCCCACCGCGCCAGCCATCATCCGATTTTGCACCGTCGCGCGAATACGCAAACCACCACGTGAGCGAAACATAAATAAATACACCCCAACGGTGACAATTAAGGCAAGTCCCATCACAAAAACGCCATTGATTGGAATATCAATATCGGGGGTGGGTTTAAACGAACCGAGTAACCATTCAGGCAACTCTGCACTCACTTCTTTTGCGCCAAAGGTTGAGCGAAAAATTTGCTGCATCACCAAACTCAGACCCCATGTTGCAAGGAGCGTATCAAGCGGGCGTTTATACAGGTGCCGAATTAGCGCATATTCCACAAAATACCCAATAAAGAAAGCCAATATAAATGCGGCAATAATGGCAAAAATAAAGTACGAATTGACGATGTCAAATTCAACGGCCATTTTAGATAAAAACACCGTGGTATAAGCACCTACTGTCATGAATTCACCATGCGCCATGTTAATCACGCCCATCTGACCAAAAATAATTGCAAGGCCCAGTGCCATTAAAAGCAATACACTAAATAAACTCAGCCCCGAAAAACCCTGCATGACGACAATATTGCCCACTTCTTCCATCGAATAGCCAAACATAGCCTTTCTCCACATCACGCAAATTAACGTAAATCTTTCTCAAAAAATCAGTTACTTTGCAGCGCAGACTGAAAACGTCTGCACTGCAAATAACGCTATACAGTTAAAAAGTTAACGACATGGCTTATTGATAGCCTTTTGGGAATGGATCTGGATTGATTAAACCCGATTCATAAACCATATCGGCTTGACCATCTTTGCGCCATTGACCAATACGCAATTTGCTGAGCAAATGGTGATTTGGATCGACTTTGACATAGCCTTCAGGCGCGGTGGATAATTCATAACCAGGAAGCGCTGCAACGGCTTTATCTACATCAAAGCTGCCTGCACGCTCAACCGCTGCTTTCCAAAGCCAAGGACCTAAATACGCCGCTTGTGTTACGTCACCAATAACGGCTTTTTCGCCATAGGCTTTTTTGAATTCAGCGACGAATTTGTCGTTATTGGGATTTTTCAAACTTTGGAAGTATTTCATTGCAGAATAGAAACCTTCCAAGTTTTCACCACCAATACCGAGTACTTCGTCTTCAGTCACTGAAATAGTGAGCATATTTTGTTTTTTCGCGTTCAAGCCCGCTGCATTTAACTGTTTAAACCAAGCTACGTTACTGCCGCCAACCACCGCTGCATAAATCACATCCGGTTTTTTGAGCTTGATTTTATTGATGACCGAACCAAACTGCGTATCACCCAAAGCCACATATTCTTCACCAACCACCGTGCCGCCTAAATGCTGCTCAATGTGTTTACGTGCAATTTTCATCGACGTGCGCGGCCAAATATAATCAGAACCAATTAAATAAAAGGTTTTTGCTTTTTTCTCTTTAGCAATCCAATCTAAACCCGCCAAAATTTGTTGCGTCGCTTCTTGACCGGTATAAAAAACGTTTTTCGACTGTTCAAGTCCTTCATAGAAGGTAGGATAAAAAAGTAAGCCGTTATCTTTCTCGAAAACCGGTAGCGCTGCTTTGCGTGAAGCCGATGTCCAGCAACCAAATACGGTGGCTACCTTGTCATTTTCAAGCAATTTTTTCGACTTCTCCGCAAAGGTTGGCCAATCACTTGCGCCATCTTCTTGAATCACTTCAATTTTACGACCGAGTACACCGCCCGCTTCATTAATTTGCGCAATAGCGAGTTTTTCAGCTTGAATTGAACCCGTTTCACTAATCGCCATAGTGCCTGTTGCCGAGTGAAGAATACCCACTTTGACAACATCATCCGTAACAGAAAGTCCTGTTGTATTCACTTTTGCCGTTGGAAAATCGCCCGCGACGGACGCGTCCACATAAATTGAGAGACCCAAAGCCAGTGACAGCGCACTTAGCACCATCGACTTTTTCACGAATTGATTTTTATCAATATTACTCATCTTTTTCCCCTAAATTAAACAAAAGAACATGGCACTTTGATGTGTAAAAAAAATCACACACTTAAAAACGAATTGCAAACTAATGACTCAACATCCAAGGTCGTGCTGTTTTCTTCGTTTGCATTTGATAACCAGCAGACTGATTACTCGTTGATTTGGCACTATCGTCAGTTTTACAAGTATGTCCCCCTGTGCTACATCCACAACTTGAACGACGCATTGATACAGGCTCATGCGCTGATTTTTCGTTGCGCTCATAAGCGATGCGCTGAGATTGCCCCACTAAGGCAAAATGCGGGGCGGATATAATGCGCGGACTTTCACCACCGCAATGATCGCAAACAGCAGGCAGTTTAGCGTCGGCCATTTTTCGCAACGCTGAAAACGTGCCACAAACTTCGCAGTGATATTCATATAAAGGCATCGACCTAAACTCCCGTGATGTTCATCAAAATTAACTGGTTTTAGCCATATCAGTGCCGCTGGCGACGACAATTTTTGGCCCGTCCGCATTGGGTTTAAGGTCAAAATCAAAAATTTCAGTGGGTAGCCAAAGTGTCGCGCAGGCGTTTGGAATATCAACCACGCCGCTAATATGACCTTCAACAGGCGCCGTGCCCAAAATGGAGAGCGCTTGCTCACCGCTGTAACCGAATTTTTTAAGGTATTCGATTGCATTTAAGCAGGCTTGACGATAAGCCACATGCACATCTAAATAATGTTGCGTGCCTTTTTCATCAACAGAAATACCTTCAAAAATCAAATAATCACGATA
>CAINHP010000232.1 GCA_903848905.1 uncultured Pseudomonadota bacterium
ATTGGCGATAAACAGCCACCAATTTCTTGATTAAACGTTCACATTATATTTTTGAATAAACGTCAATGTACTGCTCTGCACTGCTTTTCCATGAAAAATCAACGTTCATTGCATTCACTTGTATTTGATGCCATATTTCCGGAAAACCATAAAGCATCACTACACGTTTAATCGTTTCAAGTAACGCGCCTTCACTGGCTTCGTTAAAGACAAATCCTGTTGCTGTTTTATCTGAAATGGTACTTGGTAGCGTATCAACGACAGTATCCGCAAGTCCGCCCGTTTTTCGTACAATAGGCAGCGTACCGTAGCGCTGGCTATACATTTGATTTAAGCCACAAGGTTCAAATCGAGAAGGCATTAAAAACACATCAGCGCCCGCTTCAATTAAATGTGCTAAGGCTTCGTCATAACCTAACGTTAGCGATAATTTATTCGGATTAGCCTGTGCAAATTCTCGTAATTGCTTTTCAAATCCTTTATCGCCACTCCCCAGTAATACAAATTGAATCGGGAAAGTGAGCATTTCGGATAAACACCCTAAAATCATATCAATGCCTTTTTGTTCCACAAGGCGACTAATTAAACCAATAAGCAATATATTTTCATCAACGGGCAAATTAAAATGCGTTTGCAACGCTTTTTTGTTTTCTTTTTTATCCGCTAATGTATCGACACTGTAATTCTTTGCAATGAATGGATCGATTTGCGGATTCCAATCATCATCAATGCCATTTATGATCCCAATTAAATCTTGATTACGATAAACGAGCAATCCTTCTAAACCATATCCCAATTCTGCTGTTTGGATATCTTGAGCGTATGTTGGACTGACTGTCGTAATTTTATCTGCATACGCAATGCCGCCTTTAATAAATGAAATCATACTGAAAAACTCTAAACCGTCAGGCGATAACAACTGACTTGGCAGTTGCAGTGTGGCTGCCATTAAACCGTTAAACAATCCTTGATAGGCTAAATTATGAATAGTAAATACAGTCGGTGGGCATTTGTATTCAAGTGATAGCAATGCGGGAACCAAACCCGTTTGCCAATCATGACAATGAACCACATCAGCAGTCCAATCCAGTCCCGCGCGATTCATTGCAATTTCAATCGCAGCGCGACAAAATAAGGCAAAACGCTCCGCATTATTACCGTACGCATTACCAGCAAAATCCACATAAGGATTCCCTGAAATATCAAAATATTCAGGACAATCCACAAGCCAAATACCTACGTCACTATCAGGTAGCATCGTTTCAAGTAACCGTACTGTATGCGTGCCAATTTTGAATAGACTGCGCTCAATTACGGGAGCAGTTATCTTCAATCCATGATAGTTAGGGATAACTAATTTTACATCTTGCCCCGTTTGCGAAAGCGCTTTAGGCAAACTGTTTGATACATCAGCAAGTCCACCCGTTTTAATGAGTGGATACACTTCACTTGTCACAAAAAGTATTTTCTTCATAAAAGCCTTTATTGTCTATTCCCTTAAATTTTTAAAATAATCGCGCCCAGTGGTGGTAGTGTCAACTTTAGCGAATGGGTCTGATTCATCCATGGTTCATCAGTAGTTTGTACATTTCCATTGCCTGTATTTGTTCCCGCATAATAATGCGAATCAGAATTAAAGATTTCACGATACACGCCATTTTGCGGCACACCAATATGATAAGCTTCACGAACCATCGGCGTAAAGTTAAGCACAACAATCAAGTGTGAATGACCGTGTTTTCGCTGAAAACACAAAACCGATTGTTGCACATCATTACAATCAATCCATTCAAAACCTTGCTGCTCAAAGTCATGGCGATTAAGCGCAGGTTCGTTTTTATAAAGATGATTTAAGTCTTTAACGAGCGATTGCACACCGCTATGCAGTGGGTAATTTAAAATATACCAATCAAGCGTTTTATTTGCATTCCATTCAGTGCCCTGCCCGATTTCATTCCCCATGAACAACAATTTTTTACCAGGATAAGCAAACATAAATGTATAGAGCAAACGTAAGTTCGCAAAACGCTGCCACTCATCTCCGCACATTTTATTGAGCATCGAGCCTTTGCCATGCACTACTTCATCATGTGAAAAAGGCAGGGTGAAATTTTCAGTAAACGCGTAGAGCATACCAAACGTCAACTGATTATGATGATATTGGCGATGAATAGGGTCTTCCTGCATATACGCTAAAACGTCGTGCATCCAGCCCATATTCCACTTCATGGAAAAACCCAAACCACCCGCCCATGTTGGACGGGTAACTTGTGGCCATGAAGTCGATTCTTCCGCCATAATCACCGTGCCTGGATGCTGCTGATGCGTAATCGTATTTAACTCACGAAAAAAATCAATCGCTTCTAAATTTTCATTTCCACCATAGCAATTAGGCACCCAATCATTGGCTTCGCGCGAATAATCGAGATAGAGCATCGAGGCTACCGCATCTACGCGCAGGCCATCAAGGTGATATTCTTCTATCCAGAAAACAGCACTGGCAAGCAAGAAGTTACGTACTTCATTGCGCCCGTAATTGTAAATAAGGGTTCCCCAATCACGATGTTCCCCTTTGCGCGGATCTTCATGCTCATATAACGCACTGCCATCAAATCGCGCTAAAGCAAAATTGTCTTTGGGGAAATGCGCTGGTACCCAGTCAAGAATTACACCTATATCGTTTTGATGACAATAATCAATAAAATAACGAAAATCATCTGGTGTACCAAAACGACTCGTTGGCGCGAAATACCCTGTGGTTTGATATCCCCACGAATCATCAAGCGGATGCTCGGTAATCGGTAGCAACTCAATATGTGTAAACCCTAATTGTTTAACGTAATCTACTAACTGCAATGCAATATCGCGGTAATTTAAAAAACCTCCTTCAGCATCACGTCGCCATGAACCTAAATGCACTTCATAAATTGACATAGGTTGATGCAGCCAATCATATTGAGCACGCTGTTTTAGCCACGCATCATCGCGCCATGTATAGGTTTGATTATCCACCACAACAGCGGCCGTTTTGGGGCGATATTCAAATTGCTGACCGTAGGGATCTGTTTTAACCATAATTTCACCACTTGCACGGTTAAGCAATTCAAACTTGTAAAAGGTACCTGCGCTTAATTGCGGAATAAATAATTCCCAAATTCCACCACCACCTAAACTGCGCATAGGATGGCAACGCCCATCCCATCGATTAAAATCACCAACAACACTCACCCTACCCGCATTAGGTGCCCAAAGAGCAAATAAAACACCATCAATACCGTCGGCAGTATGCAAATGTGCACCGAGTTTTTGATAAATATGCCAATGTTTCCCTTCACCAAATAAATGTAAATCGAATTCAGGCAGTTGCACGCCAAAATCATAAGGATCATAATTTTCGTGGTGAACACCCTCTTTATCTACCCAAGAAATGGCATAATGAGGGGGAAGCTCGCCTTTTTTTGCCATATACTCAAAGAAATCAGAGCCTTCAATTCGCGGAATATCTATATTATTATGAGTGAAACTAACCGCTTGCGCATAAGGCAAATAAAGCCGCACATGAATTTTATTGTGTTTGGGATGACGACCTAATATACAAAAAGGATTATGATGCTGAGCAGCAGCAATTTTCATTAAATCTGAATCTAAAACAGATTTTTCAGTTAAGGTGTCGGGAGATTGCTTTTTCACTAGGAATAGCCTCTATGTAGTAGGATAATGTTTGTGAAGTTTAGCAAACTAAAAAAAAGTTGGGTATCTATATCAAAAATTATAGGAGATTTACACATGTCGACATCACATGATTCGCATACTGATCGTTTTATCAGTCAACTCACACGTAATACTATCGCGCTTATTTTAGCGGGTGGACGTGGGTCGCGTTTAAAAGACATGACGGACTGGAGAGCTAAACCGGCCGTGCCTTTTGGTGGGAAGTTCCGCATTATTGATTTTCCTTTATCAAATTGTGTCAACTCAGGCATCCGTAAAATTGGTATTCTCACTCAATACAAATCTGACTCACTCATTCGCCATATTCAGCAAGGCTGGGGGTTTTTACGTGGTGAGTTTGGTGAATACGTTGATTTAATGCCTGCGCAACAACGCCACAGCGAAGATTCTTGGTACAAAGGGACTGCTGACGCCATTTATCAAAACATTGATATTTTGCGAAGTCGCCAACCTGAACATATTCTAGTGCTTGCAGGCGATCATATTTATAAAATGGATTACGGCGCAATGCTTGCCGATCACGTAGCAAAACGCGCTGACTTAACCATTGGCTGCATTGAAGTTTCTCTCGAAGATGCAAGTGCCTTTGGCGTCATGGACATTGATGATTATCGTCGTGTACGTGCTTTTGTTGAAAAACCTGAAAATCCACCCATTATGCCCGGCCGAACAGATACAGCGCTTGCCTCTATGGGTATTTATATTTTCAATGCGGATTTTCTATTTGATCAACTCATTAAAGATGCGGACTCTGATCTGTCAACGCACGATTTTGGAAAAGACATTATTCCAGCCGTCATTGATACCCACCTTGTGAATGCGTATCCTTTTCTAAATCTACAAAGTGGACAGCAAAGTTACTGGCGCGATGTAGGTACCATCGACTCCTATTGGGCAGCCAATATGGAACTCATTGGCGTCAAACCCGATTTAAATTTATACGATAAAAAATGGCCCATTTGGACGTATCAAGAACAAACGCCCCCCGCAAAATTTGTTTTTGATGAAGAAGATCGTCGTGGCGTTGCCATTGATTCAATGATTTCAGGTGGCTCAGTTGTGTCGGGTGCAACAGTGCGTCATTCGTTATTATTTTCGAATGTTCGCGTCAATTCATACACTACATTGCAAGACTGCGTTGTTTTGCCTGAAGTCAATATTGGACGTTATTGCCGCATTACCAAAGCAATTATCGAAAAAGGCTGCGATATTCCTGAAGGCACCATCATTGGTGAAGATCCCGTTTCTGATGCGCAGCGTTTTCATGTAAGCCCTGGAGGCGTTATTCTCGTCACACCCGAAATGTTCGGAGTAAGAAGGCATTATGTTAGATAATAAATTGAAATTAGTTTTTTGTTGGCACATGCACCAACCCGAATATCGCAATTTGCAATCGGGTGAATTCAAATTACCTTGGACGTATTTGCATGTCATTAAAGACTATGTGGATATGGCCGCTCATCTGGAAGCGGCACCTGACGCAAAAGTGGTTGTTAATTTCGCGCCTATTTTACTCGAGCAAATTGAAGAGTACGCAAGGCAAATCAACAGTTATCTGCATGATAAAACCCCCTTTACCGATCCGTTGCTGTTTGCTTTAGCGGATAATGCTGGCATTATCTCCATGCCATTAAAAATTATTCAGGACTGTTTGCGCGCGAATCGTGAACGTCAAATTAATCGTTATCCACAATTTAAACATTTGGTTGAAACAGCGGAACTGCTCATAGAAAAAGACATCACGCATTACGCTAATGTGCAATTCGTTGTTGATTTATTGATGTGGTATAACCTAGCGTGGCTGGGTGAAACCGTTAAATTATCTGACGCTCGTGCACAACGTTTACTCGAACAAGGCTCGAATTATTCTCAAGCTGATCGACTGGAAATGCTTGACATCATCGCAGATCAACTCTCACACGTTTTAGGCCGCTATAAAAAATTGGCTCAAAAAGGGCAAATTGAATTATCGGTAACGCCCTACGCGCATCCTATCATGCCACTTATGCTGGATTTAAAGTCCACGCATGAAGCCATGCCATCCGCGCCATTGCCTGAACTTTCTGCCTATCCCGATGGCGAGGCGCGAGTGATTTGGCATCTGCAAAAAGGCGTTCAAGTATTTAAACGCTTTTTTGGATTTGAACCCAAAGGGTGCTGGCCTTCAGAAGGTGCGATAAGTGAGGAAACGCTGAAAATTTTAGATGATTTTGGTTTTGAATGGGCGGCAAGTGGTGGCTCAGTACTGGGTAACAGTTTAAATTACAGTGAAAATACGCGTCCCGAAAGTACTTATCATCCTTTCACCCTTAAAAAAGGCAAGCTGAATTGTTTTTTCCGTGATGATGGTCTATCTGATTTAATTGGTTTTCAATATTCAAAATGGCATGGTGATGATGCAGTAAGTGATTTAATTACGCATTTAGAAGCCATTGCGGATCGCAAAATTCCCGATGCTGTTGTCTCCATTATTATGGATGGTGAAAATGCATGGGAGTATTTCCCCGAAAACGGTATTTATTTTTTAAGTGCACTTTATAAACGATTAAGTCATCACCCCAAAATTCAACTAACCACCTTTTCAGAATGTATCAATCAAAAAGTGGAAGCAAAACCCTTAAATAAACTCATTGCCGGAAGTTGGGTATATGGCACGTTTTCAACATGGATTGGTGACACAGACAAAAATCGTGGTTGGGACATGCTAGGTGATGCAAAAAAAATGTTTGATCGCGTTATGCTAAAAAATGTGGATATGGATGCGGCTTTGCGTGAAAAAGCCCTTTTGCAACTTGCTGTTTGCGAAGGTTCAGATTGGTTCTGGTGGTTTGGTGACTATAACCCTAACGATGCAGTAAGCAGTTTTGAAAAGCAGTTCCGATTAAATTTAGCGAATTTATATTATTTACTTGGTGAAGAACCACCCGCTTATCTCTCACTTTCCTTCACACAAGGTTCAGGTTCACCAGCCATGGGCGGTACCATGCGCCACGGCACAGAACATTAAAGCGGAAGTAATATGAAAGCCAATATTAATCAACGTCGAGCAGGGGTTTTACTGCATATAACCTCGCTACCCAGTCGGAATTTAGGAAAAGATGCTTACGCTTTTGTCGATTTTCTACATGAATGCGGGGCAAGTGTGTGGCAAGTTCTCCCACTAGGCATTACGCATGAAGATAATTCACCTTATCAATCGCTTTCAGCGCATGCAGGTAACACCGCGTTAGTGAATATGAATTATTTAGTTACCCTAGGGTGGCTTACTGAAACAGAATGCTGCGAGGAAAAAACGTGTCATCGAAGCACCCATTTTTGGCGTCAATGTTTATTTGCAAAAGCATTTGAAAACTTTGAGCAGCATGCGACAAATGAGGAGCAAACCGCTTTCACCAACTTTTGCAAAACTCATCATTATTGGTTAGATGATTTTGCACTTTTTAGTGTGTTGCGTGAGAAATTCAATCAACAAAGCTGGAATACGTGGCCAATTGAATTTAAGAACCGCAATCTAGCCGCATTAAACGATATCCGATTCTTTTCGCAAGGCGCAATCAACACCGTAAAATTTGAACAATATATTTTCTTCAAACAATGGTCAGCTTTAAAAAATTATGCAAACGAGCGGGGCGTTTTGTTATTTGGGGATTTACCCATTTTTGTTTCCTATGATAGCGTTGACGTTTGGGCAAACCGAAAAGTGTTCAAGCTAAATGACGAAGGTGAAATGTCAGTGGTTGCCGGTGTTCCACCTGATTATTTTTCGCAAACAGGTCAACGCTGGGGAAATCCGCATTATGATTGGATTTATTTGCAATCGACTGGATTTAATTGGTGGATTGAACGTATGCAAACACAATCTGCGTTATTTGATATTGTCAGAATAGATCACTTTCGAGGACTTGAAGCTGCATGGGAAATTCCAGCGGATGAACCAACTGCAATAAATGGCCAATGGGTAAAAGCAGGTGGCGAAGCACTATTAGAAGCTATTTTCATGAAGTTTCAAGATATTACGCTTGTAGCTGAAGATTTAGGCGTGATTACGCCTGAAGTGGATGCACTGAGAATGAAATTTAATTTAGCGGGAATGAAGATTTTACAATTCGCCTTTAGCGGTGAATCAGACAATCCCTATTTACCAGAAAATCATACAGTCAATAGCGTGGTTTACACGGGAACACATGATAATGACACCACGTTAGGTTGGTTAGAATCACTGACGCCTGAGCAACGCATTTATATCAGCACCAAGCTTACAGTAGACGAAAATGCGATTCCTTCCGCGCTGATACAATGCGCATTGGCATCAATTGCTGAATTAGCCATCATTCCTATGCAAGATATTTTAGAGCTGGATGGATCGCATCGCATGAATACACCGGGTACAACTGAAAATAATTGGCTGTGGCATTTCCAATGGAAACAATTATCAAGTAAATATGTCACGCAATTTACACGACTGATTGAGCAAACCAATCGACAATGCCGAAAAAAAGATTAATCCGCCTGCTCGATAAATCAAAATACGTCTACTTATTATTAATAACCTTAAAAAATCATAATGCTAAACTATTTTCTTATTTTTTTATTATCACTCTGTCCAACTCTGGTATTCGCAGCTGATGAATCTGTTTTTAAAGCAATAGACTTAACGCAACATACTGTAGGGTATATTGCATTAATTTCATTTGTCGGTGCCTATTTCTTAGCGATCACAGAAGAAATTACAGAACTTCGCAAATCAAAACCAATGGTATTTGCTGCGAGTATCATATGGCTTGCCATTGCTGGGTTTTATGTTAGCCTTGGTACACAAGAACAAGCTGGAATTGCATTTCGAGCTTCACTTGAAGGCTACGCAGAATTATTCCTATTTATTATGGTATCAATGACGTATTTGAATGCGATGGAAGATAGAGGGGTATTTGAGAATTTACGTGTTTGGCTATTAAGTAAAAATTTTACTTATCGTCAATTATTTTGGATTACAGGTATTCAAGCATTTTTCATTTCATCCGTTTGTAATAATTTAACCACCGCATTGCTAATGGGATCCGTTATTTTAGCCATGGGGAAAAATAACCGAAATTTTGTGACACTAGCTTGTATTAATGTGGTTGTCGCCGCCAATGCGGGTGGTTCGTTTAGTCCATTTGGTGACATTACCACTTTATTGGTTTGGCAAAAAGGCATCGTTCCTTTTGCTGATTTCTTCTCATTGCTACTACCCGCTATTGTCAACTTTGCCTTACCAGCAGCTATTATGTGCTTCTGGATTCCCAAAGAACGCCCAGATGCTGTAGATGAAATTCAGGAAATTAAACGTGGCGGCATTACCATTATTGTTTTATTTTTACTGACTATTGTCACAGCAACCTGCTTTGAGAATTTTTTCAGTCTACCACCTGCAGCCGGCATGATGCTAGGTTTGACCTATTTGCAATTTTTTAGTTTTTATCTACAAAAAACCAATAAGAATGATGACACGCAAAGCATTCAACATGCGGTTAATTTAGAAGAACCACTTTACTCAATTGATACCAAGCACACTGAAGAAGAATTTGATGTATTCAAAAAAGTGGCTAATTTAGAATGGGATACACTCTTATTTTTTTACGGTGTCATGGTCAGCGTGAGTGGTCTAAGCTTTATTGGTTATTTGGATTTAACCTCGCACTATTTGTACGGAGAAAATGATCCGACTATCGCTAATATCTTAGTTGGTATTGCCTCTGCTTTCGTGGATAACGGAACAATTATGCTTGCCGTGCTTACCATGGCACCCGATATTTCACAAGGTCAATGGTTACTGGTTACTTTGACTGCAGGGGTTGGTGGCAGTTTACTTGCGGTGGGAAGTGCAGCAGGCGTTGGTTTAATGGGTCAAGCGAAAGGCATCTATACATTCACAAGCCATTTAAAATGGACACCTGTGATTGCTCTGGGTTATGTGGCAAGTATTTTGCTACACTTTGCTATGAATGGACGTTATTTTTAAATCTGACTACATTGAAGTATGTGGTGCGCCCGAGCGGATTCGAACCTCTGACCTCAGCCTCCGGAGGGCTGCGCTCTATCCAGCTGAGCTACGGGCGCGTCACAATCGTTTATTCTAAACTAAGAGCACGTTAATTACGACAAGATTTATAAAATCCTGTATTATTCGCGCTGTTCACTCGCTTGCGTAATTATGCTACGAGAAGGTACGCTATGCGTAAGCCACACATTTCCGCCGATTATTGAACCACTTCCAATAACAATACGCCCCAAAATCGTGGCGCCCGCATAAATCACCACATCATCTTCAACAATCGGGTGACGTAAATTACCTTTTACCAGAAGTCCGTTATCATCCTTTTGAAAACGCTTTGCGCCTAATGTCACCGCTTGATATAAACGAACACGATTACCCAAAATAGCCGTTTCGCCAATCACGACACCCGTACCATGATCGATAAAGAAACTCTCACCAATTTGTGCACCTGGGTGTATATCAATGCCCGTTGCTGAGTGAGCAAGCTCAGAAATCATACGCGCAACTAATGGTGCGCCCTGTTTATATATGATATGCGCTAGGCGATGATAAATAATAGCGGTAATACCAGGATAGCAAACCAGCACCTCATCAGGAGTGCGTGCGGCGGGATCCCCTTCATAAGCCGCTTGGATATCACTGTCACAAATACGCCGAACAGCTGGCAATTGAGCCGTAAAAAATCGCGTGATTTCTATCGCACGCTCATGCGCGGCGACATCAACGCCTTCATTACCCGAAACAAATTGCAGTTCACGACGAATTTGTTTGAATAACTCATGTAGAACACAATCCAACGTGTAACCAACGTAATAATCTATTCCCTCTTCGGTTAAATCTGGCCGTCCAAGTCGATTAGGGAAAAGAACAGCCGACAAGCCATCGAGAATATGTTGCAACTCTTTACGTGATGGTAATTTTGGCGGTTTATGCCGACGATTACGCTCTTCCAAAGACTGTACGCGCAACGCTCTTAATTGTGCAACCGTTTCCTCAACACCCCAATGATAGTGTGCAATTTCATTCATGATGTAAAACTCAAAGTAAGTGGTAAATCAACTAAGCGATTCAACCATAAAGTAAGACTACCCTGCGAAATATCTAATAAAAACTGTGGCCATAAGCCAAAAAATAATACGAATATAAAAGGAATACACAGCACCCATAATTCATGCGCACGCAAATCAACTAATTGAAGATTGGATGAATGCCGAACTTCCCCCAGAAACGTTTTTTGTATCAACATAAATAAAGCAGCTGCCCCGAAAATAGCGCCCAATAAACCCACGATACCAAGTCCAAATTGATGTTTAAATACGCCTATAATCAATAATATCTCCGCTGGAAAACCGCTGGTTAAAGGGATGCCAATACTGGCAAAACTAAATAAGTAAAAGAAAACACACAATCTAGGCACCACTTTTGCGAGTCCGCCTAAATGGACCCATTCCGTTGAGCCAATGCGTTGTTGCAAAAAGCCTGCGATTAACATCAAACTACTGGCAATCGCCGTAAAATTGAGTAACTGAAAAAGCGCACCTTGAATACTTTGCAACGTTAAGCTTGCAATACCCATCGTGACAAAGCCAACATGACTAATACTCAAATACGCCAGTAATTGACGCAAATTCGTTTGTTTCAAGGCAATTAAGGCACCGTAAATTAACGTAATAGCGCCAAATAAAGCTAATAACCACGCATAATGCCCAGCAGCGCTAGGCGCAAGGGGGAATGCAAATCGAAGTAGACCAAAGGCCCCTAATTTAAGCCCCATCAATAACGCACTCAATTGCGTAGGTGATTCCATCGCAATCGTTGGTAGCCAAGTGTGAAAAGGCACCAAAGGCGTTTTTACTGCAAAACCGAGAACAAATAACAATAAAATAACTATTTGCAAATGATCCGTCATTGGCGTGTTTAACAAAACCGGAAAACTAAAACTCAAACCGGCAGTCATCGATTCACCAAATTGATTGGCATGATTCACAGCCAAAAGTATAATAGCAAACAATAATGGCACGCCACCGCACAGCATAAACAATGTGTATTTAAGTGCCGCCTGACTGCGTTTTGCGCCTATTCCCCAAAGTCCAATGAGAAAGAATATAGGCGGTAAAGTGGCTTCCCAAAATAAAAAGAATAACAACATATCGAGGGCGGAAAATACACCCATCGTTGCGCTTTCAAGCAAAAGCAATAGCGCAAAATGCAATCGTGTGAGATGTTGAATGTTGGACCATGACGCAATAATTGTCACGAACATCAACAGCGCTGTCATGGGAAAAAATAGAATGGAAATACCATCAACACCTAAAAAAAATTCGGCATTTAACGATGGAATCCATGCGTACTGCTCAATAAATTGAAAACTCGCATTACTTCTATCAAAAGAAAAAACCAGCATTATTGCAATCAGCAATTCAAAAAATGCGGTCATTAACGCGATTTTTTTCGCCCAATGAATATTAGGGACAAAAGCGATTATCAACGCCCCAACAACAGGCACACCAATTAGCATGCTCAGCATCGGTAAAAATGTCATCGTCATGATGGATACCTCTGCGGATAGGAATGACTAATACTAGCGGCTTTTTTATCAATAAAATTGAGAAGTGGCGTGGTATCAAACCCAGTGCCAATCAGCAGTAAACTAATCACAACAGCAATCAAGCGCTCACAGAGAATAGGATGGTGCAAACTATCATGAGGCTGAACCGCACGTTTAGCATTCACAATAAAGAGTCGTTGAAACGCCCAGAGTAAAAATGCCGTTGCAAGAACATTACCCACCAAAATAGTCACAGCAAGCCACCAACCTTGTGCTTGAATCGTTCCTTCAAGTAGTAAATGCGCTGCATCAAAACCCGGCGTTCCAGGCATGACCATCGTACTTAAAGCGGAAACTAAAAATAGTAAACCAATAAACGTATTGGTATCAAATAAACCACCCAAACGGGGTATAAAAGCAGTTCGGGTTCGCTCATAAATTAAACCTACACTAAACAACATACCCGCCGTGGCTAATCCATAAGTCAGTGATAATAAGATACTCCCTTCAAGGCCTTGTTCATTAAATGAAAATAGGCCAATCACAAGCATACCCGTTTGACTAATCACAGCAAAAGCAAGTAATCGACGAATGTTAATTTGCATTAAAGCGAGCAGTGCACCATAGAAAATACTGATGATCCCCAGAAATATCACAAAATTTGCCCACTGCTCTGCAACAAGTGGAACCAACGGTAAAATAAAACGAATAACGGCATACACGCCCAGTTTCATCCCCACCATAAAAATGGCTGCACTGGCAACGGTACCCTGCTCTGCTAAAACGGGAAGCCAACCATGGAAGGGAAATAAAGGCATCCGCACGGCAAATCCGTAAAACAATAAAACAAAAATCAGCACATGATGGTGAAGATGATTGTTATTTTGTATTAACGTGAGCCAATCAAAACTGGATCCCGTTTGATTGTCCGTCATGCCAAGACCTAGCACTAAAAACCCCACAAACGTCATCAACAGTCCCGCTCCCCAGTATTGCATCAAAAGCGACACTAATGATTGGCGATTTTTCCCCGTCCCAGCGTGCAATGTTAAATAAATAATGGGGATAAGTTCAATAAGTGTCCACAACCAAAACTGCATCACATTCAGCGCTGAAAAAGCACCAATCAGTACCGTTTGATAACCGAGTAAAGACGCAATAAAGCCTTTGTCAGTGACATGGCGCGTAATAAGTGTATAAATAAGCGCGAGCAGCGTTAAAATCGCTGCAAGCGGAATAAATAAAACGCTGACGCCATCAATGCCCACTCGATAGTGAAATCCCAGGAAATCGACATATTCAGCCAGTTGAATACCTTCTTTATTGACATCAAATACGGACAATAAATAAAAGCTCAGTAGCACATTCACTGTCGCGCCTAAAAAGGCAACACTCAACGTTTGTATTTTCGATGCGGTATAGCAAACGCCAATCATCGCTAAAATAGGCACAAGCGTTATAGTGGTTAATAAAGGAAAATGGGCAATTTCAGGCCAAAAGCTAACACTTATATTTAATGGCATATCTACATAGCAACCAGCAGCGTAATGAAAATAAAGGTAACCAAATACCGCGGTTTGAGAAGCGTTAATTCAGTTTGATTGGCAATATGCCCTAATCGACGCCCGTAATGAAATACATTGTCAGATGCGCCATGCAAAATAAAATGATACTCAAACCAATGCAAAATACTCGCTGTCCATTGCGTCAGTTTCCCCGCTAATCCACTACCCTGTGCGAACGTATCCTCTGTGCTGTCTAAATGCGCACCAATATTTCGCTCTTGCGCTTGCGCTAAACTGGAAATAGCGTGAATAGTCGGTGCAGGAGACCCCATCAAGGGATCCATAATCTGTTTATCCACGTAATTTAAATCGCTTGCCAAGTTCATCACCGGTTTCACAATAAGCCAATCTGTTATCGGTTCTAGCCAAAAGCGCTGCGTGGCATACGTGTAAAAACGGCGATTAGTTGCAAATAATGCGGGGGCATTTTGAATAGATGTGCTTTGTATATTATGTAAAAGCGAAGGCGCTGTTAGCAATTGATAAGCTCGAACGATAATATGCGCACATAAATGCCATGTCGCCAACTCCCAAAAACCCAGTCCACATTCTAAAAATAGTAAGCCTAGTTGCCCTGATGTCGCAAATATCAACGACGTTTTAATATCAGTTTGTGCGAGTCCCACGAAGTAAGCATAAAAAGCAGTAAGCAAACCAATAACAGCCACAAATCCTGCAATCAACGGTGTCAATTCAAGTAACGGCCGAATTAAAAACAATAAATACACGCCCGAATGAATCATAATCGCGCCATAAAAAATAGCGCTTGAAGGGGTTGGCCCTTCCATCGCACGAGCAAGCCATGGCGTAAAGGGAAATTGCGCTGATTTGACCATCGCTGCAATGACAAAACACAAAGCGATTAAATTTAATTTCTGAGCGGAGAGTTGGTGAATGAAAACGGGGATATCCAGCCAATTTATATTACCTAGCCAAAGATAACAAAGTACCAATCCCGCGATAAACCCAGCATCACCGATACGATTTGTGATAAACACACGCATGGCATTGTGCGTGGCATTTTGACTATTGTAGAGATAGCCAATAAGTAAATAAGAACATAGTCCAGCAATTTCCCAACCCATAAATGTTCCCAACGCATTTGCTGAAAGCACTAGCATAAACATGGCAAAAGCAAATAAACTCAACACAAAAAAGAATCGATGAAATCCCGCTTCACGATGTAAATAATTGACCGAAAAACGCGTCACAACACACAATAACAAGGCAAATATTACAGCTAGTTTTAGACTAAACCCATGGGTAAAAAAACTGAGCTTGATTACTAAATCATCGACACTGAGCCAACTGCCTAGTGTCAAAACGGCATTATTTCCAAACCAAAAGTCTTGGCAGAGTAGCAATAAAGCAATAAGACAAGACAGCCCCACCGCATAATTTGCTACTCGCGCTGTAAATCGTTCACTTCCCTCACCTTCAATGACGCTAAATAATTGCAAGCTACCGATGCAAATTGCAGCTAGCAACGGGAAAAGTGGAATTAAAACAATGAAATTTTCCATAATCAATTAGGCTGCACAATTAAAACGGGTGATAAAGGTTCACTTTGATTGCGATAATATTCAGGTGAGGTTTCATACATTGGCAGCGAGTGTATTGAGTTTCCATTTTCCCAGCGGACAAACCCAACGCCACGCTCAAAAACAAAAATAGCATCCGAATCAGGATCTTTTGCGCTCAAATGAACCCATCCCCCACTAATCAATTCAATTAAACTCGGCTGACGCGCATAAATTTTCTCAAGCACACTTGTTTTAGCTTCGACAATAATTTGCAAACGCATCGCTTCATGAATTTCAATCATTTGTCTTGGTAAACCCGTACGTAAATCACTGTTTGAGCCTTCCATCACAGCAAATAATCCCGTTATGTTATGAGGAATTTTGGTACCACAACCAAATCGCTCGTTATTGACGGTTGAAAAATAATATTCTAAGTTAATACCTGCCCCCACTGGACCGACAGCAAGTAAAATCCCTTCTAATATTTTGCCATCAAGGTCTTGCGTGGGGTCATACGAAATCAAAAACGCGCGTCTATCAAAAAATGCCCCTTGCGTGAGAGCGCGACGCCCAATAACAGCACACGCATTTGTCGCGTGCCCAAGTTCAGGACGTGCTTGAGAAAAATCTGTTGCGCGTTCTTGAATATGATACAAAGCTTTTTGAGGTGTTGTATTTTTTGGTGCGGAAGCAAGACGACGGCAACGCTCATGCGCTGACATTTCTTGTGCGTGTTTGAGTTGCGCTTCCAATACCTTAAACGCATTAACACGCTCAAGGGGCAACGCGTCTAAATCATACCATTCGATTTTTTCGTTACAGGTATTATGCTCAGCACCCATAAACCAGGTATCACTAGGAATTAAAATGCCGCGCTGCGCGAGTAAATTACGAACTTCAGTGCGATTAGCCATCGCAGCAAATAAACGCGCATTCGGACCACCATGCCGACCGCTACAAGCACCGCAATCATAAGCTGCAATATGGGGATTATTTTGACTAATGGAGCCATGCCCCATTAAAACAACAATTTCTGAAAATCCATATGTTAAACCGGTATTACGCAAAAATCCCGTTACGCGATCCGCTTGTTCATCATCGGTAAAACCAAGTCGTGTATGCTCAGGTGTTGCGGCGTCACTGTTATTAGGCGCAATAAAATGCAATTGAGTTTGCGGTGTTGGTGAAATTTTTTCACGCAAGCGCCCCAATAAACCATGTTGGGGTTTAGGTTGCAATGATTTTGAAAGTAAATTAAACAGTGTCAATGGCGCTAGCACATTGATGACTAAATAGGATAAACCTAAATTACGTCGCAAACCGTGATGAAGTAAATAATTAAATTTTAGAAGATGCCGGCGACCACTATGATGCTTCGATAACGTAAGTGAATCGTTTGATG
>CAINHP010000233.1 GCA_903848905.1 uncultured Pseudomonadota bacterium
AATAAAAGAGGGCATTTCTTTCAAACACGATGGACACCACGTTGCCCAAAAATTAATCACTAAAATATTACCTTTCCATTCATTAGACGAATGAAACGTCGATGCGCCATCAAGAAATGAAAACTCAGAAAGCATTTGTGGCTGTTTTTCAAGTTGCCACTGCGTATACATACGAACACCCATGCCCGCTGTCAACGCAAGCAACCCGATAATCACTACCCACTGAGCTGTTCTCATCATAATTAAACGAGTTGCTTGAGTCGATAAACCAATTCTAACGCTTGTTTAGGCGATAAATCATCGGCACGCACATCCTCAAGTAAGGCCAAAACAGGATTTTCCGCCTGTGACACAAATAAATCAATTTGATCCGAACCGCGTTTAGCTTGTTGCTCGCTGTATGCATGCATTTCAAGCTCACCTAATTTGGTTTTTGCTTTTTCAATCACGCAACGCGGAACGCCCGCAAGCGATGCTACTTGCAGACCGTAGCTCTGACTTGCGGCACCATCTTTGACGGCATGCAAAAAAATAATCGTATCGCCATGTTCAACAGCATCTAAATGCACATTGTGAATGCTGCGATGCTGATCGGATAGCGCGGTCAATTCAAAATAATGCGTCGCAAATAACGTATACGCTTTTGTTTCTTTCGCTAAATAATCTGCACACGCCCACGCTAAAGATAAGCCATCAAATGTACTCGTTCCACGACCAATCTCATCAATTAAAATCAAACTTTTCGTGGTCGCATTATGCAAAATATTCGCTGTTTCGGACATTTCAACCATGAACGTAGAGCGACCGCTACTCAAATCATCTGACGCGCCAATACGCGTGAAAATTTTATCAATTTCACCGCAAACAAAATTTTTGGCAGGCACATAACATCCAATATGCGCCATCAGCACCATTAAAGCCGTTTGGCGCATAAATGTACTTTTTCCGCCCGCATTAGGCCCCGTAATAATTAACATACGACGCTGCGAGGAAAGTGCTAGATCATTTGGCACAAAAGGTGTTTTGGCAATTTGTTCGACCACCAAATGCCGACCACCTTCAATATGAATACCCGTTTTTTCAATTAGCGTTGGCTGCGTTAAATTTAACGCTTCTGCTCGCTGCGCAAAGCAGCTTAATACATCAATTTCAGCAAGCGCATCAGCACATTTTTGAAGCTGAGGCACAGAAAGCGCCACAATATCGAGCAACTGTTCGTAAAGAAATTTTTCAAATGTCAGCGCTTTGTCACGAGCACTCAGCACTTTATCTTCAAAAAGTTTAAGCTCTTCAGTGATATAGCGCTCCGCACCTTTTAACGTTTGCTTACGTCGATAATGTGCGGGAATTTTCTCTACATGCAAATGCGAAATTTCAATGTAATAGCCATGAATGCGATTGTAACTGACTTTCAGCGAATTAATACCTGTTGCCACGCGCTCGCGCTGTTCCATATCCAGCAAAAACTGATCAGCGTTTTGACTCATATTGCGCAGTTCATCAAGTTCTTGATGATATCCACTCGCAATGACTCCCCCATCACGAATCAAAACAGGAGGATTATCAATCACTGCGCGATAAAGCAATTCAACCGTGTCGGGTTGCAAATTGATATGTTGACTTAATGTTAATAACTGGGGGTTATCTTGCTCTGAGAGCAATTTTTGCAGGTCAGGCAGTGCCGCAAGACTTTCACGCAGTACAATTAAATCTCTTGGACGCGCTGTTTTGAGTGCAATACGTGAACTGATTCGTTCAATATCGCCAATGTGGCGCAACTGATGTTGGGTAGTTTGGTAAAGTCGCGAATGAAGCAAACTCGCAATACTGGCATAACGATGATTTAAAATTGATTGATTGCGCAACGGTCGATTAAGCCAGCGACGCAAACAACGACTTCCCATTGCCGTCACCGTAGTATCGAGCACACCAAAAAGTGTATATTTCATTTCCCCAGAAGGATGCGTATCAAGTTCTAAATTTCGCCGACTTGCCGCATCAAGTAAAATACAATCATCACTGCTTTCAACGCGCACACTCTGAATATGCGGTAGCGCACTTTGCTGAGTATCTTTAATGTATTGCAATAAAGCCCCCGCAGCAGACACCGCGATAAGCAATTTTTCACAACCAAAACCGCTCAAATCAGTCGCTTTGAATTGCGCGAGTAAGCGCTCACGCGCACTATCGGCTTCAAAATGCCAGGCAGGGCGACGACACAAACCGTGACGCTGCTTTAACGTTTGAGAAAGAGCAAAGTCTTCACTAAATAATAATTCTGCTGGATTTAACCGGGCTACTTCATTGATTAGCTCGTCTTCACTTTCCACTTGCTGAAGTAAAAAACGCCCGCTAGTCACATCTAAACTCGCAATACCGAATTGCCCTTTTAGCCAGCAAATCGCAACAAGTAAGTTGTCTTGCCGTGCATCAAGTAGCGCATCATCGGTTACTGTAGCCGGCGTTACAATTCGAACGACTTTACGCTCGACAGGTCCTTTGCTCGTTGCAGGATCGCCAATTTGCTCACAAAGTGCGACTGATTTCCCTGCCCTCAAAAGCTTCGCAATATACCCTTCAGCCGCATGATGCGGAACCCCCGCCATAGGAATTGGCTCACCGTTTGATTGGCCTCGACTTGTGAGCGTTATATTGAGTAGTTGAACCGCTTTTTTTGCATCATCAAAGAATAATTCATAAAAATCACCCATACGGTAAAACACGAGCGTATCAGGATACTCAGCTTTGACGCGTAAATACTGCTGCATCATTGGGGTATGGGATTTTTCCTGCGTCATCATTTACGCGCAAAATGCCTCGACACTCGCCAAAATACCCTTTGTATCAAGACCACATTGCGCCAAACATTCTTCGCGCGTGCCTTGCTCAACAAAATAATCTGGCAAACCTAGATTTAAAACTGGCATTAGAATTTTATTCGCCTGCAGAAAATCATTCACCGCACTGCCCACGCCACCCGCCAAGACATTTTCTTCCACGGTCACAAAAACATCGTGTGTTTTCGCAAGCTCTAAAAGCAAAGCGTCATCAATGGGTTTAATAAAACGCATATTGACCACTGTCGCAGCAAGTTGTTTCCCAACAGTTAACGCAGGAATCACCATACTGCCCCATGCCAAAAAGGCAATTCGACTACCTGTGTGAATAATACTAGCTTTACCAATTTCAAGCGAAGTCAATGCATTATCAACAGCACTTCCTGCACCTTTACCTCGTGGGTAGCGTACCGCAGCTGGGCCGTTATATAAGAAACCCGTCGTCAACATTTGACGACATTCATTTTCATCAGCAGGCGCCATTAACACCATGTTAGGAATGCAACGCAAATAGCTATAATCAAAACTCCCCGCATGTGTTGGACCATCAGGCCCAACTAACCCCGAGCGATCGAGTGCAAAAAGCACATCTAAATTTTGTAGAGCAACATCATGAATTAATTGATCATAAGCACGTTGCAAAAAAGTTGAATAAATAGCAACAACAGGCTTTGCACCTTCACAGGCTTGCCCTGCTGCAAGCGTCACCGCATGTTGCTCTGCGATGGCTACGTCAAAATAGCGATCGGGAAATTGCTGAGAAAACTTCACTAGCCCTGAGCCTTCACGCATGGCTGGCGTAATTCCAAGCAAGCGCAAATCCTGTGCAGCCATATCGCAGAGCCATTGCCCAAATACTTCTGTATAGGTTGGGTGCGAAGGCGGTGCTTTAGGCAAATAATCGAGCTTATGATCAAACGCGGGGACACCATGGTAGCCGAGCGGATCTTTTTCAGCGGGTAGATACCCCTTACCTTTTTTAGTCACAACGTGCAAAAAGCGCGGACCTGAAATATGCTTCAAATTTTCCAGCGTCAAGACAAGCATATCAATGTCATGCCCATCGATTGGACCAATGTAATTAAACCCGAGTTCTTCAAATAACGTTCCGGGGATAACCATGCCTTTAATATGCTCTTCAGTGCGCCGAGCTAACTCCCACATTGTTGGCATTTTACTAAGCACTTTTTTACTTTCTTCACGCATAGAAGAATAAAAGCGACTCGATAGAATTTTTGTCAAATAATTACTCATCGCACCTACTGGGGGTGAAATGGACATATCATTGTCATTTAAAATAACGAGTAAATTTGCATCAATAGCGCCAGCATGATTCATCGCCTCGTATGCCATACCACCAGTAATACTGCCATCGCCAATAATCGCGACCATTTGACGATCTTCGCCTTTTAGGCCTGCAGCAATTGCCATTCCCAATGCAGCGCTAATTGAAGTACTTGAATGCCCAACACCAAATGCATCGTGTTCACTTTCGCTACGCGTTGGAAAAGCAGACACACCATCCTTTGAGCGAATGGTCGTCATACGTGATTTACGACCTGTCAAAATTTTATGTGGATAAGCTTGATGCCCAACATCCCAAACCAATTTATCACTTGGCGTATCAAATACATAATGCAATGCAACCGTCAGCTCAACCGTCCCCAAACCCGCTGCAAAATGCCCGCCCGAAACACTGACCGATTCAGTCAAGAAATTACGCACTTCTTTACTAAGCGCTTTAAGTTGCTCTTTAGGAAGTTGCCTTACATCCGCTGGATCGTTGATTTTATCGAGTAATGGGTATGGCGTTGAATGGGTCATAATGGTTTGAATTCCTTAAATACGGCGACGTAATGGGCAGTTAAATTAGTGGTCACGTTGAATAATGTAGAGTGAAAGATTACGCAGCAAATCCGCCTGTGTACCGAAATAAGCGAGATTTTCAATGGCTTTTTCGTGTAATTCTTGCGCTTTTTGTTTAGCACCTGAGAGTCCAAGTAATGCAGGATAAGTGGGCTTATTATTATCTTTATCTTTACCTTGCGTTTTGCCCAAGGTGGCCGTGTCACTTTCTTCATCGAGAATATCATCTTTCACTTGAAAAGATAAGCCGATGCATTTGGCGTAGTTATCCAGTCGCTTAACAGCCTCTTCATCAACACCCTCTTTGGCAAGTGTTGCTAAAATAACACTCGCACGAATTAATGCACCGGTTTTATGTATGTGCATATTTTCAAGTTCTGGCAACGTAAGCATTCTTCCAACTGACTCTAAATCAATAGCTTGACCGCCAACCATACCAAGTGAACCACTGGCTCGAGCAAGCGATGTGATCATTTGTAACCTATTTTGCGCACTCACTTGAATACTTGCGTCATGGGCGAGCAATTCAAATGCTAGCGTTTGAAGGCCATCTCCAGCAAGAATAGCTGTCGCTTCGTCAAATGCGACATGACACGTTGGCTTTCCACGACGCAAATCATCATCGTCCATTGCGGGTAAATCATCATGAATCAATGAATACACATGAATGCATTCTACCGCGCACGCAACCGCATCCAATGCGTCAGGCGAGATACCTAAAACACTGCCTGTTGCATACGTTAACATTGGACGCATCCGCTTTCCGCCATTTAAAACACTATAGCGCATGGCTTGATGTAATTTATTAGGCAAGATATTTTCAGCGGGCAAACGTTGTGTTAATGCCGCCTCAACACGCGTCTGGCAAGTTGCGAGATACGTTTTTAAATCCTGATTCATTAAATGTCTCCAAAGTATAAACGCCGTTAATTAATAAAAAGGCAAGCGCTTAAAAATGACCTGCGGAAACGGCAATGATAATAAATCGAACATTATATAGGATTTTATCGCAATCGTGGATTGCCATCGTATTATAAAAACTAGCGCGATAGGTCTATAAGCGTTATGGTTATCTTTTTTACTGTCTATTTTTCGTTTATGAAACGCCTTTTTCCTTCAATTGAACCCTTCAATCATTTCTTTTTAAAGACAAAAAATCATTCTGTTTATGTCGAAGAATGCGGCAATCCCAGCGGCGTGCCTATCATTTTTTTGCATGGTGGACCTTGCTCAGGATGCAAACCTGATCACCGTCGATTTTTTGATCCATCGCATTACCACATTATTTTATTCGATCAACGTGGTAGCAGTCGTTCATTGCCATTTGGTGAATTAGAAGACAATACGCTTTCTGATTTAATTTCAGATATGGAAACGATCCGCAAACAACTTAATTTAGAGAAGTGGATTTTATTTGGTGGTTCTTGGGGTGCCACACTTGCATTAGCTTATGCACAGAAGCATGTTGACCATGTTCGTGCAATCATTTTAAGAGGTAGTTTTTTAGCACGAAACCAAGACATGATTTGGTTTTCAAGTGAGCGTGGCGTCGCCTCTATTTACCCTGAAAGCTGGCAAGCATTATCAGCAAGCATTCCTCATGATTTGCGAACAGAAAACCTCTTAGCCGACTTAATTACTGTGCTATGGGGAAAAGATGAACTAGCCATTCGACGAGTCGCAAAAGCATGGCAATCATGGGGAGGGCAAGTGGCACTTGGAAATTTATACCTAGAGAGTGATGAACACCCTTGTGAAAACACCATTAAACAAGTGCGCATGGAACTCCATTATGCGAAAAATTATTATTTTCTAAAGGAAAATGAATTGCTCGAAAATTGCAATAAATTAACGCATTTACCCATCACACTCATTCATGGACGAGCAGATTTAATGTGTCCTATTGAATCTGCATGGAAACTCCACCAAGCACTACCTCAAGCAAAATATGTCGTATTACCTAATGCAGGTCATATTGCTCAAGGTGATGAAATGATTGACGCTTTAATCAACGCTACAGAAGAATTCAAACAGTTTTAAAGTAATGACTTCGGATTACGTCATTGAACGTAATCCGAAAATTGACGTTTAAGCTAAGATTTTTTGCGCTGTTTTGAACGCATCACGAAAATCCAAGTAAACAGGATGCTCTGTTTCAATCATGGAAACTAACAAATCATGTTGAACATGATATTTTATATCACCCACAGCCAACGCTCCGACTGCAAACGCATTGCAGTTTTCAGCATAAATTAAAGGCGCACCATTATCTTCTCGCTTAATTCCCTCAATCCCCAAAGGTGGAACGGCATTTACATCACCCGCCACTTTAAGTTGAGTGAGCTCTTTTAATACTTTTGCATTTAAAACTTGAATACCCGCTTTAGCCGTACAAAAAATTAAATCCACATCTCGAAGCACGTCGATTTTTTCTTTATCAGAACCCGCTACAGCTGCATGCAAATCACACCCAAAACGACGATTGTATTGCAGACCAACTTCTTGCGCCGTTTCCAAATATAGATGATCCACAATTGTAGTATGCGCACCCGCTAATGAAGCGATAATACCCGTTGCAATACCGACGGGGCCTGTACCACCTAAAATCATCGCTTTGCAATCTTTAAGCTCTTTGCCGTGTTTAATGCGCAACTCTTTTTCCACGCAAGCCACTAACGCAGCCGCTGTCGTAAACGCACCACTTGGATCTGCAAAAACTGAAACAGCAAACGGTGGAATCATAGCTTGCTTAGCTGCATTAAACATATCAATTGCTAAACCTAAATTACGCCCGCCAATAAATAAGCCTGTGCGTTTCACGCCCGCCATACTACGTGAAAAAATAGCATCTTGCGTTAAACCATGAACACTTTCTAATTTAACATTGTTGTACGGCATTAAAACATCAAAGCCAGCATCTAAAGCCATGTTAATATCAAAAGGACTATTATTTGGCATCGGGTCAAGCATGTGCAGAATACTGCGTTTCATATATTAGTTCCTTTTTTGCTCAGTTCAAACGAATACTATTTATCATGCGTTGATTTCATATATTCTCTAGCAACTTCAAAAGCATGCTCGAAATGCAAATACAATGGTTTATCGCTTTGTATCATACGTTTTAATAATAAATTTTGAGTTTGATATTTCACATTACCAATAGCGAGCGCACCCACACCGACAGCACCGTTTACGGAGCCCTCAATTAATTTACCATCATCCATCGCGCTAATACCCGCAATGCCAGCAGGCGGCACCGCATTCACGTCAGCGGCCACTTTTAATTGAGGAGCACTTGCAATCAATTCAATACTTAGCAGTTCAATACCTGCAGCACCTGTTGCAAAGACAATGTCCGTATCTTTTATATACTGCGCCTTATCTGCATCAGCACCAGCTTGAATATTCGTCTTGCCTTCGCCAAATTCGTTATTGCATAAATCTGCAGTATGTTGCGCCTTGTCTAATTGACGACCAATAATGCGAACATTTGCACCTGCTTTCGCAGCAATAACCGCTGCAGCCTGACCAACAGGACCTGTTCCAGCTAAAGCTAAAATATTTTTGCCTTCTAACGTCGTATTGAATTTTGTTAACAGATGAAATTCAACTGCCGCCACCATGGCTGCAGCGGTTGTGAAAGCGCCACTTGGATCCGCAAAAACAGAAACTTCGAAGGGGGGAATCATTGATCGTTTCGCAATTTTCAACATATCCATTGCTTGCTTTGTATCTCGCCCGCCAATGAAAATACTGGTTCGCTTTAAATTCTTTGCACTACGTGAAAAAATAGCATCCTGCACTAAACCTTGAACTTCGCTAGCCTCAATATTAGTGTAAGACATTGCAGAAACCCAACCTGCATCCATTGCCATATTGACATCAAATGGACTTAAATTCTTTGCGGTGGTTAACATGTGTAGGATAAACGGCTTTTCCATAAAAACTCCTTTGTTTAATTTTAGGGTACCAGTATAGAAGAAAAATGCAGTGATTAAAAACATCACATTAATTTCCCTATTTATATTCAATTTAGAGCAATAAAAAACCCGCCAAGTATAACACTTGCGGGCTTCTGTATATTGTGCAGTTTTACATAGATTTACTATTAAAATTGCCTATTTGGTACCGATGGCCGGATTTGAACCGGCAAGACTTGCGTCACCACCCCCTCAAGATGGCGTGTCTACCAATTTCACCACATCGGCTAAAATTTATTTTGTTTGTTCACTGCCGTTTGTGGAACTTGGCACGACAGGC
>CAINHP010000234.1 GCA_903848905.1 uncultured Pseudomonadota bacterium
AAAACTAAAAGACCTTTTTCACCTTGCCAATAAAAAAGCAAAACAGTTATTTATTCGAAACTGCTCGCATTTAGGAGATCTATAAAAATGGCTATGAATACACAAAAATTAGGCATCACAGAAGTTGTTTTGCGCGACGCACATCAATCTATTTTGGCCACACGTGTGCGCACAGAAGACATGCTGCCAATTTGCGCACAACTCGATGAAATTGGTTACTGGTCCATTGAATCATGGGGCGGTGCGACATTTGATGCGTGTATTCGTTATTTGGGCGAAGACCCTTGGGATAGATTGCGTACATTGAAGGCAGCAATGCCAAAAACACCGCAACAAATGCTGTTACGTGGGCAAAATTTATTAGGCTACCGCCATTATGCTGACGATGTTGTAGATAAGTTCATCGAACGCTGCGCTATTAACGGTATTGACGTATTTCGAATTTTTGACGCAATGAATGATATGCGCAATATTGAACGCGCAGTCACTGCAGTCAAACATACTGGAAAACATGCCCAAGGGACTATGTCGTATACAACAAGTCCCGTGCATAACATTAAATCATGGATAGATTTAGGCAAAACCATTGAAGACATGGGAGCCGATTCAATCTGCATTAAGGATATGGCAGGACTGCTCAAGCCTTATGAAGCATTTGAATTGGTGTCTAAACTTAAAAAAAGCACCAAAATCCCCATTCATCTTCACTGCCACGCAACAACAGGCTTAAGTGTTGCAACGCTTATCAAAGCCATTGAAGCTGGCGTTGATAACGTAGATACCGCTATTTCATCACTGAGCATGACCTATGGACACAGTCCCACTGAATCTATAGTAGCGAGTTTAGAAGGTGAAAAACGCGATACAGGTTTAGACCTAGTAAAACTCGAAGATATTGCCCATTATTTCCGTGATATGCGCAAAAAATATGCGCAATTTGAAGGCGGTTTGAAAGGTGTAGATGGTCGAATCTTAATTTCACAAGTTCCCGGCGGCATGCTGACGAACATGGAAAGTCAACTCAAAGAACAAGGCGCATCAGATAAGTTTGATGAGGTATTAAAAGAAATTCCTCGTGTGCGTGAAGATTTGGGGTTTATTCCACTTGTAACACCGACATCTCAAATCGTCGGCACACAGGCGGTTATGAACGTGATGAACGGTGAGCGCTATAAATCGATTGCAAAAGAAACCGCTGCGATTTTAAAAGGCGAATACGGTATTACACCTGCTCCCGTGAATGCCGTGCTTCAAGCAAAAGTCTTAAACGGTGCGCAAGCCATTACATGCCGCCCGGCTGATTTAATTGACGCTGAAATGGATAAACTCATTGCTGACGTTCAAGAAAAAGCGCAAATTGAAAGTGTAAAACTCACTGGCAATATTGAAGAAGATGCCTTAATTAATGGATTATTTGCCCAAGTGGGTTGGAAATTCTTAGCAAACCGCAATAATCCAAGTGCGTTTGAGCCCAAACCAAATACAGAGAAATTTGCTGCCAACATCGCGTCCAAAAAAGACGGCGCCATCGAAACTTACACGGTTAATGTTGACGGTAAAAACTTTAACGTTGCTGTCGGCCCAGGTGGAAGTGCATTATCGATTCATCCCGCAGTGAGTGCTGCCCATGCTGCACCATTGACTGCAGTGGCAGGTAGCGGCGCAACAATTGACTCACCAATGGCTGGCACCATTTTAAAAGTGTTAGTTAATGCGGGAAGCGAAGTACAGGAAGGAGAGATTGTTATTTTGATGGAGGCAATGAAAATGGAAACTGAAATTCGCTCAAAATTTGCAGGGGTTGTCACCTCAGTCCATGTAAAAGAAGGGAACGCTGTCAGTAGTGGCAGCGTATTAATTACGTTATAAAGGTTGGTTATGGAAAATTTAATTTCATTATGGCAAAGCACCGGTATTTATAACTTCACTGCTGGGCAAGTTTTTATGATGCTCATTGGTTTTTTGTTGTTATTTTTAGCCATAAAAAAAGGTTTTGAACCCTTATTATTATTACCTATTGGCTTTGGTGCAATTCTCAGTAATATTCCGGTTGCAGGCATTTCACAGGAAGGGGGATTACTTTATTTTCTATATTACGGCATTAAACTTGGCATTTTCCCCTTGCTTATCTTTATGGGCGTGGGCGCGATGACTGA
>CAINHP010000235.1 GCA_903848905.1 uncultured Pseudomonadota bacterium
AGCCTAAATCAGTAAGGAAACGTGCAATCGATTTTCCCGTAATACCTTCACCCACAATGACAATACGAGAAGCATCCGTTAAATTAAACGTATGCTGTAATATCTGACGAGTATGTTGTGTTGTCATTTTTTATCTCAATTTCAAACTAGCCAAGCCAATCAATACTAAAATCACGGTAATAATCCAAAACCTTACAATCACGCGAGGCTCCGGCCAGCCTTTTAACTCGAAATGATGGTGAATGGGCGCCATACGAAACACACGTTTACCCGTCAATTTAAATGATATCACTTGAATCATAACAGACAGCGTCTCTATCACAAATACGCCACCCATAATAACAAGCACCATTTCTTGACGAACTAGCACAGCCAATACACCTAGTGCCGCTCCGAGCGCAAGTGCGCCAACGTCACCCATAAAAACCATGGCAGGATAGGTGTTAAACCATAAAAACCCTAAGCCTGCGCCCACTAACGCCGCACAAAAAATCACTAACTCCCCTGCATGGGGCAAGGAAGGAATGGCTAAATAGGTTGAAAACGTAGCATGACCCGATAAATAAGCAAATACGCCAAGTCCCGCAGCAACCATCACTGATGGCATAATAGCAAGACCATCAAGACCATCTGTTAAATTGACGGCATTACTGGTTCCAACAATCACAAAATAAGCAAAAATGACATAAAACCATCCCATATCAAATACAAGGTCTTTGAAGAATGGTACAAAAAATTGCGTTTCAGCAGGCAATACTGCCGTTTTAAATAAAAATAGTGCGGCACCAAAACCAATAATTGACTGCCATAAATATTTAGATTTTGCAGATAATCCATCACTATTACCCTTCATGACTTTTCGGTAATCATCGATAAAGCCAATCACACCATAACCCAATGTCACCAGTAAAATCACCCAAATATACCGATTACTCAAATCTGCCCATAATAGCGTTGTCAATGTAATGGCAACTAAAATAAGAGCGCCGCCCATGGTTGGTGTACCCGCTTTTTCATAATGCGATTGAGGACCTAATTCACGAATACTTTGACCAATTTTATTACGACTCAATTTACAAATCATCGTCGGGCCAATAATAAATGAAATAATAAGCGAAGTGAGAACCGCTAGAATGGCACGAAAGGTTAAGTAATGAAAAACACGAAAACCGCTATCAAAGCTAATCAAATAATCGGCAAAATAATATAACATGGCTTAAATTCCTGTTGTGTTTACTAAAGCAGCCGCGATATTTTCCATACGTTGTGCGCGTGAGCCTTTAATTAAAAGTGTTTCATTGCCTGTTAAGCGCGGCATAAGCGCTTTCAGTAATTCATCTTGCGACGTAAAATAATAACCATTGTCACCAAAAGCCATCACGGTATGTCTCATTTTTTCACCTACAGCAAATAATCCTTTGATATTATATTTTTTTAACGTGCCGCCCATCTCTGTATGCAAACGGTCACTTTCTTCACCGAGTTCTCCAAATGCACCTAAAACGACCCAATGTTCACCTTCACATAGCTCTAAAACATCTAAGGCTACTTTTAATGATGACGTGTTTGCGTTATAAGTATCGTTAATTATTTTGCACCCTAAATACCCCGTTTGCAGTTGCAAACGTCCATTCACCGGCAACATTTTTTCTAAACCCTGTTTAATTTGAGACAGTGAAATTCCAAGTGCCAAGCTCGATGCCCCGGCACCCAGTGCATTGAGTACATTATGATTTCCAACTAAAGGTAAATCGATACGAATTCGCTCGCCATCAAAAATTAAATCAAATTGACTGACAAATCTATCCGACTCACACTGAATCACGATATTTTCAGCAAAAACATCTGCCGTATTTTCTATCCCAAAAGATAAGCTTTTTCGACTGCCAACAACGCCCGTCCAATAATCAAAAAATACATCATCGGCATTCAAAATAGCTACACCATCGGAGCCTAACGCTTCAACTATTTCACCTTTCGCTTTTGCAATGTTCTCAATGCTTCCAAAGCCTTCTAAATGGGCAGCGCCTACATTAGTCACAATAGCAACATCAGCTTTTGCAAATTGACTCGTATAAGCAATTTCACTGACATGATTTGCCCCCATCTCAATCACCGCATAACGATGATTTGGTGATAAACGCAGCAAAGTTAATGGCACACCAATATCGTTATTTAAATTACCTTGTGTAAACAATACGTCGTCGGTAACACTTAAAATAGACGCCAACATTTCTTTCGTTGTTGTTTTACCGTTACTACCTGTCACACCAATGACTTTCAGATTTATGCGCTCACGCCAAGCACCTGCAATTTTTGCTAGCGCAAGATGCGTATCCTCTACCAGAATCTGAGGTAAATTCGTTGCCATTTTTTGATGAACAATCACAGCAGAGGCTCCCTGATGCTCTGCAAGTTCTACAAAATCATGCCCATCGAAGTTTTTGCCTCCAATTGCCACGTAAAGCTGACCATTTTGCAACGTGCGTGTATCGATACTTAATCCATTGATTTCGCAGTTATGTCCAATTAACGTTCCGTGAACACAGGCCGCAATATCAGTTAATGTCATGTTTATCATAAAGTTGCCAAGACTTCGCGAACACATTGCGTATCATTAAATGGATATCGCACGCCTTCAATTTCTTGATACGATTCATGCCCCTTTCCTGCAATCAAAATACAATCTTGAGTACTAGCTTGCAAAATAGCTTCTTTAATCGCCTGCGCTCGATGATGAATAATTTGGTGTTTTTGCAACAGACAGCCACTCAAAATAGCTTGCATAATTTCTTCATTAGATTCAAATCGCGGATTATCATCGGTCAAATAAACGTGATCCGCATATTGCTCAGCAATACGCCCCATTTGAGGACGCTTTCCACTATCACGATTACCACCGCACCCAAATACCACCGATAAACTGCCTTGCGTGTGTTGACGCAAACTTTTCAACACTTTTTCTAATGCATCGGGCGTATGAGCATAATCAATAATCACAAGTGGCTGATTATTTTCACCACCCAAACGCGTCATTCGACCATCTACAGACTTTAAAGTAGCTAATTTTTTAGCGGCAATCGGAAAGTCAACGCCAAGCGCCAACATAACCCCTAATGTGCAAAGCACATTTTCTAAATTAAAGCGCCCAATCAATGGAATATGTAATGTCTGTCTCTGATCTTGCCAACGAATGTCACATTCTATGCCGCTCAAATTCAGTTGCACATTGTTTGCTACCAATGTGTCACCTCGTAGTGATTGATTCTCAAGCGCACTCACACCAATAATAGTGACATCCGGTGCAATCACATCGATGACCCTTTCGCTCATCGCATCATCTAAATTGATCACAGCAAAGTGAAGATTTTTTGTGCGAAATAGCTGTAATTTTGTCTCTAAATACGCATCCATCGTACCGTGATAATCTAAATGGTCACGACTTAGATTGGTAAAAACAGCACCGTTGAATTCCACGCCATTGACTCGCCCTTGCGCAAGGCCGTGCGAGGAAACTTCCATTGCAACGAATTGAGAATTTTTTTTTTGGAGTGTTGCGAGTATTTTCTGAACAGCTAGCGCATCAGGCGTTGTGTTGACTGTTTTATGTAGTTGCGAAGGCGTTCCCCAACCGAGCGTACCAATAAACGCACAATTTGCAAGCATTTGACTTAAAAATTGACTGCAAGAAGTTTTACCATTCGTACCCGTTATTCCAATAACGGCCATCGCTTGTGATGGATGCTGATAAAAACGTGCAGCCATCTCCCCCAAATTCTGCAATAAATCGGGAATACCAATCGCAACCGTTTTGGACATATCAAAATACGTTTCTGCAATATGCGCATCTTGACTATCAAATAAAATTGCCACTGCACTATTCTCAATGGCCTGAATTGCATACGCAAGGCCATGTTGCTTCGCGCCATTAAGCGCAATAAATACACTTCCTTCAATAATTTCATGACTATTTAACGACAATCCCAGCACCTCAAGATTGGAATCGATATCTAGCCAAGGCTCAAGCCATTCGCGTAGCGTCATCATAAAATCTAATTTTTCCCCATCAATAGTACGGGCATATTATCAGATTGATCAGGCGCAACCTCAAGAATACGTAATGCACCGCTCATGACTTTAGAAAAAACAGGAGCAGAGACGATACCACCATAATATTGTCCAGCAGAAGGCTCATCAATCATCACCACAATAATCAAACGGGGATTACTGGCAGGCGCCATCCCTGCAAAGACAGAGAAATAGCTTTTTTCAACATAGCCGCCTGCACCCGCTTTTTTAACTGTCCCCGTTTTTCCTGCAACACTATACCCATCAACGCGAGCTTCATAAGCGGTACCGTCTTTTGCAATAACGGTTTCCATCATGGCGCGAACACTTTTTGCTGTGCGACTGGTAAAAATACGTTTTGTTTCGGGGTCTTCATTGCGTTTAAATAAACTCACCGAATGCAAAATACCATTATCTGCAAGTGCTGTATAAGACCGAGCTAATTGAAGAGCCGAGGCACTTAGACCATAACCGAATGCAAGTGTCGCTTGGTCAAATGGTTTCCAACTTGCGTAATCAAGTAGCGCCCCATTGGCTTCACTTGGAAATCCCGATGCGGTTGCTTCGCCAAATCCCAGTTGATGATAAACATCCCAAAAATATTTTGGTGGCATACGCAATGCCATCTGACTAACCGCAATATTACTCGACTTTTTAATTACCCCTGTTAAATCGAGCGTCCCATAATTATGAACATCTTTTACAACATGAGTACCTATATCAAAACTTCCGTTAGTTTCAAATTTTTCATCAGGGAGAACATAATGCCCATCTAACGCAGCTGCGACGACAAAAGGCTTAACGGTTGATCCCGGCTCAAAAATATCGGTGAAAGCGCGATTACGATATAAATTTTCTTTTAAATTTTTGCGGGTATTGGGATTGAACGACGGCTGATTCACTGCGGCAAGAATCTCACCATTCTTCGCATCTAACACGACAAGTACTGCAGACTTCGCATGATTCACTGTCACAGCTTGAGCTAATTCTCGATACGCTAAATATTGAATTCGCTGATCAATACTCAATTCTAATGTTTTACCCGATACAGGCTCTTTGATATTTTCAACATCATCAATAATCTGACGTTTACCATCTCGAATCACCCGCTTACTTCCCGCAACACCGCGCAAAAGGTGATCATAAGCAGCCTCTAAGCCTTCTTGACCTTTATCATCTAAATCAGTAAAACCAATTAAATGAGCGGCAACACCACCCGTTGGATAGAATCGTTTGAATTCACGCTCGAAATAAACGCCGGTCATTTTTAAATTTTTGACTTGATCCGCTAAATTCGGACTGACTTGCCTTGCAATATACGCAAATTGCTTGTGCGTATCCGTGAGTAAATCGTCGATTTTACCGGAAGGTACACTGAGCATGTGCTCGAGTTGTTTAATTTGCCAACGCGTAGCGCCACGAAATTCTTGTGGATTGATCCAAACAGATTCAACAGGCGTGCTAATTGCGAGCGGAGCGCCATTTCGATCCCGAATAATACCGCGATACGCAGGCACCGCCACATCACTAATGTGTCGCATATCACCTTGCGCCTGCAGAAAATCTTTATCAAAAACTTGCAAACTCACGGCTTTTGCAACTAACGTCACCATACCGAAAATAATCACACCCAAAACCCAACGCCGACGCGCTGAAAAATCGCGCGTAAATAACGTAATTTCGTTTTTATGTCGCTGATACTTCATTAGGGTTTGATATAAATGATTTTTTCTCGTGCAGGCAGAACAAGCCTTAATTGCTCACGCGCAACTTGTTCGACACGATTTTGTTCAGAGAGAGTGGTCAGTTCGAGTTGCAGTTGCCCCCATGCCACTTCGTATTGATCGAGAATTTTTTCTTGTTTTTGAATGTCGATAAAAATGAGACGTGAATTATATTTTTTATAAATCACCAATAATGCCGATATAACTAATGTAATAGCAAGTAAGCTCATACCAAAGAAACGCGCCATGAAATTAAACCCGCTCAGCAACACGCATGACAGCACTACGCGAACGAGGATTTAACTCGATTTCACTTTGGCTTGGTTTAATAGCTTTGCTCAACACGGTTAACACACCTTTTTCAATATCTGCTTCTTTAATAGGTAACTTTCCAACAAATTTCGCACTCGACTCATTGCGCATAAATCTTTTCACTATTCTATCTTCAAGAGAATGAAATGAAATCACCACAAGTCGACCTTGATGATTCAATAATTTTGTGGCTTGGTCAAGTACGGAACTCAGTTCACCTAATTCATCATTCACGGCAATACGAATAGCTTGAAAACTTCGTGTTGCAGGATGTTTATGTTTTTCACGAATGGGAATGGTATCCTCAATCAATTTAGCAAGCTGACGCGTGGTTTCAATAGACTGTGTTAACTGATATGCCTTAATAGCACGTGAAATTTGCCGTGCAAAGCGTTCCTCGCCATAATCAAATAAAACATGCATTAAACTTTTTTCATCAATTTGAGCCAGCCACTGCGCAGCAGATAAGCCTTGCGAGCAATCCATTCGCATATCAAGCTCACCATCATTCATAAAACTAAAGCCACGCGTTTCATCATCAAGTTGAGGAGATGATACCCCTAAATCCAGTAGAATTCCGTCAATCTTAGCCGTTAATCCGCGTTGTTCAACTATCGCATCCATTTGAGAAAATGCGGCATGATGGAGAGAAAATCGATTATCTTGCCTCATTATTTGTGCATTTTCACACTCAATGGCCGTGTTATCACGATCAAATGACAATAATTGTCCCTTTTCGCCCAATGCTTCTAACATTCGTCGACTATGCCCACCGCGTCCGAAAGTGCCATCTATATAAACACCCTCTTTCTTAATCGCTAAATGTTGCAATGCCTCTTCTAGCATGACCGATAAATGGACCATCTAATACCCTTTTGTTATTAAAAGACTTAATTAATATCATTCAATAATTAAGCTTTTATGAACTATTAATTTCAACTCACTTTAGTCAAATGTGATTTTATCGTGCATTTTTAACGATTAAAACTCACACGACATTGCTTTTGATCATAGAAAAACGCTAATTTTTCTCAACTCATTACTTTTAAAACAATAATTAATTGTTATTTCTAAATTAAGGGAAAGAGTTAACCTATAAGCCGGATTTTGTCTTGGACAGTCATTCATCTAGGCGTTCAGTCACCTGAACGCTCAAGCAATCTACCCGAAAGCCGCAAGGGCGTGCGTTAGCTTTCCTATTTGATCTTGCTCCGAGTGGGGTTTTCCCTGCCACACCTGTTACCAGTTGCGCGGTGCGCTCTTACCGCACCATTTCACCCTTACTGATTTGTTAAAAACAAATTTAGCGGTATATTTTCTGCGGCACTTTCCGTAGGCTCACGCCTCCCAGTCATTATCTGGCACTCTGCCCAGTGGAGTCCGGACTTTCCTCCCTTCTATCATTACAATAAAACGGCGACCATCCAGTCAACTCTTTCTCGCGTTAGTTTAGCACATTAGTTGGGTTTTGCATTGCGAGCACGTAATCAATTTACGATATAGGACTTTTTTAATGCGGGATAATATTAATCTCCGCATTAAAAATGTCGTTTTATTAGACGCTACCTATTCGGCAGGAAAAAATGACGCTAGCTATCAAGCACAAAATAGCGTTTTTAAGCTGCCTATTCGGCAGTGAGTGTAAACGTAAATGCTATCATATTTACCACACATTTTATAAACTGCCTGCACGGCAGAAAATATCATAAATATCAACATTTGAATTTGTTAACACCTCTAAACTACCTGCACGGCAGTGAACGTACAAATTGAGACGTTCTGATAAAATGTTATCTATAAACTGACTATTCGACAGTCCACTTTAAAATTGTATTAGCTAATGTCGCGATCATTTTCTAAACTACCTGTACGGCAGTGAATAAAATAATAATGGTTAAATAAAAAGAAACAATTTATAAGCTGTCTATTCGGCAGTGACACCCAAGCCACTCCAAATTAGAAGTGACTCCATACTGCCTACACGGCAGAAAATTTGAATAGTTGCATAATGAAAAAAAACAAAAATTTATAAACTATCTATTCGACAGTAATAAAATAGGATGACGCTTAAAAAATAGGAACCGTACTTTTATCACTTAACCCGTACGTTGAAAAAACAAATTCATCACTCGCACTGGTTTTTTGCGAATACACGACAAACAAGCGAAAACTCTCACCATTGCTGGCGCTTTTTATGCTCATAAACGGCAAATCTGTTCGCTGCTCTGAATGTGAGCGTAATTTAAATAAGGCTTCCTCAAAGGAAATAGATTCGCGTTTCGCTTTACGCCGTGCTAAACGTGCATTACTGCTTTTAAGTTGAACACGCTGGAAACACGCAAAAGTCGTTACGTTTTCCGGTACGTCTCGAATATTTGTGACATGTACATAATCACTGAGTTTTCGAAAAGTATGTTTTGCATTAAACTGTTCAAGCATAACAATATTCTCTGCAAATATCCGAATTTTATCTCCTAATGTATTTGTCAGTGCATTATATTTGGGAAACGAAACGCCTATAGGTTGCAAACCGCCTTTTTGCACGGAAAGTACAGCATTCTCGCGCTGCATATCAACTAATTTAAGGTGCAATTGTTGATACACTTTCTGTAACAAAAAATTAAGCGAAATATCCACGTCTGGCAACAATGTAATTTCTAAATAAACGGTCATGTCACTTACTCTTTTTCGCTTTCGCCAAAGACACCACCACGCACTAAAACCGCCATGACATAATGCTCGGCTTCTTTATTCTCTAATTGTCCACCACGGGCAAATTTGTCAAAGAGTGAGAAAAAATCAACTTTTTCTTTTGGTGTTCTAAATGCTCGCCCTAAATTTGTCACGGCGCCATAAGGCTCAATTGCTATGGGTTTGCCATGCTCTGAAAATTCGGGATACCACGTATCAATCGAGCGCAATGCATTACCAATTTTCTGCGAATGCAACGCAGCAACATTTTTAACATGATAAAGAATTTTACTTTTTTTCGATTTACTATTGCCTTTATCAAGAACTAATTCCTCACTAGGATAGACGTCTTGCGCATGACCAATTTGAGCATAAGCACTCACTTCCAAAAGTAAAAATTTCACTTTACCCGACAACGCATCCGCAATATGTGTTGCTAAATCAACAATATCGTCACTGATATCATCAAAATGTTGTGTGCTAATTTGTGTTCCATCAAAAACCCATTTCTTAACTGTATTTGAGATTTTGACATGAATTTCTAGTTGTTCAACTCCCACGCGATTGCGCCACAAAAAACGGCCATTGGCTATATTGATCGCATAGCGTTTAGCGATGGTCATAAATCCTTCCTCTGCAATATACGATTTTACGGCGTTTTGATATGCTTCATAAAAGACAGCGTTATTACAGGCAGAAGGAAATTCAACGCCACTGAGAATTTTCAACGTAAAGCTTAGCTTTAGCGTATCGTGTTCGGGCAAAAGTGAGCAACTATCGACAGTTTGCAAATTTGCTTTTTCAACCTCAGCATCCAATCGTATTGAATCATCTTGTAGCGCTTTTTTTAATCTATTAGAAATGGTACCACGCACAGATTTTTCGCGTAATTCAAGCGGATAGTCCAAAGTACCACGCTGCTGCCATGTTGTGCCATACAAATAGCCATCAGAGGGAACGAGTTTCTTCTCAAAAGCGAGAACAGAGGCTTTATCATCTTTTTTAATTGCCATTTAATATACCTTCCTTTGAATGTGTAGTTTTTTTATGAATTTTGCTTGCAAAGATACAAATTATTTTTTAAATCTGCGTGATAATGCCAAAGCATCTCGTCAATATTTTTTATTCGATATGGCCTAACAAATTCACCTAATGTCACCACGCTTTCTGCAAAGCGGTGAGGCACTAATTGATCTCGTTGATTTTCTGCACGTCCAAGTTCACTAACACCCTGAAACCCTGTTGAGACAGGCACAATATTTCCGTATATCTTACGTTTTTTTATCCATTCAACTCTGCCACCCACTTCGCCAATTTCACAACGGTGCTGCATTGCTAGATAATCGAGTAACGAATCAATGGCATTTTTTCCTTTTTTCATCGACGCAATCATCAAATCGCGTCTCTCAATCAAAATATACGCGGGCATTAATCGACGCATCAATGAGCGATGAACGTTTTCATCATGTAACTTAATTAATTCAGGTGGTTGAAAATGTAAAATATCCCCCCCCGCTAACTTTAATTGATGTAAATGTAATACTAGAATCTCTAAAAGTTCATTTTCATCAAAAGGTAAGCCTTCACACGCAATAACCAGTGAAACGTTAATATGACAGCGCGCCTCCTCAATAAAAGCTGATCGAGAACCATCTTTCTCAAGGGGACTACCTCGGCCAACAATGGAATACACAAAATCGCCACGACCTTTATAAACTTGCAAATCAAGTTCATGGCACGCAATGCCAACACCTTCAAAACACAATTCATCAAATCCATCTTGATTAAGCTTTCGCTGTAATGCGTGAACAGCACCAAGCCAAGCCGTCATCGCAGGGAAACCTACTGTACAAGTACTTGATAAGGCATTCGCATTCTGAATAGTAATATGAGGCAGAAACAAAATCGTTTTCACAGAAACCCATCCTTGTTTTCTTCAATAAACGCGCTTATTTCACTCAAAATTGCCTCGCTTAACACCTTCGCTTCTTTTCCCATCATTTTTTTATATCCCTCTACAAACCAAAGAACAAAATCCTGAATGATCAGCGGTAGCCAACGTTCATCTTTTACTCTCTCTTTCGTCCATAATGAATCCAACCAAATTTTTTGATAATGGGGAAGCAGTGTTTTCTCTGACCAACCTGCTTCAAACTGTCTCAGTTGCCAAATTCGCCCAACCATAACGTCCATCATGCAATGGATCAGATTATTCTCGCTTTCACTTAACGAAAAATAATCTCCCTCTTGCGTTATCGAGCGATGAAAAGCCTTAAAACCCTCTTTGTACAAACTAGAATTAGCACTACTTTTAAAAAAATCAGTCGGGGGCGGCACTATCGAACGTGTTTTTAATTGCGGTGGGATACACGTCAACAAATACGATTCCCCATGAAACTTATTGTTTAAAACACTTATGTTTTGGGGTTTCGTTCCACCAAAACCGATAACCACTAAATCGTGTATCTCATCAAACCCCTGTGCATGAAATACACTATTTTTTTCTGCATCTCGTGCTTGTTTGGTTTCATCTGAAAAGCGCAATTTTTGTACGCGATCTTTGAGTGCAAAAATCAACCCCGAAGGCGTGAGAACTGAAAGTAAGTGATAATTGTCATCTACAGGAAAATAGACCTGTTTGACTTGGCTACTTGTTTGGACTTTAGGAAATTTATCGCGTTTTATCGCTAAAAAATTGAACCGTAATGCCTCAAATGGCGTCGATACAACACTAAATTGTGCCCGAATGATCGACGTATCATTTTCTAAGTGCTCTAAAACTGTTTTACCATCCATTAGCGTAAGCGATAAAAACTTATACACATCCAGTGCTGCCGCATTGCCAAATACATCAAGTTCCGCGTCCACATTCCCTGATCGTAAAAATCCATCTGCAATAAACTCACTTTTAAAAACAATCGAACTTGTTTTAGCACTTGGATGCGTAAATTTACTTGGATGACTAACCAGTGATAATTGCCCTGCTCTCTTTGCTGCTTCGGGAATCCAATTTTCAGGAAGAAAGCTCTCTTCTACTTGACTATCAAGAACCTTATTACCCAAACTTTTCAATTTTGCCGTTTTGCGCTCAAGCAAAAAAGCGTGTATTGCGTTATCTAACATTATGTTACCTTTTCAATCTTTTTCGTTTCAGTCCATGAAAATTGTTGCAATACTCAAGATAAAGAAAAAACACCCACTACTGCGTAGCTGCACTTTTCGCCATCATTCCAAATGCACTGCAATACAGAAGTCCATTTTGAGCATCTTGGGGCAAACTAATTTCGCTGTAACGCATCGCAATTTCACTTGCTGCCATAGATTTTTTATTCGCCATTTTTTTTATCACAGCCGCATAATCATTCTGAAGCCATAAACGCTTAAAATAGTGTTGACTCAATTCGCGCATTTCAATGCGTCTAACTCCCTCGATACTGACAAATTTTCCTTTTTCATTTTTTTCAACAAACTGCCATGTATCATCTTCAACTTGAATTAAATGGCATTTCGTACTTTTTTCATCTAATTCAAAAGGCGTCAACGCTTGGGGTATCGCCGTCAAAAACCAACAGGCATTAATCCAACCTGCTAAATTCTCAGCACCTTTCTTGTCATACGCCGTCAACGATTGCGTCATCACATGTGGTTTTGTCGAAAAATCAGGTTCAATAATCGACCAATCAAACGTATAACGTTGCCCAATTTCAGACGATGAATTAGTCACTAAAATATAAATAACGTGTTGGGCTTTACTTTTTTCAATTTGTTTACGAATAATCGAATTTTCAAAAGTAACATTGATATTTTCACGATAAAGGACTGCATCAAGATGTTGCTCTTGCTCATTTCGCATGAACAACACTTGCTGACTGTGATGCAACATAATTTTAATATCCACGTCATTCGACCATTCGTGCTTCATCAAAAACTCGGCTAACTCAATACAAGATGCCGTATTCGACATATTGAGTAGACCAAAGGACACTTTTTTACCCGTTGGCTTATGGAGAGTAGAATGCCGTATGTGTTGATAACGAATCATGTTAATGACCGTATCATCCTTAAAGTTATCTAAAGGAATTTCTTCCTTTTTATGTTTGACCGATTTTTGAACTATTTTTTTTCCGTACGTTGTCATAAATTCTGTATGAAAATGTCTAAATTCGAGTTGGCAATGTTCTTTAACTGCAATAGAGTGAACTTGCGTAGATGATTCGTTGACCCATGCACACCCAATGTTTTGGTTGAAACCACGTGAACGAGCAAAAATTTGCCAGCCCGATTGGTACGCATTGAAATAGCCTTCTGCAACATCTTGAGTCAAATTAGAGGAAGAAAGAATCACCTTACGCCCTAGCATCCCCGCTAAATGAATTAATCGACCAAGCGCTACTAAAGTATCACTATCAAAACAATCAATTTCATCAAGCACTAAATCTGACGACATTAATCGTAAACAGGGCAAAATATAGTGATTACCATTTGACGTTTGCGTAGCAGCAATTAAACTTTCAATGGTGCAAGCTAATACTGGGGAATAGAGAAATTTTTTATCGCGGGTTTCTTTGAAAAGCGTTGCTGTACTTTCATCAAAAATTGAGCAATCAAAATCCACTTCATTATTGAGCAATTCATCAACCAAATGATCACCTGATGTATTTTCAAGCGATAGCGTTGATTGTTTATAAAATCTTGCAGGCATTTTTGCACCTATCACAACTGCCAATTCTGAACTATCAAGTCCAAGTTGGGCGCGATATTGCTCACCTGTTTGAAGCGTTAAATTATTTGACCCCAACGCAAAAACACCACGCAGACTATCTGATTCTGGAGATAAAGCACCCAATATTTTTGCATTAGCACCTATTTTTTCATCATTTCTTTGAGCGATATTTACCGCAAAAAAACCGTAATGCGAAGTATTGATATTTTCACTATGACGCCAATTTTTTATAACAGGCACTATATTGTCTTGCCAAGAAAAAAGGGACGACGACGGCTCCCTTTTAAGTTTAGCCATATCTTGAGCGCAAGGTAATTTTGATTCCATTTCAGGAAAGTAATGCACTGCTTTTAGCGCATTATCCAAAACACTCACGAGATGTTCATCAAGCCTCTTTGTTTTATTATCAATTTGTGCAAATGCGTTAAATTCACTCAGCCATTTAGGACTAGCTTCTTGAGCACTGCCAACATAATCCCCTAGCATTAATGCTAAACGGGCGTGATGCAATACCAAGCGCCAAGTATCATCTTCAATTACCTTATCAGCCAACTGAGCACAATCTTGCATTTTTGTAGCCCATTTCTTCGCTTCTCTGCACCATTGCGCTGATTGACTAGGAAGTCCATTTAAAAAGGCTAAACTTTGCGCAGAGCAATCACCATGGCGATAGCCAAAATCAACCGTAATGGCTGACAGTAATTGCTTAAAATCTTTTGGTGGCGCTTTACCTCGCCAATCATTTTGTGGCAAAGGCAAACGATGATGTGAAAGAATGAGCCAACTAATTAAACAGGCAAGAGGGGGCAAATCTTTGAGAGGACGTTGAACGGTATTTTTTGTCACTGTATCGAGTATTTGAGCCTCATTAATCTCTGCAATCGCGAGTCTTTCGAGCCAGGCTGAATCTGTTTTATCACCATTGATAAATGCATGAAATAATAAACAAGAAACCCATTCATGACTCAATGCTTCATCCGGAAATTGATTCGGCTTACCTGTTTGTTGAAAGCAAGCAGCGGCATGCCCCCAATCATAAAACAATGCCGCAACCGCTGTAATACTTTTAATCAAGGGTAAATATTGCCAGGCATTGTCACTAGGCAAATTAATGAAGTCACTGACTGGCACCGTAGATTGCGTCGTGAATTTATGACGATTTCCAACAATCCAAATCAACTCAGAATCTAACTGATCTCGAAAGGCGAAGCACAAAACTGCGGTATTTTTGGTTGCAATTCGACGCAACTGTTTTTTAACCGTTTGCAGTCCTTCATCCGTTATAATGGTTTGCCACGTATTCTCTCCAATGCGGTTTGCAAAATTATCAAGAATCTGTGCTGTTTTTGATAACGCATTTTTTTCACATTCTGAAACAAAATTGACGATCATAATCTATACCCCTCAGTACTCATTTGTTTTACCGCATCAAACATAAAATCTAACGCATTGTGTCTTGTAAATAGTTCTAAACATTGCTGGCGAAATGCTTGCTCGCTCATTTTGGCTTTCGCACAAATAAAAGCTAACGGTAGAATTAACGTGTCTTTAATCAAATCAGCCACATCAAATACCAACGCTCCACGCCTTGTATTTGAATGCATTACAGCAAAGCCATACGGGATCCCAAGGGCCCAAAGAGTCGTAGCAGCAAGCCCATAAGCCAGATATTCACCCTGATTTAAAAATAAATTCACTTCATCACGCCCTTCTTCATTGCGAATAAAATTCGACTGTTTCGTAGAATCTGACGCAATTTTATAGAGCTGCTTGGTGAACGCCGTATCTAAAGACAATAATTTTGAAACATCCTGGCATTGCTCAATTTTCTCAGCAAAACTCTTTATCGCTTTTTCTGTTAAAACGTCGTCTAAATAGAATCCCTCTCTTTGAAAATCTTTATCTTTTGACCAAACTTGCTCGATATAACGTAATCTCAGCTGCTGAAGTTGCTTTGCAATGTGTAGGCGTTTCGTTTCATCAAACCAAAATGCCATCCAGCTCTGTAAATATTCTGTTGGTCGATATTGATTTTGCGCGGAGAACCACTCAACGTCCATTGCCGCCACAAGTGGTGTACCACCACTACCACTAAAACCAATTAAAACGCCCTCACTCGTAAGCATTTTGACGGCAGACTGTGTAATTGACGTGCTTGAGCCCAGCAAAATCACTGTTGTATTGGCAATAGGAATGTTAAACGATTGCGTTACATCTTCTGTTTGCTGAATATAAACAACGCGCCCTTCTTTCACCATAACGCGGCATTTTTCTAAATAAAAAATGTTAGCGCGCTTAGAGTAAAATATCGCTTTCGAATCAGTAAATTGTTCCATTTTGTGTTTCTCGCTTAATTAAACGCGCGCATAATCGCCGTGCACGTCATTAATATGCTTTATTATTTCTTCAGTTATATTTGTGTATCCACAACCTGAAATTCATCAGCCAAAATCAAACAATCCGCGTTAGCGAACGATTTTCAGAAAAGAAACAGGGATCTTTTATTCATGGAAATACAAAGTGTCACGAAAACTATATCAATTAATGACAGCCTAATCAGAACTTTAAGTCAAAAATGTGACGCAGTTCTCATTTTTAAAATTTTTAGCCTTGCAAATAAAGTACAACTGGAAGATTTACAGTGCGCTGCATACCTTACTAGCATTAAAAAATGGCCATTCGAATGATTTTTCAGCACAAAATCTGATTTAAAGTTTTAAGGATGCAACGTGAACCTTTATAATGACGCTTTAATTTATTTATTCTTCTGAGGAAAACAATGGCTGTTTACAGTACAAACGAATTTAGATCTGGCTTAAAAATCATGCTTGACAACGATCCTTGCGCAATTATCGAAAATGAATTTGTAAAGCCAGGTAAAGGACAAGCGTTCAATCGAGTCAAAATCCGTAACTTAAAAACCGCTCGAGTAATTGAACGTACGTTTAAATCAGGTGACACCCTTGAAGGTGCTGATGTGGTTGATATGGAAATGCAATATCTCTACAACGACGGGGAATATCGTCATTTCATGAATCAAGAGTCGTTTGAGCAATACCAAGCTAATGCAAAAACTGTCGGTGATGCGGCACTTTGGCTCAAAGATCAAGATATGTGCACTGTGACGCTTTGGAATGATGCACCACTGGCTGTCACACCATCGAATTTTGTGGAACTCGAGATTGTTGAAACGGATCCAGGTGTTCGTGGTGATACGTCAGGCGGTGGTGGTAAACCAGCAAAATTATCTACAGGCGCTGTGGTTCGCGTTCCTTTATTTGTTCAACAAGGCGAAATAATCAAAGTCGATACACGCACAGCAGAATATATTTCACGCGTTAAAGAATAAAAAAACGTGCAATCCACACTGCACTCACCTTGGCAACCAAGTTGCTTGATTGAATCATTGCACCTTAGAGCGTGGATGCTCAGTCGCATTCGCGCTTTCTTTGAGACGCGACACGTTCTTGAAGTTGAAACGCCACTCCTAAGTCATGCAAGCGGCACCGATCCTCAACTCGCTTTTTTTACCTCAAACTACAACACACCACCCAAAACGCAAACTCTTTTTCTACAAACGTCGCCAGAATTTGCTATGAAACGGTTGCTCGCCAGCGGCAGTGGTTCGATTTATCAAATTTGTAAAGCCTTCCGCAATGGCGAAGCAGGGCGATTCCATAATCCTGAATTTACTATTTTAGAATGGTACCGTGTAGGGTTTGATTTAAATACATTAATGGATGAAGTCGAGGCATTATTTAACGATTTGTTTGAGGGACAATTAGAAGCATCTCAACGTATTGCTTATTCGAGCATTTTCGAGCATTACACCGGACTTAATGCACTGACATTTTCACACCAAGCCTATAGCGAATTCGCCAAACGTGAAAATCTGCATGATGCAATTAGCTTATGTGGTGAAAATCATGCGTTATGGCTAGATTTTTTATTTAGTTTTTGTGTTCAACCGCATTTAGGTAAAAATGCCTTATGCTTAATCTATGGATATCCCGCCTGCCAATCTTCACTTGCAAGATTAAATACTGACAATCCCTTACTGACAGATAGGGTAGAAGTCTTTATTAATGGCGTAGAATTAGGTAATGGATTTTATGAATTAACGCACTCACTTGAACAAAACACCCGTTTTGAAGCTGAAATTGCGACAAGGAAACATGAAAATTTACCCACTGCAACGAAAGATACGCGCTTACTTGACGCATTAGAGGCAGGACTTCCTGATTGCGCAGGAATTGCCATCGGTCTTGATCGGGTATTAATGATTCTGAAAAAAAGTACCTCAATTTCAGAGGTGTTAAGTTTTGATATAGCTCGTGCTTAACATTAAAAAGGCGTAGCAAAATACGCTTGCTACGCCTTTATTATTAGAGCGTCGTTTATAGACTTATCTTCTATTGTTGATTTTCATCGTCCACTTTTGATAAACCGTCTAATGACCAGTTACTGAACTCTGCAGCACCACTGGTATCATCGCCATTTTTATAACTAATACGGCACACATATTTATGTTTTATGGGTGGCGCCGCTTCTTTCATTACATCCGCTTCTGCACTAACAACATATTCATAACCACCTAAACCCCATGAGTTTAAAGGTTTTTCGGGTAGAGTTACCGTTGTTTTTTCATCTAAACTCGCTTTAAGGTGCGCATTGCAATGCTGAAAAGCAAACTGCGTCATTTCTGATGACTGTGAAATCATACTGCCTTGATCTTTGCTATCCACAAGAAATAAATCAGACGTCGCCGCATCTTTTGCAATAGGAATGAGGAGTTCGCGCTGGAAAACAATCAGGGCAATCACTCCAATAATAATGATTAGAATTCTTTTTTTACTTGTTTTATTCGTCGTTGTTTGATCGTCCATAGTTACCCTAATTAATAAAGTTAATGAAGCAACCATATTGTAACACAAGTCATTTACTGAATTTATGACGTTGCCCACCTAAAACTCACACTACATACTCTAAACTTGTGTATTTACCAATTACGACTAGGCATTTAATTGCCTTTCATGACATTTCCCACTTAAAGCTTAATGATTTATAGATAAAATCAAGCAAAAATTAGCCGCGTTAGTGGCGTTATAACCTTTTTTAAAACTATGATTTCTGCTTATAAAGTGCCATAACCTGTTTAACATAATTTTGTGTTTCAGGATAAGGCGGAATAGAATTATTGTGCCTTAAAACAGAATTCTCACCCGCATTATACGCTGCAATGGCAAGATCTAAGTTATTTGGAAATAAGTTTAATAGATGCCTTAAATAACGTGTACCGCCGTCAATGTTTTGTTCAGGATTACTACTATCTATTACCCCAAAACGACTCGCTGTTGCTGGCATGAGCTGCATCAAACCGACCGCACCCGAAGTAGATACCGCATTTGCTCTGTAAGCAGACTCAGCTTGAATTACTGCATGAACTAATTTTTCATCCACTTGGTGACGCGCAGCTACTTGTGACACTAGATGATTAAATCTATTTTTATCCGCAATATCAAAAGATACATTAGATATATTTGACACCGTCATTGGCGGAACATAAAAACCTCTCCCCACATAGGAAGGAATCGACGTTGTTGCTGGAATAATAACTTTCGTTTTACTAATTAAAGTCACATCCGTACGCAATTTATCCGTATAAATGACACTCTTACTTGTATCTTGGTATTTATAAAAATATCCCGTCGTTGGCGTGGTTGCCAACGATGGGGTTTTAATTATCGGCTTTATAGCTGGAGCAGGTGCTTTATTGGTATAAATCACGATGCCATTCGCATCTACCGATTTTTTATAAATATCTGCATTAACCTGCCCGCAGTATCCTATTATCAAAAATATAACCAAACAATTACGCATAACCTCATTACCTTTAGCTCGTTGTCATCACCACTTTTTCAGCAGCTTGTACTGCATTATTACGTGCTGTATCGGCACAATTTGCAATTGCTAAAGCGACACCCATTCGACGATTCACAAATGCTTGCGGTTTTCCAAATAAACGAATGTCCGTATTGGGTAGACTTAACGCCTCATGCAACCCATTATAATTTAATCCTTGCCCATCAATTGGACTCAAAATAACCGCACTCGCACCGGCACTTTTTAACGCTGTATTGACAGGCAACCCTAAAATCGCTCGCGCATGTAAGTCAAACTCTGTTTGCATTTGCGTAAGCAATGTGACCATTCCAGTATCATGAGGACGTGGACTCACTTCACTAAACCAAACATCATCCCCAGAAATAAATAACTCCACACCAAATAAACCCAGGCCGCCAATGGCTGTCGTAATGTCTTTGGCGATATGCTGCGCTGTTTGCAACGCTTTTTCGCTCATCGCTTGTGGTTGCCAGCTTTCGCGATAATCACCATTTTCTTGCGTATGACCAATAGGCTCACAAAAAGTAGTTTCAACGTCACCTTGCGCATTTATTGCACGAACCGTTAATAATGTGATCTCAAAATCGAATGTAATTTTGCCCTCCACAATGACCTTTCCAGTATCAACTCGACCACTATTTCCTGCATATTCCCAAGCAGCTTTGAGTTCTAGAGCGCTTTTTACCATGGACTGCCCTTTCCCTGACGAGGACATCGTTGGCTTAATAAAACAGGGGTAGCCAATACCGCTTTCAACCGCCGCTTCTAAATCTTCAAACGAATCCGCAAAGGCGTAATTTGACGTCGGCAAGCCCAACGTTTTTGATGCAAGTGTGCGGATGCCTTCTCGGTTCATCGTTAATTGAATAGCTCGGGCATTTGGCACCACCACGCAGTTGCCTTGTTGCTCAATTTCAAGCAACGCATCGGTTGCAAGCGCTTCAATTTCAGGAACAATATAATGCGGCTTTTCTTCATCAATTAAAGCTTTTAATGCGTTTGCATCCGTCATATCAATCACGTGAAAGCGATGGGCGAGTGCGTGTGCTGGGGCATTAGCGTAACGATCAACCGCAATCACTTCAACGCCTAAACGCTGCAATGAGATGACAAGCTCTTTTCCCAACTCACCACTCCCAAGTAACAACACTTTTGTTGCGCTAGACGTTAATGCCGTGCCTAAAGTCATAAAAATTACACCTCAAAATGAATTAAAAAAGAAATTTGATTGCTCTATTATAAGCGTTAAATATTACACCAGTCGTTTTTAGGCTAAAATAGTCAATAAACGCGACTAAGTAAGTCCGAGCTCATTTCCTAGGTAAACAAAAACGTGAATTTAGAACTAATAACTACACTACATACCCGACTGCCCACCGCGCATGGGGATTTTGTGTTGCATTACTACCGAACTAATCAAGATGAAAAAGAACATTTAGCGCTGGTCAAAGGCGTCGTTGCTCTGCAAGAAGATGTGCCAGTCCGTGTTCATTCAGAATGTATTACAGGCGACGTATTTGGTTCTCGACGCTGCGATTGTGGTGAGCAACTCGCGCGGGCAATGCAATTTGTTGAAAACGCCAGCGTTGGCGTGGTTCTTTATTTGCGCCAAGAAGGTCGCGGCATTGGTTTACTGCATAAGCTACAAGCTTATAATCTACAAGATCAAGGCATGGATACCGTAGATGCCAATATCGCGCTCGGCCATCTTGCTGATGAGCGTGAATACGACGTCGCTGCCGCTATTTTAAACGACCTACAAATTCGCTCTGTGGCTCTGCTTACCAATAATCCAGCTAAGATTTCAGCGCTAACGTCACTTGGCATTAACGTCACCTCTCGCTTACCTTTAGAAATAGTGGCTAATTTTGATAATGCAGATTATTTAAAAACAAAAGCCACCAAAATGGCGCATTTTTTAGGCGACACTGACGTGGTCATCCCTTAGAGTTCAACTCTTCACCAACAAGAGAAACCATTATGCGTTATTTATTACTTCTTTTTTTATTGTGCACGTCTACATATACCAACGCAAAAGAAGAAGAGTTGCCCAATGCAGAGACTGAATTACTTCCCGAAGTCCCCGAACTTCCCATGCCGGTTAAAAGTGGAGAAAATTTAGAGCCGGACATTACCATCGTTCGCAAAGGGAGAAATACCGTACAAGAATATCGCCGCAACGGGCAATTATTCATGGTAAAAGTCGTGCCCGACGTTGGCCCCGCTTACTATTTACGCGATACAAATGGCGATGGCAAAATGGATGTCCGCTCAAACCTACTTGATCAAGGCGCTGACGTCAATATGTGGAGCATTTTTGAGTGGTAAATGATTACCCACAAAAAAGCCGCTAAAATGATTCTAGCGGCCTTTTTTGAACAAATAACACTATTCGCTTTCCGTACTCGCCAAATCCACTAAAGTGCGGGCATTGGGTAATATAGCGTTATCAAACACACTTAGTGACGCACACAATTTATCCCGAACTACTTCATACATCGAATTGGCGAGCTTAACATGCTCTCGCGACACACGACTCACCCACATAGGGGTTGGGTTGTCACAAAGTTCACGACCATAATTGATACATTTTTGACTAACATCATCTGCCATTTTTTGATAACGAGCCATCTCTTCTTTATCTTTACTTTTTTTAATCTTTTTAAAATACGCATCACGCGCCGCCACTTCTGCTCTCAATGACTCCAATTCGTTTAAAAAATCCATTGCTTCACGCAAAATTACATTCGAACTCATAATTTCTCCGTTTACTTAATTCTTACTCTATGACATTTGTAAAATTTGCTTACGTTGACTAAAAAAATACGTTTAACACCTTTTTTAGTCTCGTTACATTAAATAATTTTACACAGCTAGAATAAGATTTCAATTCCTACGGAAGATGAATTGACATAATTTAAGCTAAACGAATCGTGGTTTTGTCGATGATAATGTGTTTTTGTTTGTATAACGCGCCAATGGCTTGTTTAAATACTTTTTTACTCACACCAAAAAGCGCATAAATGGTTTCAGGCTCGCTTTTATCGCCTACAGCTAATTCCCCACCATTATCATTTAGCATCTGCAGAATTCGATCGGTAAGTGACGTCACTTTCCCATATCCAGTTTCATGCAGCGATAAATCAAGGCGCAAGTCGTCACGAATCGTTTTTATATACCCGTCGATTCGCTGACCTCGTTGGAGTGTTTGGAAAATTTCATTTTCATAAAGCAAGCCCCAATGCGTATTATTCACTATGGCTTTAATACCCAAATCGGTTTGATCTGTAATTAATAAATCAACTTTTTGCCCAACGGTAAATTCATTATTTTCCATCTCATCGCTAACATACTGAGATAATTTCGTTGTCGCAACTAACCGATCTTTATCATCAAGTCGAATTTTGATAAAATAAGAATCGCCCACCTCAACTTCATGATGTTGCTCACTAAAGGGAAGCAGTAAATTTTTCTTCAAACCCAAATCTAAAAATGCGCCGTAATAATTCACTGAAACCACTTTTAAATACGCAATATCATCTACTTGTGCCCAGGGAATATGCGTCGTGGCAGCAAGATGTTCATCGCTATCGACAAATACAAAAACGCGCACACTCTCTTCTAATTCATATTTAATGGGTTTTTCATCAATGAGTAAAACCTGTTTACCTGAAGCTTCATCACTAAGATAAATGCCCGAACTATTTTGTTTGCTGATGGTGAGTGTGTTAATTTTGCCGATGTTTATCATGATGTGAAAGTCGCTTGAAATAGATTGATTTTGATTGTAACACAGTTTTTTAGATGAATTTGATTGCGTGCTTATGTGAAAATAGTGTTTTTTTCTACAGACTTTTTTAAATCACGCTATGACAGATTATGCAATCGGTTGGGATATTGGCGGCGCACACGTGAAAGTGGCCGTTATTTATCAACAAAAAATACTTGCCACTCATCAACATCCCTGCCCGCTTTGGCAAGGTCTTAGCGAATTAGAAAATGCCGTCCACGCGTTAATTCAACAATTACCCGTTGATAAACCGCATCGTCACGCTATCACGATGACTGGCGAATTAGTGGATTTATTCGACCATCGTCATGATGGTGTCGCGCAAATTATCCAAACCATGCAGCATCTACTTAGCACACACTCTTTACATATTTTTTGTGGCGGTGATGGTTTATTGCCAATCTTAGATGTAAAAAGTGATCATTATGACGCGATTGCATCGGCAAATTGGTTAGCGAGCAGCACATTAGCAGCAAAGAAAAACCACCATGGATTATTTGTGGATATTGGCAGTACCACCACAGATATTCTACTTTTTGAAAATGGCGTCGTTCGTGCCCAAGGCTATAGCGATTACGCGCGATTAATTTCACAAGAACTCGTATACACAGGTATTGTCCGAACTGCGGTCATGGCAGTTGTCCATAACGTTGAGGATAACGGCCACACTGTGGGTGTCATGGCAGAATATTTTGCAACGATGGCGGATGTTTACCGTTTAACCGGCGAGCTTTGCGAAAACCACGATCAAACCCCAACAGCCGATGGTGCAGACAAATCCATCGAGGCCAGTGCTAGACGTTTATCGCGCATGATAGGCGCTGATTTTTCCAGCGAAGAATTATCGCGTTGGAAAGACGTGGCAACACACATTCGCCATGCGCAACAAGTTCGCATCCAAGAAAGCTGCGCCTTGCATTTAGCCAGGCATTCATCAAGACAAGCACTGCCAATCATTGGCGCGGGTATTGGGCGATTTCTCGTTAAAGATATCGCCACGACACTTAATTGCCCCTATATTGATTTTTCAACGCTTTTTGAGAGCGATAAAACAGAACCATTCTTTAGTCCAGCAGATTGTGCGCCAGCCGTTGCCGTGGCTATGTTACTCAATTAAGCAACACGATCGGGCAAAGTGTCTCCTGCAAAATAAGCCGCTAAATTAGCCAATACTTTTTCACCCATAGCAGTGCGCGTTTCGAGTGTCGCGCTGCCTAAATGTGGCAGAAGTTCAACATTTTCTAATGCTAAAAAGCCTTCGTAAATATGTGGCTCATTTTCATACACATCAAGGCCTGCGCCCGCAATTTGTTTATTTTTCAACGCCTCACAAAGTGCAACACTATCAACCACATCGCCACGCGCGGTATTGATTAAATGCGCTGACGGTTTCATCAATGTTAAGGTTTGCACATTGATTAAATGCTTTGTATTGGCACCTGCAGGGCAATGCAACGAGACAAAATCCGCCTGCGCCAACACTTCTTCTACGCTATTGCAACGCTTAGCCTGCAAATCCTGCGTGACGTATTCATTTGCCGCACTGGGATTATAATAAATAATATTCATATCAAATCCATGATGCGCTTTACGCGCCATGGCTTGGCCTATACGACCAAAACCAATGAGACCTAACGTTGCGCCAGTCACGTTTGAGCTGAGCATGTGCGTTGGACACCATCCCGTCCATTTTTTAGCACGAACCAAACGATCCCCTTCTGCGCCACGTCGCGCTGTCATTAAAAGCAACGTCATGGCAATATCAGCCGTACTTTGCGTGAGTACATCAGGCGTGTTGGTCACAATCAACCCATTCGCTTTTGCGGCAGGAATATCAATGTGGTTATACCCCACTCCAAAATTCGCTAAAATTTTGCAGCGTTTATCTTCAACATTCAAAACCTCAGCAGGAAACGAATCACAAACCGTCGGACACACCGCATCATAGCTTTGCAATGCCGCTTTAAATTCATCGACTGTCAATGGGCGATCTGTTTCGTTGAGTGTCACATCGTATAAATTGCGCAGTTTTTCTTCTACAGACGTCGGCCAGCGTCGCGTAATAAATACTTTAGGCTTGTTCATGTTTTACTCCAAAAATTTTAGGAATTATCTTTTTTTAAAATAGCAGATGAAAATTGTATAAATTCGTCTAAATGTTGCGTAATGAGATTTAACGTAATGGGTAATTGTCATTTTTTATCATCATGCACCGCAATATGACGAAAACCTACCATGTGTTTTAATGACTGCGCTAAAGCTTCATCAATGCAATTAGCTTGCGCTAACAGCGTAAATACATAACGCGAGGGATGTGTGAAATCATATTTGAATTGAGAATTTGGTAATTGGCGAAAACGCTCACATACGAGAATTTTACACGTAAACTTGGAAAATTAGGCAATATTTATCAAAAAACAGCGTAAAACGTACGAAAAAAGTAATGAGATTTAACAATAACCGATGTGTTATTTTTGGTCGTGATGCAACTCATATTTTTCAGCGAGTAAAACTTGCTCGCTAACTTTTGGATTTTTTTCAAGTCTTGCAGCAACACGATATAGAGGGAAGGTACTTAAACTATTTTTGTACATAGAAATAGGATCTATCTTTCTAAAACCTTGATAGATTGTCTGCGGAACATCATTGGATTTTTGTTCTTGATAAATAGATGCTATAAATTTTGATTCATTCATAATATCCCCCCCTATTTAAAACATCGTAAATTTTAGTCTGTTATTTTAAGAAAAAACCATTTGCAATCGTAACCTAACATTTTCTTTGTATAATTAACACCAATCCTCTTCAGTTGATTGAAGTTAACTATTTCTTTCAATGAATATGTGCTTTATTGAGTGTTATTATACCGTCAAAGTCCCTTTTTAACGTTTTATTCCTCTATTTTAAAAATAAACCCATGAAAAACGCATCCACCATTTCGCAAAATGCATCTCTTCCAATATCGGTGAGTTTCTGGCAAGCATTTGGTTTTTGGCTTAAATTAGGGTTTGTCAGTTTTGGCGGCCCTGCTGGACAAATTGCCATTATGCACCACGAATTAGTCGAAAAACGCCGATGGATTTCAGAGAATCGTTTTTTACACGCCCTTAACTATTGTATGCTGCTTCCTGGTCCTGAAGCTCAACAATTAGCCACTTACTTAGGTTGGCTAATGCATCGAACAGTTGGTGGAATTGTCGCTGGGGTATTATTCGTTCTGCCGTCATTATTTCTGCTTATTTTTTTAAGCTGGATTTATTTACGCTTTGGAAAT
>CAINHP010000236.1 GCA_903848905.1 uncultured Pseudomonadota bacterium
ACTAATGACAATATCAGTATCGTTAACTTTTGTTATCTCATCAAAGAATCTTCCACTTACCCCTGTTAATTTAATGACTTGATCATCTGTTGTACTCGTTGTTGCGCCAGCAAAGAATACATAAGTATCAGAACCATCAACAAATAATGTTACGGTTTGAGCTGCGTTTGTAGTCGATGCTTGTAAAGCGGAAACCTTCTTTGAGTAAGAATCGATTGGATTGATTTGATCATAAAATGTTGCAAATCCATAGTCATTAACTGTAACTCCAACTCCAGTAACAGGAGTGACTTTATTAAATACAACCGCTCCGGCAAATCTAATCAAATCAGTACCGCTTGTGAAATCAGTAATACTATCTGGTGCGGTATAAGGAGAATCATTTATGCCAAATACAAAAGTATCTGCACCCGCACCGCCAGTTAATGTGTCGATACCAGTTCCACCCGTAATAGTATCATTACCTGATCCACCTACAATTGAATCTTTGCCACCTGAACTGGGAATCGGTTCTACTAAAAAGTTTGAGCCAGTAATGTTTTTTGCATTAGTTGTGGTTGAGCCATCTATGTATAAATAACCTCTATTTTGAACAGCTCTCATATCACCATTCTCTGTACCTGAAGCGTAAACGTAAACGCGAGCTATTGGGTAAACATCAGAAACTGGACCAGTAATGGTTAATTTATCTAAAATAGGATTGAAGTCTGTAATGATGGTGTCTGTTTTTAAATTACCTACTGTGATGATATCATTGCCTGCCCCACCAGTTATGGTATCGTTGCCAGAAAAGCCGAAGATTGTGTCATTGCCACTTCCTCCGACAATGATGTCCGCACCACTGGAGCCTTTTATTTCTGTAGCGACTGTAATTAGATTGCCATCGTAGGTTTTTGAACCATCAATATATAATTTTCCTGAGTTTGTGATGTTGCTTTTACTATAGTCAGCAGTGGCACTCGAATTATTCGTGAAAGCATTAAGATGTGCGATTGCGTCTGAATTTACAATCAATGTGTCATACGACAATAAAAAGTCTGTAATGGTATCTGTGCCACTATCGACAGTTATGGTATTACGACCTGACCCACCAGAGATTGTGTCATTACCATCGCCGCCTGTAATCGTATCGTTATATCCACCACCAACAATGGAATCTGCTCCGTTAGAGCCAGTTATACTTTGTGTGCCACCAGCATCTATGCCATCAATATATAAAGTTCCATTGTTAGTTACGGCTGCATAACTGTTTGAATTCGATGTATAAACATGGGCAATGGCTCCAGAGGAAATAATTAATGTATCAGTACTTGGTAAGTAATTATTAATTGTATCTGTGCCAGAGTTTACTATTATATTATCGCTACCTTCTTTACCATCGATGGTGTCATTACCAAGGCCACCAGTTATAGTGTCATTACCTGAGCCACCATAAATCACATCCGCACCAGTTGAACCGGTTGTATTTTCAGCATTAGTGACCATGACCCCAAGATGATTTCGACTGCCATCAATGATTAATGTTCCCGTGTCTGAATTCGTAACGGAGGTCGAAAAATCTGCAGTGCCAGAAGTATAAATAGTTGCACTAGCTCCATTACTAATGATTAATTTGTCACTAATAGGCGAAAAGTCTGTAATGATGTCATTGCCTAAAGCTGCAGTAATTGTGTCGTTACCTAAGCCCAAGGTAATGGTATCGTTACCCGAACCACCAATAATTGAATCCGCTCCAGCAGAGCCAGTGATGTTTTCAGCGCCTGTTACAGTTAAACCAGTAGAAGTTGTTGTTCCATCTATATACAATGTGCCTAAATTGCTGACACTATTGACCGTGTTGTAATTTGCGAGCGTTGTTCCTGTCACAGCTGTCGAAACATAAACATGAGCTGTTGCACCAGCAATAATTGATAATGTATCTTCACCAATTTTGAAATCGGTAATCGTATCTATGCCTGCTCCAGCAGTAATAGCGTCATTACCTAAACCACCCGTAATGTTATCATTTCCTGCGCCACCTTTAATTAAGTCAGTACCACTTGAGCCAGTGATGGTTTCATCTGCTGTTACAGGTTTTCCCTCATAAGTTCGACTGCGGTCAATATCTAATGTGCCCGAATTAGTCACGTCTTTCGAGTAATCCGCAATACCTAAAGCGTAAACATAGGCTTTAGCACCAGAGCTAATAATTAATTTGTCACTGCCTATTGTGAAATCTGTAATTGTATCATTACCACTATCTACATAAATAGTATCGCTGCCAGCGCCACCTGTAATGGTATCGTTACCTACACCGCCAGTTATGGTATCTGAATCTGCTCCGCCATCAATAACATTAGAACCTGCTCCATCGTTAATAACATCAGCACCGGCTCCACCATTTATAAAGAATGTGCCACCAACACCTACGATAATAGTATCGTTACCATTTCCGCCATCGATTGTATCAATTGATGTTAAAGATCCGGTTCCAATAATATTAATCTTATCATCGTTGTCTTCACCAGAAATGTAAGTATTGCCGCTTGTGCCTTTTGTGAATGTTAAAGAGTCATTTCCAGCACCTAATCTCATATCGTTAATATTGGTCGAGAGGGTAGTATTATCTTGTACGCTTATGCTATCAGCGCCTGAGCCTAATTGCATTGTAAAGCCACCAGTAGAGCCTTGAATAAGACCTGTGGTAATGCCACCTGTGTTAGTTGGTGCTTTGAATGTAGTAAGATAGCCATTATCGATTGAAGTAGCAGGGGTTAACGCGGTAGTCCCAATTTTGCCAAGTTTAATTGCACCTGTATTAGTCAATTCAATGTCTGTAACACCGACTAAACCTTTACTAGTAGTTGTATCACCAACAGTTAACGCACCCGTTCCAGATATAGTTAATGTTGGAACGTTTGCCTCAAATTTGGTTAATGTACTGACATTTTGAACATTTAATTCTGCAAATCCAAAAGGCTTGTCAGCTGGATCTGTTTTAAGTGTGAAGTCAGCGTTATTGGCTTTATCTAAGGTGACTTCTAGAGAATCAGCTGTTTTCACTAAAGCTTTTGTGAATTGTGCAGTAAGTTTATTAACCTGTGACCCACCTAGCCCTAAAACTATAGTCGCATTTGGTATGTTTGTGAGTGTAACCGGTGCAGTTGAATCTTTTACATTGAAATATTTATTATTTTTAAGCAAGGACAAATCTACATTAATCGTGTCCAAGGCCGTTAAATTAATGGTTTCAATACCATCGATAGAAAGCGCTTTTGCTGTTGATGTAGTTGCTGGCCAAGTATTTGTAGTGATGTTCATAACATCGTTATCGGTTGCACTCTTGTCAGTAACACTATCACCTGTATTTAAAGTAAGTGCGGTTCCAATAATTAGCGTGTTGCTGTTATCAAGAGTGATAATCGTGTTTATGTCGGTGGTAAGCAAAGTCGCAGACACATTATTAATTGTAATCGGTGTGGACTCAACACGTGCTGTAGCTACATTTGTTCCAGTTGGATTTAATAAAACAAGGCTTATAGAAGTGTTATCAATTGGACTTGTTAATGATGTAAGGGTTGCTTTAATAGGTGTTTTAGCTGTATTTGCGTCGGTGATCGTTTTGGTAGGAATTGTTAATATACCGCCAGCAAATGTAATGCCCGTATTTGAGTTGGTTGAATCAAGTGCTAAGGTATTTGAAAAGCTTGAATTTAATGTTGTTGCGGCTAAATTTACTGTGTAATCGCCTGTCGTAGCATTCGCTAATGATACGATAAAACTCGCTGCTTTTCCTTCATCTACAGTAGATGAACCTGCTGTGACACTAAATGCGGGAGTTATATCTGTAATAACAGTAGTTGTAGAGCTAGTTGCTGGTGTAATAACCGTATTCGCATTTACTGAATTTGTTGTATCTTGTGACAAAGCAAGCGTGACGCTACTTTGTGTTTTTTCGGCAATAATATCTGTAAGAATATTGGTATTGAATTTAACACTTGTGGTTTTTGAATCAGCCGGAATAGTTAAAATGCCAGTAGTTGAGTCAATTTTGATAAATTTAATCGTTGCAGGTGTGGTAGGGTCAAGTGTGAGCGCAGAAAAATCAGCTGCATTATTACCGGTTAATGCAACTTTAACACTGTATGCACCCAGAGCGTGATTATCCAATTTAACTGTAAAGGTTGTCGACGCACCTTCTAACACAGGACCTGTATTCGGTGTGACACTAAATGTAGGTGGTTGAACATCTAAAATAGTCACGCTTGCTATGTCAGTGGTTCCGAGTGATGCGACAGATGCTCCCTGTGCATCAGATATGGCTAAATTAATTTTTTCACCTACTTCTGGCGAAACCATGTCATTTTTTATAGTGGTAGACAGTATGGCACTAATGGATTGAGAAGAGGCTGGAATAGTTAATATGCCAGTAGTAGGATTAAATCTGATTCCTGCTGCAATTGAAGCGTTATCAAGTGTAAGCGAATTCACAAAATCGCTGTCAGGAGTTGCTATCGTCCCAGTTAACATTGTTTTTACGCTGTAATCTCCAGTAGTGACACGATTTGTTAAGCTGATTTTGAAATAGGCTGTTGCGCCTTCACTTACAGAAACGGTACTCGCAGGAAGCATTGTTGCTGGGGTCAACGCTTCAATGTTAAAAGATGTTAAGGATTGAGAAGCGAATTTATTGTAGGCGGAAATTAAACTAGCTATAGTAGAAAAATTAGTGCCTGTAAGCGCTTGTGAAATAATCGTATTATCATTTGAAATAATAGCCGCATTAAGGTTTGGGTAAGATACATTAGGCGTAACGGAAGTATCTATTAGCGCTTGAGTTATTATGGCTGCATCGTTGGAGGTGATAGCCGCATCCACTGTGGCATAAGATCTTCCGGATTTATCCGTTAGTGCTTTAGTTGTAACAACAGTATCATTTGAATTAATAGCGGCAAGAAGTGTTTTATAAGGTACGTTAGGGGTTACGGTTGTATCCGTTAACGCGGCCTTGACAGCCGTTGTGACAGACGTTGACTCATGTGAACTAACGCCATTAATATGCAAAACACCCGTTTTAGTGATCAGTGAATCACCACCCAATGTTTTTTCGGTGAGATTAACCTCTTTACTACCATCCAAAAATTTCAACTTAACGATGGATTTTGCAGCTAAGGCAACAGTAATTATTTGATTGTTATTGTCGAGCGTCAACTTTGTACCGGATAACTTAGCCGTGTAATCACCCGAATATCCATCAATAATCAGTACGTCGTCACTTGTGCCTTTTAGAGAAAGGGCAACAGCGGTTGTATCGCTATGAATTGTAAAAGCGTTTGCGCCAGCACCAGTGGACTCGGTATAGGTAAATTTTGTCGTGAAATCGGCTGAATAATCAAGTGCGGTGGCAATAGTGCTAGTGCTTTTGACTGTCAAAGATCCAGTGGTTTTTGGTGTCGCCATTTTTAACGCTCCTAAAATTGTCTATTTTTTGTGCAGAGTATTTTTTTGTAAAAAAATGAATAAACACAATATTCCTGCCTCTGAATAAGTATATTCAAACTTTTTACACGCTATCATCGTTTATCGACCAAAAAGTGATAATCATTAGGATAATTATATCGAAGTATGCTCTTTGAAAATGAAAATATACAAAAAAACGCAAATTGCATCCTGATTAATTTGTTTTTTTGAGATAAATACCTTTTGATGGTGTTGCGCTTATAGATTTTAAACCCTACATAAATCAAGGGTTGCGTATCAATGAAACCTTGTTGTTTAATACCTTTAGAATATAAAGCAAAATTTATTTAGAGATTGAAGTTTGATTGACATTTTTGTTAGATAGAATGGCTATCGTGAGCATATAGATCATATTTGAAATTTGAAAAATAGTTAGGTATTAAAAATACATTGCTTTGATGTAATTCATCTTTTTAAAAAATAAATTTTAGTAAGTTGGTTGAACTTTTGAGGAATAATGATGGAAAAAACGTACAATTTTAAACTTGACCCTACGCTACAAACTAAAATGAATGCGTATTGGCGAGCGGCGAATTATTTGTCAGTTGGACAAATTTATTTGCTTGATAACCCCTTATTAACTCAGCCATTAGCGCTATCTCATATCAAGCCGCGCCTGCTTGGGCATTGGGGAACTACGCCAGGACTCAATTTTATTCATGTGCATATCAATCGATTGATTAAAACGCATGATTTAAATATGATTTTTATTTGTGGTCCGGGTCATGGCGGCCCTGCAATGGTGGCTAATTCGTGGCTTGAAGGAACGTATAGCGAGTATTATCCCAATATTTCTCTTGATAAAGAGGGAATGAAAGCGTTATTTCATCAATTTTCTTTCCCAGGTGGTATTCCAAGTCACGTTGCGCCCGAAACACCGGGATCCATTCATGAGGGTGGTGAACTGGGTTATGCGCTATCGCATGCCTATGGGAATGTTTTTGATAATCCTGATTTAATTGCCTGCTGTGTTATTGGCGATGGTGAAGCTGAAACTGGGCCGATGGCAGCGTCATGGCATTCAAATAAATTTTTAAATCCTGCGCGTGATGGCGCGGTGCTTCCTATTTTGCATTTGAATGGGTATAAAATTGCCAATCCAACGCTACTTAGTCGTATTAGCGAAGAGGAGTTAGTTAAATTATTTGAAGGGTATGGCTACGATGTTCATTTTGTTGAAGGACATGATCCGCAACTTGTTCATCCTAAGATGGCGGCTGTTCTAGAGGCCTGTTTAGCTGAAATCCATCATATACAGCATACATGGCGCAGCGCAACGGATACAAAAGCGCTTGAGCGTCCACGCTGGCCAATGATTATAATGCGTACCCCTAAAGGCTGGACGGGGCCTGAAAGCGTGGATGGTAAAAAGACAGAAGATTTTTGGCGCTCGCATCAAGTGCCTTTGTCGGGCTTAGCGGGAAATCCTGCTCATATTGCCATTTTAGAGCATTGGTTAAAAAGCTATAAACCAGAAGAATTATTTGATGAAAATGGCGCACCTTTAGCGCAGTTAAGAGAACTTGCTCCTACTGGCCAACATCGAATTGGTGATAATCCTCATGCAAATGGTGGGGTGTTGCTACGTGATTTACGACTTCCTAATTTCCGCGATTATGCTATTAATGTAGCACAGCCTGGTGCAATTGAAGCAGAAGCCACACGTGTGATGGGTGCTTTCTTGCGTGACGTGATGAAAGACAATCATGAACAGCAAAACTTCCGCATTTTCGGGCCAGATGAAACCTCGTCAAATCGTTGGGATGATGTATTTTCAGCAACATCGCGTGTTTGGATGGAAAAAATATTGCCTGAAGATACCGATTTATCCCAGGACGGGCGAGTGATGGAAATTTTAAGTGAGCATACTTGCCAAGGCTGGCTTGAAGGTTACTTGCTGACAGGGCGTCACGGCTTTTTCTCTTGCTATGAAGCGTTTATTCATTTGATTGACTCGATGTTTAATCAGCATGCAAAATGGCTCAAAACGACCAATAGAATTCCGTGGCGTCGTCCCATTGCGTCACTCAATTATTTACTTACGTCGCACGTTTGGCGACAAGATCACAATGGTTTTTCACATCAAGATCCCGGATTTATTGATCATGTAGTCAATAAAAAAGCAGAAGTGATTCGTGTTTATCTGCCACCTGATGCCAATACTCTTTTATCAGTGACCGATCACGTTTTGCGCAGTCGTAATTATGTGAATGTGATTGTGGCAGGTAAACAGCCAGCGCCTCAATGGCTAACCATGGATCAAGCCGTTAAACATTGCGAAGCGGGAGTCAGTGTTTGGGAGTGGGCGAGTAATGACAAAGGGCATTCGCCTGATGTGGTCATGGCGTGTGCGGGTGATGTGCCAACACTTGAAACACTTGCGGCAGTGGATTTTTTGCGTCATGAAATTCCTGACTTAAAAATTCGCGTGATTAATGTGGTGAATTTAATGAAACTTCAACCCAATACGGAGCATCCTAACGGGTTGTCTGACGAAGATTTCATTGAATTATTTACACCCGATAACCCCGTAGTATTTGCTTATCATGGTTATCCTTGGTTGATTCATCGATTGACTTATCGTCGTCCTAATCATTTGCATTTGCATGTTCGTGGCTATAAAGAAGAAGGTACAACCTCAACACCCTTTGATATGGTGGTCATGAATGACGTTGATCGTTATCATTTAGCGATGGATGCAATTGATCGTGTACCGCGCTTAAAAGATCAGGCTGTTTATCTAAAACAAGCCTTGCGCAATAAATTGAGTGACCATAAACACTATATTTCTAAATACGGTGAGGATATGCCTGAAATCCAAAATTGGAAATGGTCACATCCCGTTATTTGATTTAGTATTACCTCTTTAAATTTAAAGAGAATGGTTCGGCCGCGCTCATGTCGCGGCCTTTCTTTTTGTCACTAGTAAGGAAAATGCTATGTCCACCTCTGTTTCACTTATGCGTCGTTTTCAGCTGAATGTCGAAAATCAATGGACTTGTGTTCAAAGTCATCCCCATGTTCAAAAAATACAAAGTCTGCCGCCATTTCAACGTTACGGCATTTGGTTTGGTTTGTTCTTAGCGTTGCAGTGTCTCGTTTTCGGTTTACTGTATGTGTTTTTTGGCGAAGTAGTGGTGATTGGCTTTTTAGCGAGTATTGTAGCGGGATTGGCTACCGGTATTGGTGCGTTGCCGGCACTTTGGCTAAAAGAAATTTCAAGTAACGTATTCAATAGCTTATTGGGTGCCGCAGCGGGCGTTATGCTGGCAGCAACGGCCTTTTCATTGCTTGTGCCCGGACTGCATTATGGGGATTTATTATGGACGGGGAAGGGCGTTTATATTGTTTCAGTTGGCATGATGATTGGCGCATTTTTTTTGCATTATGCAGATAAGCAGCTTCCACATATACATTTTGATTCACTGTCTGAAGAAAATCTGGATTCGTTGAAAAAAGTTTGGCTCTTTATTATAGCCATTACTATCCACAATTTTCCCGAAGGGATGTCAGTTGGTGTGAGTTTTGGCTCTGGTGACATTAAAAATGGATTGGTTTTAGCGGGAGCAATTAGCTTACAAAATATTCCAGAAGGTTTAGCCGTGGCATTGCCTTTAGTTGGTCTTGGGTACAATAAGTGGAAGGCAGTGGGCATTGCAACGTTAACAGGATTAGTTGAGCCGATTGGTGGATTACTCGGCGTGACAAT
>CAINHP010000237.1 GCA_903848905.1 uncultured Pseudomonadota bacterium
TTGATAGACTAAAAGAATGATTCCTCGACCCCGTCATCTATTCAAACGTTCAATATCTTGCCCATAAGAAATGTATCTCATGCATCAAAAAATAGTGAACCCCATCCAAGCCATTACTCGCCAATAGCTCTATCTGCTCTTAAAGCACTCCAACCTTCCGTCACGCGAAATACGAGATAAGCAACTGTGCCGACAATCGCAACCAAACTGATTACTGAACCAAACGTCATGCCGCCAATGGAAAATCCAGCAATCGTGATCCACGCCGTTTTGATTTGCCAATCAAAATGGGACTCAAGCCATGTACCCTGCACATCATTTCTATGTAAAAAGTTAAGCGCAACGCCAACTAACATTGGAAGTCCCGCCAGTAAAATACTGCATATTTGCAGAAAATAAATTGATGCAGTCACTTTTTTAATCGCTGCTCGTTCGTCTATTTTATTATTCATGATAATTCCTGTGGCGTATTAATGATTGCATTTAACATCGAGTCAGACGACGCGAATATCTTCGTTTTCGATTTTATCGATTTGATGGTCACTATTTACAACTCGTTGTCTTCAGAATGGTTTTGACTTTCAGTTGCCTTAAAACCCACAACTAACCCATTACGAAGTTGTTCAACATTCGTTTGCATTTCATACAACTGAATTTTGTCGCGGACAATTCCTAATACATTCTGCTGATACATCTCAGGAAGGTTAGTGAAACTTTGAATCAATTCTTGCATCTCGTCTTTATTACACATATCCCCACTCCTGTATTTTGATTAATGAAGTTAATGGCAAGCATACCCTTATAAAACAGTAAATCCACCAAACCGAACTAGGCAAAATACTCATAATACTGTGTATGATTCATTGCATGATCACTCTATATTTTCAAACAGATATTAAGACGTACATAATAACTTTAAATATGTTAAGGTTTACCTACCATGTGTGTTAAATAAACATGTGTTCAACGTTTTATGTGCTTTATGAAGTGGTTCTGTGAAAGGTGTACTTATGTTAATTAATGAAAAGATACGCTTTATGAGACAGCAGAAAGGCTGGTCGCAAGAAGAAATGGCACATCGACTCAGTATGTCGCCAAATGGTTATGGCAATATTGAACGAGGTTATACTAATCTGAGTCTGCCTAAACTGAAAAAAATTGCAGCGTTATTTGATGAAAATCTAAAGGAATTATTTGGATCAGATGACAAAAATGTTTTTAATTCAATAGGCGACAACAACACGGGTATACAGGCGAATCAGAATTTTTGTTCGCTATTTTCTGATACAAACCAATGTACAAAAAATATACAAGTTGAAAGTAATCTTGAAAAACAGATACTAATCAATGCACAACAAAGCGGTGAAATTAAAATGTTACGGCAGATTAATGAGCTCTTAGTAGAAAAAGCGGATAGACATAATACGGAACAAATCGTAGGCGACAAAGGCATCGCCTACGAAAAAATGAAGTAATTAATCCACAATAAACAAGTTTGACGCGCCGGTTTCGGCCGATGACGCCCCTAAACGGAAATGTCCAAACATTTCACGCCCCATGCCCATGTGATGATTACGCGCAGTATTGGGGACTGGAACACGCGCATTAAATTCATCATTATCCATTAAGACGTTAATATCACCAGTTTGCAAATTAAGTGAAATAATATCGCCATTATGCACTTTCGCAAGTGGCCCACCCATTTCACATTCAGGGCACAAATGAATGACAGAGGGTACTTTTCCTGATGCGCCAGACATACGGCCATCCGTAATTAATGCAACTTTAAATCCTTTATCTTGCAAAACACCCATGGGTGGTGTGAGTTTATGTAATTCAGGCATTCCGTTTGCGCGTGGACCTTGAAAACGAATCACAGCAACAAAATCTTTTTCGAGCTCACCGCGTCTAAACGCAGCAAGGAAATCCTCTTGATCATCAAAGACTACCGCAGGTGCTTCAACGATTTGGTGATCGGCTGATACAGCAGATAATTTCGCCACGCCACGCCCTAAATTACCTTGCATAACATGTAATCCACCGCTTTCTGCAAAGGGTTTTTCGACCGTACTCAATACGGTTAAATCTAATGGTTTAGCGGGCACAGGCTCCCACACTAGTTTGTTATCAATTAAGCGAGGTTCTTGACAATAATTTGACATGCCACGTTTATTAGCAACCGCAATCGTGTCTTCGTGCATTAAGCCATTATTTAACAATTCGTTAATTAACACGCCCATACCACCCGCTGCATGGAAATGATTCACGTCAGCTGATCCGTTTGGATACACTTTAGCAAGCAATGGAATCACTTTTGACAAACGATCAAAATCGTCCCAGTTCAAATTAATGCCCGATGCACGTGCAATCGCAACTAAGTGCATGGTGTGATTGGTAGAACCACCCGTTGCAAGCAAACCAATAACCGCGTTAACAATCGCTTTTTCATCAATCACATACGCAAGAGGGCGGTAATCATCGCCTAAATCAGTGAACTTGAGAATTTGACGCGCTGCTTCTCTTGTTAATTCATCACGCAGTGGTGTGTAAGGATTTACAAATGAGCTACCTGGTAAATGCAAACCAAGCATTTCCATCATCATTTGATTCGTATTCGCTGTACCGTAGAACGTACAAGTTCCCGCGCTGTGATAAGACGCTGATTCAGCCGCTAATAATTCTTCACGACCGATTTCACCTAACGCATATTTTTGACGTGCTTGGGCTTTTTCTTTATTGGAAAGGCCGCTTGGCATGGGTCCAGCAGGTACAAAAATTGCGGGCAAATGGCCAAAGCTCAACGCACCAATCAAAAGTCCGGGAACGATTTTGTCACATACGCCCAAATATAAACCCCCATCGAACATATTGTGACTCATACCAATGGCGGTTGTCATCGCAATTAAATCACGGCTAAATAGCGACAACTCCATGCCCGCTTGACCTTGGGTAATACCGTCACACATAGCGGGAACACCGCACGCCACCTGAGCAACGCCACCTTCTTTGCGAATGGTTTCCTTAATCAAATCTGGCGTATCTTTATAGGGTTGATGCGCTGAAAGCATATCGTTATAGGATGTCACAATCGCAATATTAGCTTTGCTTTCAGCGGTTAAATCTGCTTTTTCATCATCGCTACACGCTGCAAATCCGTGTGCTAAATTCGCACATCCCATTCCAACACGTTGTGGTTTTTTCTTTGAATAAGTATCGACGTGTTTTAAATAAGCCGAGCGCGTCTGATAGCTTCGCTCGATAATTTCATTCGTCACACTTTGAATAATTGGGTTCATAGTTATTTGCTCTCTTTTTTAGTTTTCATTATTTTTGAATACAACAAAAATTAATCTTCCCAAGTCCGGCCATCACGCGCTAAAAGTGCATCGGCTGAATTGGGTCCCCATGTTCCGGCGGGATAAGGTTTTGGTGTATCGCTTAATTTTCCCCAAGCGCGTTGAATAGAGTCAACCCAAGTCCACGCTTGTTCTGTTTCTTCACGGCTAATAAATAACGTATTATTTCCACGCATTGACTCAAGCAATAAACGCTCATAGCCACCCGACACGTGTTTTTTGTCTTGATTTAAAAAACTCAAATCTAATTTATTTTTTTGCAGACGAATCGAACCATCAATTCCGGGTACTTTGTTTAAAATTTCAATTTCCACGCCTTCTTTTGGCTGTAAATGAATAATCAATTTATTCGGTGGCAAATCATAAAAACTGTCTTTGAAAATATTGTGGGGTAATTGTTTAAAGTAGACAACAATTTCAGTTCGCTTATAGCTCATACGTTTACCGGTTCGCAAATAGAACGGCACACCTGCCCAACGCCAGTTATCAATATCAACGCGCATCGCCACAAAACTTTCAGTAGTACTTTCAGTATTTGCGCCCTCTTCTTCTAAATACCCAGCTACTTCCTTGCCTTTGATATAACCGGCAGCATATTGCCCACGCACGGTGCGTTTACCGACGTTGTAATCTTCAATTGGGCGGAGTGCTTGCAACACTTTGATTTTTTCATTGTGAATACTTTGGGCTTCCAAATTAACAGGCGGCTCCATGGCGATAAAGGTCAAAATCTGTAGCAAATGGTTCTGCAACATATCACGCAATTGACCGGAATGATCAAAATAATCCCAACGACCTTCAATACCGACTTCTTCCGCAACCGTGATTTGAATATGATCAATCGTACTATGGCTCCAATTAGTCGTAAAAATTGAATTCGCAAAACGCAGCGCAAGCAAATTCAACACCGTTTCTTTACCTAAATAATGATCGATACGGTAAATTTGCGATTCTTGGAAAACACTTTGCACGGTGTCGTTAATGACTTGTGAAGACGCCAAATCGTGTCCGATTGGCTTTTCCATTACAATACGTGCCTCTTTTGTGACCAGTTTTGCTTTTTTCAAACCATTACAGATATTGCTGAATAAAAATGGTGGAATCGCAAGATAGCTTACCGTGACGCGATTTTTTTGATCTAGCACTGCGCCTAATTTTTTAAATTCATCTAAATTACTAATATCTAGCTGTAAATAATTAAACCGCGCAGACAATCTCGCCCAAACAACGTCATCAAGTGATTCATTCAAAAATTCCAGCAAACTTTTATGCGCAATTTGTGTAAAACTCTCACGTGTTTCAGGCAAACGGTCAACGGCAATAATTTGCGTTTGCGGCTCAAGCAAATTAGATTTATCAAGTTGATATAAAGACATCAACAATTTACGTCGCGATAAATCGCCCAGACCGCCAAAAATAACCAAATCACAGGGTTTATATTTTTTTTCGCTCATAATAGTTAGTAAGGTTAATTGAATGAAAAATGAAAAAAGTACGCCATTCCCATAGCGTCACTTATTTGCGATTAACGTGTATTATCGCAGAATTTACACGATGTTACAGTGCTAACGTTTACAATGTGCATTATGTTTCTTTTAAAATGACAAAAAAATTATGACATCCCCCTTAATTCTTGTTGATGGTTCCTCATTTCTCTTTCGCGCCTATCACGCTATTCCTCCGCTCACAAACGCAAAAGGTGAGCCAACCAATGCCATTTATGGCGTGTCCAATATGCTGCGAAAGTTGCTTGCTGACTACAATCCTACGCATGTTGCCGTCGTTTTTGATAGCAAAACAAAAACCTTTCGCCACGAATTATCACCTGTATATAAAGCGAACCGCACAGAGATGCCGTCTGATTTAGGCTGTCAAATCAAGCCACTCCATGCGCTGATTCGCGCCATGGGTATTCCGCTTATTAGCGCATCAGGCGTTGAGGCAGACGATGTTTTAGGTGTTTTAGCCTGCTATGCCAAAACGCAAGGGCATCATGTCATCATCGCCACAAGCGATAAAGATATGGCGCAACTCGTCAACGAACACATTACGCTCGAAGACACCATGAGCAAGACGAAATTGACTGTTGACGGTGTGTTTGAAAAATTTGGCGTTCGCCCTGATCAAATAGCTGATTACCTTGCACTCGTAGGCGACAGTTCAGATAACATTGCTGGCGTTCCTAAAGTTGGCGCAAAAACAGCCGCAAAATGGTTAGCGCAATACGACACCATCGACAATTTAGTCGCCCACGCAGATGAAATCACAGGAAAAGTGGGTGAAAATTTACGCGACAATTTAGAACAACTTGCCCTTGCCAAGCAACTCACTGTCATTCGCTGTGATTTAGAATTACCCTATAACATGGCAGATTTGACACGTCGTCCTGTGCATGATGAGCAACTCAAAGAATTAATTGTCGAATTTGGTTTCTCTGCTTGGCTCAATAGCTTATCGAAAAATACGTCAACCGTTATACCTAAGACAGATACCCCGTCTGACACAGAGGCGACAAGCGATCTGCAAACCACCGCAACCGCACATTACGATATTATTTTATCCATGGCGCAACTTGATGCATGGATCGTGCGTTTAGAACAATCCGCGTTAATTGCTATTGATACCGAAACAACCAGTTTAGATTACACGCAGGCCCAACTCGTTGGCTTATCCTTTGCCGTGCAAACAGGTGAAGCCGCTTATTTACCGTTAGCGCATACTTATCCCGAAGCGCCTACCCAACTCAATCGTGAAATTGTTTTAGAAAAACTGCGTCCCTTACTCGAGAATCCAAATAAACATAAAGTCGGGCAAAATCTCAAATACGATTATCACGTTCTCGCTAATCATGGCATCACATTGCAAGGCATAACAGACGACACCATGTTGGCGTCGTATGTTCTCGACAGCACGGGAAAACATAATTTAGATTTTCTCGCGCAAAAATATTTGAATTTAAAAACCATCAGCTACGAAGAAGTCGCCGGCAAAGGTGCAAAGCAACTCAATTTCTCTGAAGTCGCTATTGAAACGGCGGCGCATTACGCCGCTGAAGATGCGGATGTTTGTGTTCGATTGCATCATGCACTTCAGGCAAAACTCCAAGCACAAGTCGAATTACTCAATTTATATAATACGCTTGAAATGCCACTTCTATCGGTTCTCGCCAGACTTGAGCGTAATGGCGTATTAATTGATGATAATTTACTGGCTCATCAAAGCATGGAACTTGCGCACCTAATGATGAGTTTAGAGCAAAAAGCCCATGATGAAGCGGGACATCATTTTAATTTGAATTCACCCAAGCAAATCCAAACGATTTTGTATGAACAATTGCAAATTCCCGTCATCAAACGCACGCCCAAAGGCCAACCCTCAACCGATGAATCCGTTTTGCAAGAGCTTGCGGAAGATTACGCATTACCAAAATTGATTATTGAACATCGTAGTTTGAGCAAATTAAAATCCACTTATACGGATAAACTGCCTGAGCAAATCAATGTCAAAACAGGGCGCGTGCATACTTCTTATCATCAAGCCGTGACCGCAACAGGTCGTTTGTCATCGTCTGAACCAAATCTGCAAAACATTCCCATTCGCAGTCCCGAGGGCCGTAAAATCCGCCAAGCGTTTATTGCGTCCGAAGGCTATAAAATTGTGGCCGCTGATTATTCACAAATTGAATTGCGGATTATGGCCCATTTAGCCAGCGATGAAGGACTTATCACCGCTTTTTCACAAGGTGAAGACGTCCATCGCGCCACTGCCGCCGAGGTCTTTAATGTCCCGCTCAGTGACGTGACCTCTGATTTGCGTCGCAAAGCAAAGGCCGTTAATTTTGGCCTTATTTATGGAATGTCTGCGTTTGGACTCGCCAAGCAACTTGATGTCTCGCGCAGTGATGCACAAACCTATATCAATGCGTATTTCGCACGTTATCCCGGTGTCAAAAAGTACATGGACGACACACGCATTCTCGCCAAAGAACAAGGCTACGTTGAAACGTTATTTGGCAGACGTTTATATTTACCTGAAATTGATTCGCGCAATGCCGCTCTACGCCAATATGCCGAGCGCACCGCGATCAACGCGCCAATGCAAGGCACTGCCGCTGATATTATCAAACGTGCTATGCTCAGCGTTGACGAATGGCTACTACGCGGTGAAATTGATGCCAAAATGATTATGCAAGTGCATGACGAATTGGTATTCGAAATTAACGCGCAAGACGTTGACGTGGCGGTTGAAAAAATAAAATCGTTAATGAGCGGTGCGGCAGAACTCAATGTTCCACTCATTGTTGATGTGGGTGTTGGCGATAATTGGGACGAGGCGCATTAGAAAAAAAATCGGGTAGAATGTTAAATATTTTGATATTCTATCCCTCAAATCTAAAACTCCGTATAACTCAAATTTCAAAGCGGAATTTTTAACGTGTAGGTGTTATAGTAATTTTTGATTTTGGCTATTTTAGCTTTGAAACTATTTTTCAACAGGTTACGTAACGGCAGATTACACACTGTGCGGGTGGGTTTTTGGGGTTGGGGTTTGGACGGTATGTTACAATTAGGTTGGAAATGATTAATTTTAAAAGCTAATTTAATTGACAATATTTTGCTAATATATTTTCACATTTATTACATCGAAGGATTAAATAATGACAACATCATTTAAAAAAATCACTGCTACTAGCAACTTCGGATCAGGAGATGGTGAATTTACGCCTGAGGATTTTTCTAAACTCAGTACTACAGATACTTCGACTGATATAGCAACAATGCTGAGCAGATCTGCTTTGTTAGATAATATTGGAACAGTGGGGCAAGTTGATAGTGTTTATCTTGATGACACGATCAATAATTACCTTGCATTCGACCCTTCACTTGCCGAAGTTATTGCAAATTATGCAAGTGAAAAATGGTTAGCGGTTGTAAAAGGTGCGGACAAATACGATCCAAATTTAACAACCCTTCAAACAATTAAATTAAAAAGCACTATCAAATCGTCACTACCGCTCGCAAATCAATATGCTGACAAAGCAGAAGTAATCAATGCTGGCAAAGCAGAAGTAAGTAATTATAATTTTATTAGTTCCGATAAAAAAATTACCTTAAATAGTGTATCTTCAAAAAAATATTCTGGGTCGGATACAACTAATTCTTCATATAAATTTACTTATAAAAATATTGGTGATACAGGAAATTCTGACGATATCAATGCAACTCAATCTGAAACAAAGTCAGAAAAGAAAACATTAAAA